>CAZQBJ010000133.1:0-6250 GCA_964591465.1 uncultured Brevundimonas sp.
TGGAAATAGGCTCGGGCTATTGGCTGGCAGCGCTTTAAAGCGTAAGTTTGGTCTCATTGTCATAAGTACCTATAAGTTACTAATTTATAGGGACAAAAAGAAAAAAGTCCCGCCTTAAAACGGGACTTTTTCTATGAGAGTGACTTTTTAGACAGCCTCCTTTACCCTGTCGATGACGCATACCCAGGTCTTGAAAGTACAAAGGTATATTTTAGGGCCGGTCAGATCAGCGGTTATTTGTCCACCTTTGCCTCCGCGTATATAGCATTGACGTTATCTTCCAGGACCTTGCGCAATCGGGCTACGTCTTCGGTCGTATTCAGGTCCAGACCGCAAAACAAGCTGCCGTTCGTAGTTGCATGTAAAACCAGGTAATAAATACCCGCTATCTGAAGGGCAAGCTTAGCCCTGATATCCACACCGGCATTTAGAAAGTCCGGTTCAATGATCCCGAAAAGCTGTTCGCCAATTTCCTCTCTCTTGTCGGCCAGCTTTCTCAGGACCCGGTTCTTTTCAGCAATTTCCCACTGTATAATTTGCTGCAGCTCCCGGTCCTCAACCATCCTTTCCAGCTGTCCTTGCGACAGTGCTGTAATTTGTTCTCTTCCTATACTTTCAGGTTTTGTGAGCATCCGCTTGATCATTTTCTTATCAGCCATGTTCCAGAAATCCTGCTCCATAATGTAGGCCTCGCTGAGCGTATCGATTCCTTTAAAATAGCTCGAGATCAAGCTTGGGTGCACGCCAGCTTCTTCGGCAACATTCGCGCCGGTTAATCCGCTGTACCCTTTTTTAATAAATACCCTGCGGAAGGCCTCCTTTACGGTTTTCATTGTCCTGGCCTTATCCCGAATGGGCCCGGATATGGCTTTCTTACGCTTCCCGCTTACCGGACGTTTTTCATCTGCGCCCTTATGCCCCAATACTTCGTCTTTTTGCTTGCTCATTACTTATAATATTGTACTTATTCTTTAGTGGAAATTCCACGATAGACCCAGCCGAAGTTTTGTTTTCTCATTGGCGTCATTTAAGCTGGATTTGCTAAAAATACGTTGACTATACATTACATCAATAGATAATCTTTTCCCTAAAAGAAAGAACAGACCGCCTTGCGCATTCCCTATCGCGTTGGAGGCGCTGACCGTCCGCCTGCTGCCATTACTATTTTCAGTTTCTCCCCACTGAAAATTATATCCGGTTGACAACTGAATAAAAGGCTTTATCCGATAACGAGTAACATAGTACCGCAAAAAAAGCTCAGGAGCCAGAGAGCGATGGCTATACTCTAAAACCGAAGTTCCTAATGGGATACCTTCCTTCTTACCGACCCCATCCTTTCCGTAGGACAAACGGACTCCTGCTGCCAGTCTGTCTGCTATGAAGTAGCCCGCTGAAGGAGCTATTGAGCCGTAGGTCCTTTTTCTGTACATACTGTTCGTTACTGCACCCAGCCCATCCAGAGCAGCAATGAAATTACCCCTCTGAAGAATCTGTTCTGGCTTAGCAGTGGAATAGGTTTGAGAAAAGCTGATGCCCTGCCCTTTCACCGTCAGTGAAAATAGCAGCATAGAAAGGTAAAGATAATACTGAAGATTGAACATAGCATGGGAAATTAGAAGTGAATTGAATAGTTTACAAATGGAAGTATGGGAAAAAGTGAATATTGTTTAACAATCATGGAAGCCTGACCGGTTTGTGTATTGTTTTTTATGCTAAAATCAAGATACAACGGATTGGCCCGGTTATATGCGTTGTACACACCCAAGCCAAGTGTCGTACGGTACTTATCCCACAGTATTCCTGATCGGGTTACACCCAGGTCCAGCTTGTGAAAAGCGGGCATCCGCCCCTTGTTTCGCTGACTATAAATCAAGCGCGGTTCGCTGCCGTCCTGGGAAAGCAGCGCTCCCTGGGGTAAAGTTACAGCGTGCCCTGTCTGGTAGATAAAAGTGGTGTTAAGGCTCCATTTCTTACTGAGTGCATAGCTGGCCGACAGATTGAAGTTATGGCGACGGTCATATTTCATCGGGTACCACTGACCATTGTTGACCAGGTCAAACTTAAGCTCACTCTTTGCCAGTGTGTAAGAGACCCTCCCTTTGAGTTTACCCTCATTTCTTTGCACCATCATTTCAAGCCCCGATCCCCGGCCCAAACCTCCTTTGGCAACAATATTATCCCAGGCATCCGCCAGCAGGCCCGTGAAATTGGTACCGTCCGGGTAGTCAATCATATTATTCATTCGCTTCTGATAATATTCCAGCGAGATTTCAAGCTCAGGCCTGGTTAGCTTCCGGCTAAGGCCGACAGACCATTGCCTGGCTCTGGAAGGCGGTACCAATGCCGTGGATGGCAGCCAGGCATCATATGCAAAACCATACCCGTTGTTCACAAGTAAATGCAGATATTGGTTCATCACAGTCGCGCTCCCGGTAAGTTTCCATTGATCGGTAAAGCTCCATCCTAGCCCAAGGCGGGGCTCAAGATTGTGGAAGCTCCTGCCCGCTACTTTATACACTGTATACCGGCCACCGGCATTAAGAATTAGGTTTCGGGTGAGCGTAATGTCGGCATCAAGAAAAAAGTCGGTTTGAAAAGCCCTGATAGCACTGCTTCCAGGATTTGGCTGTAGATGGCTATAATTGGTGGAGGTCTGAAAGGGCGTAAAAAGGTGCCGTGTATAATCGATTCCTATCCGCATTTCAATAGCGCTGGTGGGAAAGTAGTCAAATTGAATTTTCGCTCCAAGATCGGTCACTTTCGTATCCGTGTACCGGTAGAAGCTTTCCGGACTTCCTCCCTGGTCACTATCACTGAAGTCGTTGGTAAACTCGCTTGTATATTGAGAATAGATCAGAGCTGCCCGCGAAAAGAGTTTTCTAGAAAGCATTTTGCTGTACCGCATCGTTCCGGTTACATTCCCCCAATTGTTACCCACCGCGGTAGAGACGTCATTCTTGTCGGTACGCAGCCATTCTTCATATTTAAATCGGTCAAAACCATTATAGAAACTTATATAAACATGATCGGTTTTGTTTAGCTGGTAATTCAATTTGGCGTTCAGATCATGGAATTTATAGGTGTAATCTTCTCCGGCCCCGTTTCCACTCCTCTTTTTGGTAAGCAATGTACTCAGTCCCAGCGTGGAGACTCTGCCAGATACAATAAAGGAAGCTTTGTTTTTGACGATCGGTCCTTCCAGAGTCAGGCTTTGGTTCAGGAGTCCCAACCCCAGCTCTCCCGCAAATCTCTGGTTGTTTCCTTCTTTCATAGTAATGTCAATAACCGATGAAAGGCGCCCGCCATACCGGGCGGGAAAAGCGCCCTTATATAGATCTGCACTTTTCAGAGAAGCAGTATTGAATACGGAAAAAAAGCCGCCCAGATGCATTACATTATACACCGGTACCTGGTCAAGTAAAATCAGGTTCTGATCCGGGGTTCCGCCCCGGACATACAACCCGGCGCTTCCTTCATTGCCTGTTGAAACACCTGGCGTGAAGCTGAATGCCTTCAGCACATCAGCTTCCCCCAGCAGGGTCGGCATGTTACGGATTTCCCCAATCTGTAAAGACAGCGGGTTCCCGGAGATATGAGGTACTTTATCTGCTTTTATAATCACTTCATCCAGTTCGGTGGCGCGCTTTAAGCGGATGTCAAGAGCCCCTGTCAAGGCCTCATCGTCCATGTGAAGATAGTAGGTTTGGTATCCCACATAACTGAACCGTAACGTTTTCGGCCGCTGGGTTAAAGTAAGGCTGAAAAAGCCATAGGTATTAGTAATGGAGCCGGAGGCCGAAAGACTATCCCACACAACTGCACCATTAAGCAGTTCTCCGCTGTCCTGGTCCCTGACCTGGCCACTCACTGTAACCTTTTGGCCTGAAGCAAAAATTGCTCCGCACAAAGCCCAGGTTAAGAAAATAATGTTAATAACTCTTTTCATTTATTTAAGGGGAATGCGGACTGTATTAATTCCATAGACGATGCCGTACCCGTTGCGGATATTGCTGTATGCTACCTGCGGAGGCAATACCAGGTGATCAAGTCCTTCAGGCTGTCGGCCTTCAACCTGGCTGTAATTGAACCACTCCCCGCTTACCGTTGCAAGCAGCATGGTCAATTGTTCCGCCCTATCATATTCCCCCTGGCTATTGGGTGGTTTGGAGAAATTCCCCGTGGCTACCGAAAAACGAACCGCAGATTCCGCCGGAATGCATGCACCATTCATCAAAAAAAGCTTTCCGAACTCTTGGTCCGGATCGCTTACCCAGGCATGACAGTCCTGCTCATTGAACACGATGTTATCTGCAGACGGCCAATTTGACGGGATGGCAGCGTCTTTATAAATAGCCAGGAAGCCGACAGCAACATACGTATTAACAAGGTCTTGCCGAGCCTGGAAATAGAGGCTGATTTGATCCTGCGGTACAAATGGCAGAGTGGTTCCCGGCACGTCAGCTTCCCGCTCATACCGCAGCTCGGGCTGTGAGGCCGGAACCCGTACACTATCCGACTCTGCTGTCGGGAAACCTTCCATTTCTACCCTGACGACGTAGGTCTGACCTGCAAGGATAAGACTATCTGAAGCGTAGATTCCGCTTTCCTCTTTGGAAGGGAAAAGCCGGGCATAAAAAGTCCCGTTTCTAAACAGGTCTACACGGGCGGTCGTAACCGCTGTTTGTTCAGGAATAACACCAGATGCCGGAAAAGTCCTTCTTACCAGCAGCTTTGCAGGTTTCCCTGCTTCAAGCTTACCCCACAAGACCAGCCTGTCACCCTCATAAGGAAGCTCAATAGTGACCTCGCGGTCACGGCATCCGGTAATACAAAATAGTGCTACGCAATAGATGACAATTATTTTTCTGGCAATCATTTTATAAATCTTAACACGTATTTACTATGACTTTTTTTAACAAACAGTCAGTAGAAGAAAATACCTCTACTGACTATTTGTGCTTTCAACAACGCTTGTTTTTAAACCTCCATCCTTTCAAAAGGTAAAGCTCGTGCTGCTTGGGTCACCAGAACCGCCTCTGAAGCTTCCGCTTCCATTGGCCCAAACCCAATCCAGGCTAAGGTTATAGACTTCACTTACAAACATGCTGATTTCTTCAACGTTTGATCCCGACCGTGAACCGCTGAAAGGAAAAGGTACTCCTGCTTCCATAAAGACACCGTTAGCGCTAAAATTCATAGAATAGCAATTCGTACCGCTCCAACCGATCCAGTTCTTCTTTTGATAGCGGACTTTTACCACCAGAGAGATGTAAACGATTGAATTGTGCCGGACAAACTCTGCGACAATACGTCGTTTACTGTTATAGGGATCTATGATGGTATTGTCATTTGTGGCCGATGTACGCGCGCTTCGGAAGTATTCGGCTTCAGTTTTTTCAAAAGAAGCCCCTTCCATAGAAGGATTTTCCAAGAAGCGATCCAGGACGTCTTTACGGTTGGCTACCGGAATGTACGCAACCCCTTTATGTCCGATGTGGTAAACAACATCTTCCACAATCACGAAGCTCTTCTCACTTAAAACTGCGGCAAAACGTGGGTCTTCGACGATCTTACTCAATACCAATTCACCATTGTCGTCTCTGAAAAACAGTACTTCATCCAGGTTCCCTAAGTCTCCTGAATTCGCTACACGGTCCAAGTCTGCCTCTTTCAGCTCGTTCTGGCGTTGCAATAATGAGCGAAATCCGGTCCCTTTGTACCATGTTTCCATGTTTTCCATTTTTTCAATTTCCTGTATTACATTCAATAGATGCTGTTTCGATGAAAATTGTAGTACCCCATTGATAATTTTAACATCTTGAGATGTTTCCGTTTTAGCAGCGGTCGGCTGGTTGTTGACCACTTCATCAGGGTTGCATGATAAAATAAAGCAACCCAGGGCGGCAAAAAACAATATGTTTCTCATAATTTTGTAAAGGTTTTAATTTGTTTGAAAATTGAGCCTATGCCCCGCCAGCCGTCCTTCCAAAAACTGCGGCGGGGTTTTTTGTTTCAATGTATTCCGCTGCTTTTTTGGCGGTGCGCGGATTGATATGAAGTTGCTTGCCGACATATTTATCAAAAATTAGATTGTTACTAATAATTCCTTGTTTGTGAGTCCATTAAACGCCGAGCTTCTTTAATGCGCTGAAGGTGTAATCTTCCCTTATCTAGCTACATTCGAAACTAAAGAACTCCAATCAGAATTGCTATTGCTATCCTGTTGGAATGTGGGAAACTCGGAGAGTTT
>CAZQBJ010000134.1:0-6210 GCA_964591465.1 uncultured Brevundimonas sp.
GCGTTGAGCGCGCCGGCAGCCGTGCCTTCAAAAGTAACGGCCAGCGTGTCGATACCGGCACCGCCGTCGATGCTGTCGGCCGTATTGAAGGTGCTAGTAGCGCCGCCTTGCGTGCCGATGATGGTGTCGTTGCCGGAGGTGCCGACGAACGTATCCACCTTGTCAGTGAGCGTGAAGACTTCGCCGTCCGTACGACTATCCGAGGGTACGGGATTCTCCGCCGGCGAGACCACGACGCCTTCTTCGCTCTTGCCGAACTGGTCGTAGTGCGAAACGGGGTCAATACCGGCGTTGGAGAAAACTTCTTCCAGCTTTTCAGCCGTCCAACCCGCATCAGGCTCATCCTTTTGCAACTGAGCCAGCTTGGACTCCATGTACTTCTTGACGTCGAAGCTGTTGGAGGGGTTGACACCTTCCTTCCAGCCATACGTCTGGAAGTGTTCCCACAGGTTCATGCCGGCGTCGCGAATGGCCAGGGCAACGGAATCCGCGGTAGCGCCGTTGCCAAGCTGGGCAGCTTTGGCGTTCAGGTACTCGGTGGCGTTGAATGCGGGGTTCGGGCTGGTGCGCTCGATCAGGCTGTACTGTTGGAAGTGCTCGTAAGCAGTGAAACCTGCAGCCTCGAGTGCGACTGCGACGTCAACGATGTTGTTGTACTTGGTCTCGCCGGCGGCGCGAAGCTGGGCCAGCTTGCTGGTCAGGTAGTAATCCTTGTTGAACCAGGCAGGTGTATTCGCCATTTTCAGAACTCCAAAGGTGATAAGTGAACTAGTTCACAGGACGGCAGTATACGTTATCCGTGGCAACAATCTATAAATGCAACGGGCTGCGTCTGGCGGCATAGCCCAGCCGAACTGCGTACTCCCAAGGGATTTTGAATTAAACCATTGGTTGCAAGCAAGCTCCACCCCGGTAACTTACATGATGTTGCACTATAGCAACGCCGTAAATTATATCAATGTTGTCATGGCGTTGCATTTGCTGCAATGCAACTAAATTTGAGGGCGTTTTCTCAGTGGCTGGTGAACCAGTCCGTGGTCGTGAGCAAGGCTTCCCAGGCAGGGTCGCCGGCCAGCAGGCACAGCGCTGCATAGCCGTTTATCACCTGCAGCCGCGCCTGCAGCAGCCGGCGGCTGGCGTCGTGGCTGCGGTCCCGGGCACGCAGGGTGTCAAGGGTGCTCGCCATGCCCAATGCCAGGCTACGCTGAACGGCCTGCAAGTTCGCTTGTGCCGCCTCGGCGGCTTGTTCGAGGGCGCGCACGCGGTCCAGCCCGCCCACCACGTTCGCGTGCTGTCTCAGGGTTTCCGCCATTGCGCTTTCTTCGGCAGCGTTAGTCTCGTGTTCCGATTGGCGCAGCCGGGCGCGCGCCTGGGCATGCGCTGCGGTGTCGTAGCCGCCGGAATAGATGGGTATGCTCATGCTCAGCCCGACATTGAAGGTGTCGTAGCGCTGGCTGAGCGTGGAAAGGTTCTCGCTGTCGGCCTGCGTCCAGCCGGCCACCAGCTCGACGCTGGGCAGGTGCCGGCCCGACGCGCGCGATACCTCCGCGTTTGCCAGTTGCCGCTCTTCACGGGCCAGCTGTATGGCTGGCGAGCGTTCGCGTACCCATGCCAGCCATTGCTCCAATGGCGGGAAAGGCGACGGCACCTCGGGAAACGGCTCCAATGGCGCCGGCAGCTCGCCCACTTCAACGCCTGTCAGCGCAGACAGTTCGCGCAGGGCCACCGCGTGCTCCTGTTCGGCCTGCACCACGTCGGCCCTGGCCAGCGCCAAGCGGCCTTCTACTTCCTGTGCGTCGATGCGCGTGGCCTCGTTCTTTTCGTATAGGGCCCGCAGCGCCACGGCCTGCTTCGCCAGCGAGTCTGCCAGCGCCTGCACCAGCGCCAGGGATTCCTGGGCGTGGACGGCGCGCACATACACTTCCGTCAAACGCAGCGCAAGCTCCATTTCGGTGGCACGGAACTCGGCTTCGCCCACCGCCGCTCGCGTCTGGCCGATGCGATAGCCGGCGTAGCGCTCAAAATTGATGAGGGGCTGCCGCAGCTGCACGTAGAGGTTTTCAGAGTCGTAGTCGAGCCGCGCCTCGGCCAGATTGGCCGGTGCGATAAGAGACCGCTGCACGCCGCGGATGCGCCCCCGGTAGTAGCCGGCCTGCACATTGGGCAGCAACGCCGCCCTTCCCTGCCGCTTCTCGGTCTGTGCCGCCGCGCGGCCACTCAGCGCAGCCTGGTATTCGGGCGAATTCTCCACCGCCAGGCGCCATGCCTGCTCCAGCGTGAGCACCGTCGTTTCCGCTTTCAGGGCTTCAAGGGCCTGCAGACTCCATGTTGGCCCTGCGCCCGGCTCCGCCGCCATGGCCGGCACGGCGCCCGCGAGCATGCCGCAAATGATGGCACGCGCCAACGCCTTTGCCAGCGGGCGCATTGTGCCGTTGCAGGCAGGGAAATCAACCGTTTGTAACATTAGCGACATGAGTGGCCCATTCGGGCGGGCGGCATTGAATGAACAGGGATTTTAACGGTTCGGGGAACCGGGGTGCCGTCGCGCCCAATAAGCGCGATGCATGCTCATGGCTTTGCAGGCGCGCGTGGGCAAGGCGCGATGGAGCCGCCCCAGCCGAAAGCCAACATACTTTAGTAAGTTGTGAATGAAGGCGCGCGGCGCCCAGAGCGGCGCCCGTTGCCGCAGCCATTGCAATTCCGAGCGTATGAAGCGCGCGCCTTCGCCTTCCGCCGCACCGAACGCCTGCAGTATCCACGGATTGCTGGCGTGGAACACGCCAATGTCGAAGTAGCGGCGGAATTCCTCTGCCGGCGAATAGTTGTGCGAGTGGCGCACGGCGGCTTCCGCCACGTAGGCCACGTCGTACCCCTCGAGCACCGCGCGGGCGGCCAGGAACATGTCCTCGCTCAGTATGCTGCGCGCGGGAAAACCGCCCAGCGCCTGGAAGACGCTGACGCGATAGGCCGCGAAGGAATTCGATACGAACGCCGTCTTGATGCCCATGTGGGGGATATCGGCCCGGCCCGCGACATGACCCTGGGCGGGGTAGTTGAAGTGCCTCGCATGGGCCGCAATGGGGTTTGCATCCACGTGAGGCAGCTGTCGCCCGTAGGCGACCGCCACTTGCTCTGAGGCGAACGCTTCCAGCAGGGAATCGAGCGCGCCGTCCTCGGCAATCGCATCCTGGGTGAGGAACACCACGACATCAGCATGCCCGTCGACTGCCGCGTTGCGCGTGGCGCCGTGGTCGAATTCCGCCGGTTCCACATACCTCACTTCGAATCCGTGCTGCCGGGCAATGTCGGCACTGTCGTCGGCGGATCGCGAGTCGACCACCAATACGCTGGCAGAATGGCGGCTGGCGGCCGCTTCCCGCGCAAGCGCAGCGGCCGCCGCACGCCAGACAGCCCCCCCGTTATAGGTGGGAACCACCACCTGGACCATGAGGCGCGGCGCTTGCCCGACTGAGGCCGTCATGCCTTCAGGGCTGCTCATTGATGAAGCCCTTCCAGACCGTGAGCGCGATGATCTTGAGATCCAGCCACAGCGACCAGTTGTCGATGTACCAGAGGTCGTGCTGCACGCGCCTTTCCATCTTGTCGAGGGTGTCGGTTTCGCCGCGCAGGCCGTTGACCTGCGCCCACCCGGTGATGCCCGGCTTCACCTTGTGGCGCTGCATGTAGGATTGCACCATGTCCTTGTAGTATTCGTTGTGCTCCAGGGCGTGCGGGCGCGGGCCGACAATCGACATTCGCCCTTGCAGCACGTTGTAAAACTGGGGCAGTTCGTCCAGGCTGGTGCGCCGCAGGAAGGCGCCCAGCTTGGTGATGCGCGGGTCGCCGAAGCGGGCCTGGGTGAGCCGGCCCGAGGCTTCCTCGTGCACTTCCATGGAGCGGAACTTGTAGACCTTGAACCGCCGGCCATTGATGCCCATGCGGTACTGCTTGAAAATGACCGGCCCTTTGCTGGTGAGCTTGATGGCGACCGCGATGGCGGCGCACACGGGCAGCATCAGCACACTGATAATGGCGCCCAATATCAAATCTTCCAGGCGCTTGATGAAGCGCGCCGGGCCCTCCATGGGGCTGCGGGAAATATCCAGCGTGTACAGCCCGCCGATGCTGCTGATGCGGTGATTGAGCAGGGGAAGGTCGCCAAGGTCTGGTATGTAGCGGATGTCCACGGTATGGTGGCGCAAGGCATACATCACCCGCTTGATCTCCTCGCCCTGGTTGAGCGGCAGGCACAGCCATACTTCATGCACCGCGCACGCGGCCACCTGCCGGCGCAGCTCGTCGTACCTGTCTTCGTCTTCGCCCAGCGCCAGGAAGCACGCCACCGTGTAGCCCTGCTCTGGCAGATCTTCCAGTATGGCCCGCAAGGGTGCGGCCGCATTCTGCGTTTCCACGACCAGCACCCGCTTGAGGTTGCGCCCGTGCATGCGCAGTTGCCTGAGAAACAGGAAGACGGAAACGCGGAAAATGGTGACGAACGCCAGTGCCACGGTGAGCGTGCTGACCAGCCAGATGCGGGAATAGTTTTCCGCCACCTTGAGCAGCACCGCGATGCTGGCGACCACGGCCAGCGCGAGCAGCCACCCGACGAACATGCGGCCCAGCTGCGCCCACAAGTGACGGCCGCGCCAGGAAAGGTAGGTGCCCATGATGAACTGGCACATGACCAGCACGAGCGCGATCACCAGCGTGGCCACCAGGTAGTGGTCGAGCATGAACCAGTCGTTGAACCGCAGCCAGTGGGCCACGTAGCTGCCCGCGACGATCAACAGGAAATCGATGATCCCGGCAAGAAGGGCGATCGGGTAACGCTCAGCGAAAGTTGGAATGTAGTTGGGCTGAGGCTTCATTGACGTTTCAAATGGACAGGCTGCGGCATTCGAGGGGATTGTATCGCCCGCCCGCGCGGGCCGGGCATCCGCCAGGCGTCGCGCATGGTGCCCGGATGCGAACTATGCCGCCTGTGAATGTTACGATAACGGGCTTGCGCGCCTAGATCCTGACGAATAACTCCATTGGGCGGCACCGCCTTCCTCGGACCCTTCATGAGAATCCTTCTGTTCGGCAAGAACGGCCAGCTTGGCTGGGAACTGCAGCGCAGCCTGGCGCCTCTGGGTGAAGTGATTGCGCTCGGTACGCACGACCGGCCCTGTGCCGACTTCAACCGCCCTTCCGACGTCGCCGCCACCGTGCGGGCGCTGGCGCCCGACGTGATCGTGAACGCGGCCGCCTACACGGCGGTGGACAAAGCCGAATCCGATTCGCAGACCGCCATGACGGTGAACGCCGTCACTCCGGGCCTGCTGGCGCGTACGGCCGCCGGCCTGGGCGCCTGGCTGGTGCACTATTCCACTGATTATGTCTTCGACGGCAGCGGCATGACGCCCTGGCGCGAGGACGACCCGGTGGCGCCCGTGAACGAGTACGGGCGGGGCAAGCTGGCGGGCGAGGAAAACATTCGCACGGCGGGCGGGCGGCACCTGATTTTCCGGACATCGTGGGTATATGCGGCACGCGGGAACAACTTCGCGAAGACCATGCTCAAGCTGGCACAGGAACGCGATGCGCTCAAGGTGATCGACGACCAATACGGCGCGCCCACCGGTGCCGACCTTTTGGCCGACATTACAGCCCACGCGCTGCGTGCTGTAATGGCGCAGCCAGAACTGGCGGGCACCTACCATGTCGCGCCGGCGGGCGAGACCACCTGGCACGGCTACGCGCGGCACGTAATCGGGCGGGCGCGCGCTGCCGGCCTGCCGGTGAAAGTGGCGGAAGACGCCATCGCGGCGGTGCCGACGAGCGAATTTCCAACCCCCGCGCGGCGGCCGGCCAATTCGCGGCTGGATACTGCCAAACTGCGCAGCGCATTCGGCCTGCACCTGCCGGATTGGCGAGTGGGCGTTGACCGCATGCTGACCGAGATTCTCGAGAAATAATCAATTCCACCTATGACGACACGCAAAGGCATCATCCTGGCCGGCGGCTCCGGCACGCGCCTGCACCCGGCCACCTTGTCCATCAGCAAGCAACTGCTGCCGGTGTACGACAAGCCCATGGTGTACTACCCCCTGGCCACACTGATGCTGGCCGGCATCCGCGACATCCTGCTCATTTCCACGCCGCAGGACACCCCGCGCTTCGAGCAGCTGCTGGGCGACGGCAGCCAGTGGGGGCTGAACCTGCAATATG
>CAZQBJ010000135.1:0-225 GCA_964591465.1 uncultured Brevundimonas sp.
GTTCGACAGCATCGTCACGGTCGGCATGTTCGAGCACGTGGGGGTGCCGAACTACCGGGCCTATTTCGACGCCGTCTCGCGGCTGCTGGCCGACGACGGGGTGGCGGTGATTCATTCGATCGGCCGCAAGGACGGCCCCAACACGACCCAGCCGTGGATCGCCAAATACATCTTCCCCGGCGGCTATATCCCGGCCCTGTCCGAGGTGCTGCCGGCGATCGAGAA
>CAZQBJ010000135.1:235-6128 GCA_964591465.1 uncultured Brevundimonas sp.
ACATGGAGATCCTGCGCCTGCACTACGCCGAGACGCTCAAGGCCTGGCGCGAGCGGTTCCTCGCCCGCCGGGCCGAAGCCGCGGCGATGTATGACGAACGCTTCTGCCGCATGTGGGAGTTCTATCTGGCGGCCAGCGAGACCGCCTTCCGCCGTCGCGGCCACATGGTCTTCCAGGTCCAGCTGGCCAAGCGGCAGGACGCCGTGCCGCTGACCCGCGGCTATCTGTTCGAAAGGCGCGGGCCGGCGGTCACGCGGGCGGCCTGAACCGGCCTCAGGCCCGGTTCTCGTAGGTGCAGGTGATCGACGCCCTGGCCTGGGTGTGGAAGTGCAGGTTGAAGCCGAACACCGCGCCGGAGTTGTCGGGCGTCACGTCCAGCTTCCCGGTGTCGACCGCGAACACGGTGAAGATGTAGCGGTGCGGCCCATGGCCCGGGGGCGGGGCGGCTCCGCCGAAGCCCGGCTCGCCATAGTCGGTGCGGCCCTCGACCGCCCCGGCCGGCATCGGCCCTCCGGTCGGCAGTTCGGTCACCTCGGCCGGGATGTTGGCCACCGTCCAGTGCCAGAAGCCCGAGCCGGTCGGCGCGTCCGGGTCGTAGCAGGTGACCGCGAAGCTCTTCGTCCCCTCGGGCGCGCCGGACCATTTCAGGTGCGGCGAGGTGTTGCCCTTCGCCTTGACCTGGGCGTCCGGCAGCACGCCGCCATCGGTCAGATCATTGGAGGTGACGGTGAAGGTCATGGCGTTCTCCCGCGAATGGCTGCGCCGAATCTAGCGGGGGCGGCACGCCAGGTCACCCTCCGTGGGCGGCCCGTTTCGCTTCGGGGGTGAAGGCGCGGTCGTCCATCAGGCCGCCGCCCACGGCGGTGGCGAACACCACGCAGGCCAGGGCCACGAACAGGGCCACGATCAATTTCGCCACCCGGCCCATCAGAGCTCGATGCGGTAGCTTTCGATCACCGTGTTGGCCAGCAGGGTCTCGCACATCCGCTTGACCTCGGCCTCGGCCTTCGCCGCGTCGGTCTCGTCGAGATCGAACTCGATCAGCTTGCCGACCCGGGCGTTGGCCACGCCGGTCCAGCCCAGGCCCTTCAGGGCGCCCTCGACGGCCTTGCCCTGCACGTCCAGCACGCCGGGCTTCAGATAGATGTGAACCTTGATCTTCATGTCAGTGCAGTCCGCCCTGGATGACCGTGGGCATGTCCTTCATGATTCCGAGCCGGCGCGCCACCTCGGTGTAGCTTTCGATGACGTTGCCCAGGTCGCGGCGGAAGCGGTCCTTGTCCAGCTTCTCGCCCGACAGGGTGTCCCACAGGCGGCAGCTGTCGGGGCTGATCTCGTCGGCCAGGATGACCCGGGCGAAGTCGTTCTCCCACACCCGGCCGAACTCGATCTTGAAGTCCACCAGGGTGATGCCGACGGCCCCGAACATGCCCGACAGGTAATCGTTGACCCGCACGGTCATGGCCAGGATGTCGTCCAGCTCCTGGGTCGAGGCCCAGTTGAACGCCGTGATGTGCTCCTCGGTGACCATCGGGTCGTTGAGTTCGTCCTTTTTATAGTAGAACTCGATGATCGAGCGGGGCAGGGGCGTGCCTTCCTCGAGGCCCAGCCGCTGCGACAGCGACCCGGCCGCGACATTACGGCACACCACCTCGAGCGGGATGATCTCGACCTCGCGGATCAGCTGCTCGCGCAGGTTCAGCCGCTTGATGAAGTGGTTGGCCACGCCGATGGCGTTCAGCCGCGACATCACGAACTCGGAGATCCGGTTGTTGATGACGCCCTTGCCCTCGAGGGTCGCCTTCTTCTGGGCGTTGAAGGCCGTGGCGTCGTCCTTGAAGTACTGCACCAGGGTGCCCGGCTCTGGGCCCTCGTACAGGATCTTCGCCTTGCCTTCGTAGATCTTCTTGCGGCGGGTCATGGTGTCAGCCCCTCGGGGAGCGCCTTTCGCCGGAAACACAATGGGCGCGGCCGGCGTTTAGGGTTCCGGCCTGCGCGCGTCGGGAATCGGCTGTCGGGAAATGTTATCGTGCGCGGCTCTGTAACCGAAGGTCCGGACGTTCGCAAACAGGTCCGGTCTGTTCAGGTTGCGTTCGGCCTGAAGCCGGCTATAGACGGCGGTCCTCAGCGGTGGAGCTAGCAGGCGCTATGACGACCTTCGACGAACGTGAAAAAGGCTTCGAGGGAAAATTTGTCCTCGACCAGGAGCAGGAGTTCCGGGCCGTCGCTCGCCGCAACCGTCAGCTGGGGCTGTGGGCGGCCGAGAAGATGGGCCTTTCGGCCGAAGGCGCCGAGGAATACGCCAAGGCGGTGGTGCGCGCCGATTTCGAACAGCCGGGCGACGAGGACGTGTTCCGCAAGATCGCCGGCGACCTGAAGGGCTCGGGCCTGACCGTCTCGGACAGCGAAATCCGCGCCAAGATGGACGAGCTGCTGTCCCACGCTCGCGAGGAAATCCGCGGCGGCTGAGCGGTCCTGAGTCGGAAATTATTGCGATATCGCCGTTTTGAACGTTAACCTTTCCGGGGAGCCCGGGAGGGAAAGATGTTCAGGTCGCTTCGTGTCGTGCTTTCAGCCGCCGCGTTGGCGGCGATGTCGGCCCTGTTTGGCCTGGCCGCACCGGCGATGGCCCAGCCGGTCGAATATGTCCGCGTCTGCGACCTCTACGGGGTGGGCTTCTATTACATTCCAGGCACCGAACAGTGCGCTGACGTCCGGGCCTCGTCGTACCGGCGCCAGACCGAGTTCGGCACCTTCGCCAACGGCTGGGGCGCGGGCGTGACCCTCATGGGCGTGGACGCCTACGGGTCCGGAGTGAACAACACCACCTTCGGCGCCGGCGCCTGGGCCGGCGGCGACCCGACGACCGACGTCCCGGCGTACGACCCGACGTCCGGAGCGACCCTGGAGCAGTGGCTGCAGCGGCATCCGAGAAGCGCCTTCCACAACACCGGGGCGACCGCCATCGGCCAGGGCGCGCGCGCCGGGGCCGGCGCCGACGGCCAGCACAACGCGACCGCCGTCGGCCAGGCGGCAAGCGCCAACGCCCTGAACGCCACGGCGGTGGGCCAGGGCGCCACAGCCTCCGCCGAGGGCGCCACGGCCTTCGGCCAGGGCGCCCAGGCGACCGCCGCCGGCGCCGTGGCCATCGGGACCGGCTCGGTCGCGGACACGGCCGGCACGGTCTCGTTCGGCGCCGCCGGGGCCGAGCGTCGGCTGGTCAATGTCGCCGCCGGCGTCATGGGCACCGATGCGGTCAACGTGGCCCAGCTGAACGCCGCGGTCGACGGACTGCAGAACGCCTTCGATACCGCGATGCTGGGGCTGCAGGGCGATCTGAACGACCTGGCGGCCCTGGTCGCCTCGGGCGGCGGCTCGGTGGCCCAGGGCGGCCCGCCCGGCTCGGCGCCGCAGGCGACCGGACAGGGGGCCTACGCCTCCGGCTACGGCTCGGTGGCCGACGGGGCCAACACCACGGCCATCGGCAACGGGGCCCAGGCCCTGTTCGAGGGCGGTACGGCCATCGGGGCCAACGCCCTGGCCGGCGCCGACCCGACCACCGCGGTCGGCTTCTCGGCCCAGGCCACGGGCAACAACGCCTCGGCCTTCGGCGGCTTCGCGGTCGCCTCGGGCGAGTCGGCCACGGCCATCGGCGAAAGCGCCGTGGCCTCGGGCGACGGCGCCACCGCCCTGGGGCGCGGCGCGGTGGCCAGCGCGGCCAACAGCGTCGCCCTGGGCGTCGACTCGGTCGCCGCGCGCGGGGCCCAGACCAACTACGCGGCCCTCGGCCTGACCACGCCGCAGACGTCCGCCGGCGAGGTCTCGGTGGGCGCCGCCGGCGCCGCGCGCCAGATCACCAACGTCGCGGCCGGCAGCGCCCCGACCGACGCGGTCAACGTGGCCCAGCTGGAAGGCGTGCTGAACCAGTCGATCGCCTACACCGACGCGCGCATGGCCGCCTTCGGGGCGGATCTGGACGCTGTGGCCCGCGAGGCCGACGCCGGCACGGCCGCGGCCATGGCCCTGGCCGGCCTGCCCCAGGCCAACGGCGTCGGGGCCAGCATGGTGGCCGGGGCCATCGGCGTCTGGCGCGACGAGGCGGCGCTCGCCTTCGGCCTGTCGCACAGGTTCGATCGCCAGTGGACGATCAAGGCCGGCGGCACCTTCACCGAGAGCGGCGACTCCGGCTTCAATGCGGGCATCGGTTTTGAGTTCTAGGCGAGGGGTTCTTCTGGGCCTGCCGCTGCTGTTCGCGGCCGGGACGGCGTCGGCCCAGGCCGGCGGGACCCCGCGGCCCCTGGCCATGGACCGGGCCTCGACCCTGATCCTGGTGCGCGGGCCCCTGGCCGCCCTGGACCAGGCGAACAAGACCGGCAACTACACGGTCCTGCGCGACCTGGGCGGACCGACCTTCCAGCAGAACACCGCCGCCCGGCTGGCCGAGCTGTTCGCCCACCTGCGCCAGGACGAGGTCGACCTGTCGGCGGTGCTGGCGCTGGAGCCGCTGATCATGAACGGGCCGCTGATCGACGCGGGCGGCCGGCTGCAGATCGCCGGGGTGTTTCCATCCTATCCGCGCCAGCTGAATTTCGCCGTCGCCTATGAATCGGCCGGCGGGCTCTGGCGTCTGTTCGGGCTCAGCATCAGCGCCGCCGAGCCGACTCCGACCGCCGGCGCGCCGCGGCCGCCCGGCGGCTAGACAAGGAGAAGGGCCGCACGTTCTTGCGAACCTGCGGCCCTTCAATGTCTGAGCGGACCTGGGGGGGGAAGGGGCGCTCAGAAGCCCGCGTCACGCCGGGTCGATGGGGTCGACGTAACGCGGTTCACGGACATTACGGTCGAGCGGCCAAAAGGATGCATCGGGCCGGCAAAAAACTTTAGCGGGCGGCTCGCGCCGGCGGGTCGTTGCGCAGCCAGCCGGTGATCGACAGGCGCGGGGCGCCGGCGTAACTGGCCACCGGAGCCACAGAATGCTGCCGCGGCACCTTGAACAGGGTCAGCACATTGAACCCGGGCGTCAGGCCGCGGGTGATCTGGCCGGCGTCGTCGTGAAACAGCAGCTGGCCGCCCCAGTCCGGCCGCCATCCCTTTGTGAAGCCGAGGGTGTAGGCCGCCAGCCGTTCGCCCTTGCCGGTGTCGTCGTGCAGGGTGAGGAAGTCGCCCGGCCGGTACCAGGTGGCCTGGGCGTCAAGCTTGGTCACGCCCGGATCGCCGATCACCGAAGCGCCCAGGCCGCGAAACTCCGGCGAGTTCAGGAACTCGGTCATGGCGTGCAGCGGATGGCCCGGGTCGCGTCCCTGGATCAGCGCCTCGATCATCGGGTAGCACAGATAGACGAAGGCGAAGCCCTGCCGGGCCTGGTTGACCACCGCCTCGACCTTCGGGCGCAGGCCTTGCGGCCCCATTTCGCGCAGCCGCGGCCCAGGGATGGTCTCGGCCCTGCCGTCGGCCGTCGACAGCGCCAGCTCCCACGGCGTGCCGCGGGTCAGCACCTCGGCCATCGCCTCGGCGGCCTGCGGCTCCAGAATGTTGGGGATCTGGACCACCCCGTTGCGCGCGAACGCCCGGGCGTACCCGGCCAGATCGAGTTTCGGGTTCAGCTTCAGCTGGATCATTCACCGAACACCCGCGCGAACACCGTGTCCACGTGCTTGGTGTGATAGCCCAGGTCGAACAGGGCCTCCAGCTGATCGTCCGGCACGATGACGTCCGGGTCGGCCTTGAGGAAGTCGAGGAAATTGCCCTCGCCGCGCCATACCTTCATCGCGTTGCGCTGAACCGCCGCATAGCTGTCCTCGCGCGACACGCCCAGCTGGGTCAGGGCCAGCAGCACCCGTTGCGAATGGACCAGGCCGCCCAGCCGGTCGAGGTTCTTCCGCATGTTCTCCGGATA
>CAZQBJ010000136.1:0-6079 GCA_964591465.1 uncultured Brevundimonas sp.
CGGCCGATCGCCGGCACCCGCCCGCGCGGCGCGACGCCCGCCGAGGACCGGGCCAACGAGCGGAGCCTGCTGGCCGATCCCAAGGAGCGGGCCGAGCACCTGATGCTGCTGGACCTGGGGCGCAACGACGTCGGCCGGGTGGCCCAGCCGGCCACGGTCAAGGTGACCGACAGCTTCTTCATCGAGCGCTACAGTCACGTCATGCATCTGGTCTCGAACGTGACCGGCAAGGCGCGGACGGACGTGCATCCAGTGGACGTGCTGCTGGCCGCCCTGCCCGCCGGCACCCTGTCCGGCGCGCCCAAGGTGCGGGCCATGGAGATCATCGACGAGCTGGAGTCGGTCAAGCGCGGCGTCGGCTACGCCGGCGCGGCCGGCTACATCTCCGCCGGCGGCGAGATCGACGCCTGCATCGTCCTGCGTACGGCGCTGTTCAAGGACGGCGTCATGCATGTCCAGGCCGGCGGCGGGGTGGTCGCCGACAGCGATCCGAAGGCGGAGTACGAGGAAACACGGCACAAGTCGCGCGCGCTGCGCCGCGCCGCCGAGGAAGCCTGGCGGTTCGGCTAAGACGCCGCGATCACCGCCTCGGGCGGCGGCAGTTCGAACCCGGGGCCCAGGATGATCGCGCCGGCCAGCAGCACCGAGGCGGTCGCGGCCAGCGCCGTCGCGCCCAGCGTCGCCCACAGCGAGCCCTCGTCCGCCGGCGGCGCCAGCAGCGCGCGGGCCTCGGCGATGGCCTGGCTGTTGTCGATCATGTGGCGTTCCTCCCCCGGCTGTCCCGATTTAGGACGCCGGCCGTTAACCGACCCTTGCCGCCCGATCGAAAGAGGCGGCGGGTCAGCCGTCATCAGCGCGCCCCGGATATCGGGGTTCCCGTCGGCTTGGCGGCGGCGGGCCGCGTCTCTAGAAGCAGAGCCATGATCCTGGTCGTCGACAACTACGACAGCTTCACCTGGAACCTCGTCCACTACCTGGCCGAGCTGGGCGCCGCCACGCGCGTGGTCCGCAACGACGAGCTTGCCGTCGACGAGGCGCTGGCCCTGCGTCCCGAGGCGGTGCTGCTGTCGCCGGGGCCGTGCGCCCCGGACCAGGCCGGGGTGTGCCTGCCGCTGCTGGCGGCGGCGCCGGCCGATCTGCCGATCTTCGGCGTCTGCCTCGGCCACCAGGCGATCGGCCAGGCCTTCGGCGGCCAGGTGGTCCGCGCCATGACCCTTATGCACGGCAAGACCTCGCCGATCCGCCACCAGGGCCGCTCGGTGTTCGCCGGCCTGCCTGATCCGTTCACCGCCACCCGCTACCACTCCCTGGCCGTGGCGCGCGACACCCTGCCCGAGGCGCTGGAGGTCACCGCCTGGACCGAGGACGGCGAGATCATGGGTCTGGCCCACCGCAGCCGCCCGATCCACGGGGTCCAGTTCCACCCGGAGTCGATCGCCACCGAACACGGCCACGACCTGCTGGCCAATTTCCTCGACCTGGCCAACGTCCGCCGGACGGCGATGGTCTGATGTCCGACGCCTTCAAGCCCATTCTCGGCAAGCTGGCCGCCGGCCAGGTCCTGAGCGACGCGGAGGCCCGGGCCTTCTTCGCCGCCTGCCTGCGCGGCGAGCCGACCCCGGCCCAGGTCGCGGCCGCGGTCACCGCCCTGCGCCTGCGCGGCGAGACGGTCGGTGAGATCGCCGCCTTCGCCGCCGAGATGCGCGCCGCCGCCCTGCCGTTCGATGTGCCCTACGAGGTGATGGACACCTGCGGCACCGGCGGCGACGGCCAGCACACCTTCAACATCTCGACCGCCGCCGCCCTCGTGCTGGCCGGCGCGGGGCTGAAGATCGCCAAGCACGGCAACCGCGCGATGAGCTCCCGGTCCGGATCCTCGGACGTGCTGGCCGCCCTGGGCGTCAACCTGGCCGCCAGCGAGCCGCAGCAGCGCCGCGCCCTGGAGGAGGCCAACATCTGTTTCCTGTTCGCCCCGACCTATCACGGGGCCATGCGTCACGTGGGACCGGTGCGCGGCGAGCTGGGCTTCCGCACGGTGTTCAACCTGCTTGGCCCGCTGTCCAACCCGGCCGGCGCCCGCCGCCAGGTGATGGGCGTGTACGATCCGCGCCTGCTCGAACCCCTGGCCGAGGTGCTCGGCCGGCTGGGCGCGGCGCGAGCCTGGACCGTGCACGGCCAGGGGCTGGACGAGCTGACCACCACGGGGCCCAACGAGGTCGCCGAATGGCGCGACGGCGCGGTGCGCCGCTTCGCCGTCGTCCCGGCCGACGCCGGCCTGCCCGGGGCGTCGGTCGACCAGCTGCGCGGCGGCGACGCCGAGGACAACGCCCGCGCCCTGCGCGAACTGCTGGACGGCGCCGCGGGACCCTATCGCGACGTGGTGCTGCTCAACGCCGCCGCCGGTCTGGTGGTGGCCGATCGCGCGGCCGATCTGGCGGAGGGCGCAGCCCTGGCCGCCCGGGTGATCGACGACGGCCGCGCCGCCGCCGCCCTGGATGCCCTGGTGCTGGCCACCAACACCGAAATCGAGGCCCCGGAATGACTGTTGAGAGGAGCGCGGACCTCCAGGTCCCCAAAGCTCGCCGTTCTGACAGGGCGGACCTGGAGGTCCGCGCTCCATGACCGACATCCTCGAACGCATCGCCGCCTACAAGCGGGAGGACGTCGCCGCCCGCAAGGCCGCCTGTTCGCAGGACCGCATCGAGGCGCGCGCCCTGGCCGCCGATCCGCCGCGCCCGTTCCGCGTGGCGCTGAAGGAAAAGGCCGCCCCCGGACGACCGGCCCTGATCGCCGAGATCAAGAAGGCCAGCCCCTCGCGCGGCCTGATTCGCCCCGACTTCGACCCGGCGGCCCTGGCCCGCGCCTACGAGGCCGGCGGCGCCGCCTGCCTGTCGGTGCTGACCGACCGGCCCAGCTTCCAGGGCGACGACGCCTTCCTCGCCGAGGCCCGCGCGGCGACCACCCTGCCCTGCCTGCGCAAGGATTTCCTGATCGACCCGTGGCAGGTGGCCGAGAGCCGCGCCCTGGGCGCCGACGCCATCCTGGTCATCCTGGCCCTGGTCGACGACGCGCTGGCCGGCGAACTGATCGCCGAGGCCCGGCGATTCGGCATGAAGGCCCTGGTCGAGGTCCACGACGAGACCGAAATGGCCCGCGCCTGCGCCCTGGACGCCCGGCTGGTCGGGATCAACAATCGCTCGCTGCGCAGCTTCGACGTCAACCTCGAGACGACCGAGTGGCTGGCCCTGCTCAAGCCGGCGAACGCCTTGCTGGTCTCCGAAAGCGGCATCTTCACGCCCGAGGACGTGGCCCGGGTCGACCGGGCCGGCGCGCGCGCCATCCTGGTCGGCGAAAGCCTGATGCGGCAGTCCGACGTGGCCGCCGCCGCCAAAGCTTTGCTGTCGTTAGGTTGACATTAAGGAAGAACACTTACAGAACATCGACATCAGTTCACGCCTTGTTCCGAAGGTCACGCCCGGATGCTCACCCGCAAGCAGCACGAACTCCTGATGTTCATTCACGAGCGCATCAAGGAAACGGGCGTCTCGCCATCGTTCGACGAAATGAAGGAAGCGCTGGATCTGGCCTCCAAGTCCGGCATCCACCGCCTGATCACCGCGCTGGAAGAGCGCGGCTTCATCCGCCGGCTGGCCCACCGCGCCCGGGCGCTGGAGGTGATCAAGCTGCCCGAGCAGGCCACCGCCGCCGCCCCGGCCCGCGGCCGCGCCCCGTTCAAGCCCCAGGTGGTCGAGGGCGGCGGCATGACCGCCCCGGCGATGGAGCCGGCCAACGACACCCGCGAATTGCCGCTGCTGGGCAAGATCGCCGCCGGCACCCCGATCGAGGCCATCCAGCACGAGCGCGACCGCCTGCCGGTGCCCGAAGCCATGCTCGGCTCGGGCGAGCATTTCGTGCTCGAGATCTCCGGCGACTCGATGATCGAGGCCGGCATCCTGGACGGCGACCTGGTGGTCATCCGCCGCACCGACACGGCCACCTCCGGCGAGATCGTCGTGGCCCTCATCGAGGGTGAGGAAGCCACCCTCAAGCGGTTGAGAAAGAAGGGCGGTTCGATCGCGCTGGAGCCCGCCAACCGGGCCTATGAGACGCGCATCTTCGGCCCCGACCAGGTGCAGGTGCAGGGCCGTCTGGTCGGGCTCATGCGGCGCTATCACTGACCCACGGCCGGCGCCCGCGCGCCGCCCGGGTCCACGACGCCCGCCAGCCGTCCGGCGTCCGCCACAGCTCGACCGCCCCGCCGCGGGCGTGGTCGATCCCGTCCAGCACCAGCCGCCCCTCGCAGGCCGCCGGCAAGGCGCCGACCGCCGCGCGCAGGCTGACCACCTCGGCCGCCTCGCAGAGCGCCGCCAGCTGTTCGGCCTCCGGCGCCCGCCGGCTCCAGCTGATCGCCAGGGCGCCGTCGGGCTCGGGCGCGCAGGCGTAACGCCGGCAGGTCCAGCCGGCCTCGGGCCGGTCGACCAGCGCCAGCCCCCGCCGCCGGGCCCACAGATCGGCCGGAAACAGCCGCACCCCCGGCCGCACCAGGATCGCCGCCTCGCCTGACCTGATCGCCGCATTGGTCCCGCCGTCGCCGATCCACAGGTCCGGCGCCGGCGGCCGCGGCCAGACCAGCACCGCCGCCGCCAGCGGCAGGCCCAGCCACCGTCCCCGCCCGCGCCACAGACAGATGAACAGCAGCCCGACAAAGGCGACCGGCAAGGCGGCGTCCGGGGCGCTGGCGACGGTCCGCACCGCCCCGGGCAGGCCGGCGGTGAACCGGCCGATGGCCAGCATGGCCTCCACGCCCCACCCCGCCACCGCCAGGAACGGCCCGCCCAGCCCCAGGGGCTCCAGCGCCGCCCCGACCGCCAGCGCCGGCATCATCACGAAACTGGAAATCGGCGCGGTCGCCACATTGGCCAGCAGGCCGAACACCGCCGTCCGGTTGAAGTGCTGCATGGCGAACGGCCCGGTCGCCAGGCCGGCGACCAGACTGGCGGCGCAGGCCGCCACGATCCAGCCGCGCGCCGCCTGGGCGACCGTGATCGGCCACGGGGCCGAGATCTCGCGCGCCCTTGCCGGCCACGCCTCGGCCAGGGCGACCAGGGCGGCGGTGGCGGCGAACGACATCTGGAAGCCCGGCTGGACGATCGACTCCGGCTGCCGGGCCAGCACCACGAAGGCGGCGACGGCCAGGGCGTTCATGCTGATCGCCCGCCGGTCCAGCAGAATGGCGATGAAGGCGATCGAGGCGGTGGTCGCGGCCCGCTCGGCCGGCGGCGGCGCGCCCGAGATGGCCAGATAGACCGCCACCGCGACCAGTCCGGCCCCGGCGGCCGCCTTCTTGCCCGGAATCCGCAACGCCAGCCACGGCCACGCCGCCACGCCCAGCCGGGCGATGAAGAACACGAAGCCGCCGACGATCGCCATGTGCAAGCCCGAGATCGACAGGATGTGGGCCAGGCCGGAATCGCGCATGGCGTCCAGGTCTTCGGGCGCGATCCACGCCTCGTGCCCCGTGGTCATGGCCGCCGCGACGCCGCCGGATTCCACCCCCAGCCGGGCCACGATGCGGCTGGCCAGGGCGTAGCGCAGGGCGTTCAGCCGCATGCGCCATTCCAGCCCCGCCGGCGGCGGCGGCAGGGTCGCCGCCCGGGTCTCCGAAAGGGCGAAGGCCACCCCGCCCAGCCCCCGGAAGAAGGCGTTGCGGCCAAAGTCGTAGGCCCCGGGGCTGGCCGGCGGCGGCGGCGGATTGAGCACCGCGAACAGCGAGATCGCCGCGCCCGGCGGCGGGGGCGGCCCGCGCACCGTGGCCCGCAGCCGCGCCGGCGTGGCCTCCGGCGCCAGCCCCTCGATGCGCACCGGGGCCAGCACCACCCGGCCGCCGCGACCGCCGGGGCTGTCGACATCCACCACCCAGCCCTCGATCCGCACCGGGTCCTTCAGCGCCGGGGCGATCGGCGCCGCGACCCGCTCGGTCCGCACCTTCGCCGTCGCCAGCCCCAGGGCCAGGCAGGCCAGCAGCATCAGCGGCACGGTCATCCACCGGCCGACCCCGCGCCGCCGCACGACCAGCCAG
>CAZQBJ010000137.1:0-6044 GCA_964591465.1 uncultured Brevundimonas sp.
CCGGCGGTGTGGGGCTGGTCCAGCCAGCCGCTCCACCACCGGGCCGGCCTGTGGGTGGCTGCCCGGCTGATGGGCGAGACCGCCGTCGAGCCGCCGGAGTTCGCCGTGCGACACATCCGCGCCTCGGACAATCTGGTCGAACTGCGCCGCATGGGCCGCGACCCGGCCTTCATCACCGCCACCCGGTTCGACGCCCTGTACGGCCTGGTCGATCTGATGGAGACCGCCAGCCGCGAGCTTCACAAGGTGCGCGCGCCGCTGGCGGTGCTGTACGGCGCCCACGACCAGATCATCGAGCCGGGGCCCATGGTCCGGGCCCTGCGCCGCCTGCCGCCCGAGGCGCGGACCGCCTGGTACGCCGAGGGCTGGCACGTGCTGAACCGCGACCATCAGGCCGAGGCGGTGTTCGCCGATGTCGAGGCCTTCCTGCGCGCGCCGGACGCCCCCTGGCCCTCCGGCGCGCCGCCCATTCCGGGTCCAGCTTCGCGGTGATGTGACTCGCTGACGCTTGCCGTTACGTCGGCTTCCGCGTATGGCCCCCGCACAAAAATAAACCCAGGAAAGGCTCGATCTCGGGCATGACCCTCTTCGATTCCCCCTCGTTCGCAGGACATGAAGGCGTCCACGCCTTCTACGACGAAAAGACCGGCCTCAAGGCGATCATCGCCGTGCACTCCACCGCCCGCGGCCCCGCGGTCGGCGGCTGCCGCATGTGGAACTACGGTTCCGCCGCCGAGGCGCTGGAGGATGTCCTGCGTCTGTCGATGGGCATGTCCTACAAGAACGCCATGGCCGACCTGGACATGGGCGGCGGCAAGTCGGTGATCATCGGCGACAGCCGCACCCAGAAGTCGCCCGAGCTGTTCCAGGCCTTCGGCCGCGCCGTGCACAGCCTGAACGGGACCTACTACTCGGCCGAGGACGTCGGGGTGTCGGTCGAAGACATCGCCGAGGCGCGCAAGGCGACGCCGTACGTCCTGGGGCTCAGCGACGGCAAGGAAGCCTCCGGCGACCCCAGCCCGGTGACCGCCGAGGGCGTCTACCGCTCGACCCTGGTGGCCGTGCGCCGCCTGTGGAAGCAGGACGACCTGACCGGCCTGACCGTGGCCCTTCAGGGCGTCGGCCACGTCGGCGCCTATCTGGCCGACAAGCTGCACAAGGCCGGCGCCAAGCTGATCATCTCCGACGTCAACCAGGCGGCCCTCGAGGAAGTCGCCGGCCGCACCGGCGCCCAGATCGTGGCCCCGGACGCCATCTATGACGTGGACGCCGACATCTACGCCCCCTGCGCCCTGGGCGCGACGCTGAACGACCAGACCCTGCCGCGGCTGAAGGTCCGGGCGGTGGTCGGCGCGGCCAACAATCAGCTGGCCACCCCGGAGATCGGCCAGAAGCTGTTCGACGCCGGCATCCTGTACACGCCCGATTACGTCAACAACGGCGGCGGCATCATCAATGTCGCCTCCGAACTGAAGGCCCGCGAGACCGGCGGCAGCTACGATCCGGAGTGGGTCGAGGGCAAGCTGGTGCGCCTGGCCGAGACGCTCGACGAAATCCTCGAGCGGTCCGAGACCGAAAAGCGGCCGACCCACCTGATCGCCGACGCCATCGCCGAAGCCCGCATCAAGGCCGGCCAGGCGGCCAAGGACGCCGCCCGCAAGGCGGCCTGAAGTCAGGGGCAGGGGGCGTCCGTCGGCGCCCCCTGCGACACTCTCGACCAGCCGGTCCGCCCGATTCGCTCCCCGTCTTAAGCCGGCGTTTACCACGCGGGCGGCAGTTTCTGCCTAGCGGGGCGGCCAACGTTCCCCGTCGTGTTGTTTTTGGGGGCGGGCGCTCGTGGGGTCGTTTACGGCGGCGTTGCAGAAATTCGGGATCGGCCGGCTGGCCGCGCTGATCGGCGTCGCCGCCGGCGTCGCGGCGGTGCTGGCGGCCGTGATGCTGCGCATGGGCCAGGAGCCCAACGCCCTGCTGTACTCCAACCTCGACCTGCGCGAGGCGGCCGAGATCACCGCCGCCCTCGACCAGCAGGGCCTGAAGTACGCCACCCGCGGCGACGGCTCGACCATCCTGGTGCGCCGCGACGAGGTGGGCACGGCCCGCCTGATGCTGGCATCGCAAGGCCTCGTGACCTCAGGCTCGGTGGGCTACGAGATCTTCGACAACCAGTCGGCCCTGGGTCAGACCGAGTTCCAGCAGAACCTCAACGAGCAGCGCGCCCTGCAGGGCGAGCTGGCCCGCACCATCATGTCGATGCGCGGCGTCACCTCGGCCCGCGTCCACATCACCCGGCCCCAGCGCGAACTGTTCCAGCAGACCGCCGGCGAGCCGACCGCCGCGGTGGTCGTCGGTGTCGGCGGCCGCGACCTGACCGCCGACCAGATCCGCGCCATCCGCAACGTCGTCGCCAGCTCGGTGCCGAACCTCAAGCCCGACCGCGTCACCGTGGTCGACGAGAACAACCGCACCCTGGCCGCCGGCGCCGAGGACGAGGGCTTCACCTCCGCCCTGGCCGAAGGCCGCAAGAGCGAGATCGAGACGCGCATGACCCAGCGCATCCGCGATCTGGTCGAGGGCGTCGCCGGCGTCGGCGCGGTGCGGGTCCAGGTCTCGGCCGACATCGACCACAGCCGCCAGACGGTCCAGCAGCAGACGTTCGATCCGG
This sequence comes from uncultured Brevundimonas sp., assembly GCA_964591465.1. Classification (GTDB taxonomy): domain Bacteria; phylum Pseudomonadota; class Alphaproteobacteria; order Caulobacterales; family Caulobacteraceae; genus Brevundimonas. Next base: position 2,663 of record CAZQBJ010000137.1, read on the forward strand.
ACGGCCAGGTGGTCCGCTCGACCTCGATGAGCGAGTCCTCCAGCCAGGACGGCGAGGCCGGCCCCGGCGGCGAGACCACCGCCACCGCCAACATCCCCGGCGGCGACCAGCCCGGCTTCCAGGCCCTGGGCTCCAGCTCGGGCGACATGTCCGAGATCACCAACTACGAGATCTCGAACACCACCACGACCACGGTCCGCGAGCCGGGCGAGATCCGCAAGCTGTCGGTGGCCGTGGCCGTCGACGGGGTGATGACCCCGGCCGCCGAGGCCGGCGGCGAGCCGACCTGGGCGCCGCGGTCCGAGGAGGACATGCAGCGCATCGAGCAGCTGGTCCGCTCGGCCATGGGCTACGACGAGGCCCGCGGCGACCAGATCAGCGTCGTGAATGTGCGCTTCAACCGCGATACGCCGGCGATCGGCGGCACCGAGGCGGGGGCTCCGCTGTTCAACTTCACCAAGGACGACATCATGCGCGGCGTCGAGCTGCTCGTGCTGCTCGTCACCGGCCTGCTGCTGATCTTCTTCGTGCTGCGGCCGCTGCTGCGCTCCTCGGCCCCCCAGGGTGCCGCGCCGCTGGCCGTCACCGCCCTGCAGACCTCGCCGGTCGCCGTCGGCGCAGAGGGCGGCCAGATCGCCTCCGAAACCTCCGGCGCGCCGCAGCTTCAGGGCCCCAGCCAGATGGAGCAGCGGCTCGATATCGCCCGCATCGAGGGTCAGGTGAAGGCCTCGTCGGTCAAGAAGGTGGCCGACTTCGTCGAGAACCACCCCGAGGAGTCCGTCTCGATTATCCGTTCATGGGTGCATGAAAGCTCATGACCTCGCGTCTCGCCTCCAAGAAATCCGCCATTGACGACGTCCGGCGCCTCGCCGGGCCCGAGAAGGCCGCCGTGATCCTGCTGTCGCTCGGCGAGGATCACACCCGGCTGTGGGAAGCCCTGGACGAGGACGAGATCAAGGAGATCTCGCAGGCCATGGCCACCCTCGGCACGGTCCAGGCCAACGTCGTCGAGGAACTGCTGATCGAGTTCGTCTCGGGCATGTCCGGCTCCGGCGCGATCATGGGCAGCTTCGAGCAGACCCAGCGGCTGCTCGCGTCGTTCATGCCGAGCGACAAGGTCGAGGCCCTGATGGAGGAAATCCGCGGGCCGGCCGGGCGCACCATGTGGGACAAGCTCGGCAACGTGAACGAGGCCGTGCTCGCCAACTATCTGAAGAACGAATACCCGCAGACGGTCGCGGTGGTGCTGTCCAAGATCAAGCCGGACCACGCCTCGCGCGTGCTCACCGCCCTGCCCGAGGACTTCGCCCTGGAATGCGTCCAGCGGATGCTGCGCATGGAGCCGGTCCAGCGCGACATCCTCGACAAGATCGAACAGACCCTGCGGACCGAGTTCATGTCCAACCTGGCGCGCACCTCCAAGCGCGACAGCCACGAGCTGATGGCCGACATCTTCAACAGCTTCGACCGCCAGACCGAGGCCCGGTTCATCGCCGCCCTCGAGGAGCGCAACCGCGAGTCGGCCGAGCGCATCCGGGCCCTGATGTTCGTGTTCGAGGACCTGGCGCGGCTCGACCCGGGCGGCATCCAGACCCTGCTTCGCGCGGTCGAGAAGGACCAGCTGGCCCTGGCCCTCAAGGGCGCCTCCGACAGCCTGCGCGAGCTGTTCTTCTCCAATATGTCCGAGCGCGCCTCGAAGATCATGCGCGAGGACATGGAGACCATGGGTCCGGTCCGTCTGAAGGACGTCGACACCGCCCAGATGGCCATGGTCCAGGTCGCCAAGGACCTCGCCGCCCGCGGCGAGATCATGCTGGCCGGCCAGAGCGGCGATGACGAGCTGATCTACTGATGGCCGAACCGATCCGGAAATTCGTCTTCGACACCGTGTTCGACGAGGGCGGCGAGATCATCGCCGCGCCGCGGCCGGTCAAGCGCGTCTACACCCCGGCCGAGGTCGAGGCGCTGGTCGCCGCCGCCCGTCACGAGGCGCGCGAGGAGGCCCTGGCCGAGGTGGCCAATCTGCGCGCCCAGGCCCTGTCGGTGGTCGCCGAGGGCGTGGTGCAGGCCCTGCCGGCCCTGGCCCGCTCGGCCCAGATCCATCGCGAGGGCTCGGCCGAACTGTCGCTGGCCGCCGCCCGGGTCATCGCCGGCGCCGCCCTGGATCGCTTTCCGCAGGCCCCGCTGAACGCCGCCATCGAGGCGCTGGGCGGCGAGCTGCACGCCACGCCGCGCCTGGTCGTGCGCAGCATCGGCCTGGACGAGGCCGTTCGCGCCGATCTGGAGGCCGCCTGCGCCGACGCCGGCTTCACCGGCCAGATCGCCTTCCGCGACGATCCGGCCATGCCGGTCGCCGCCTTCACCCTGGAGTGGTCCGACGGCCGCGCCGCCTTCGATCCGGCGGCCGTGGCCGACCGGATCGCCGAGACGCTCACGGCCGCCCTGGCCAGCGAGGCCGGCCACGCCGAGTCCCTCGCCATTACGAAAGACGGAGGGTCCTGATGGCCGCCGACAACGACCTGCCGCTCGAGGAATTTCCCGAGAGCACCGCCCTGGCCTCGATCGACGACGGCCAGGACAAGACCGCCAGCGACCTGGCGCCCGTGTTCGACGTGCCGGTGAATATCTCGGCCGTGCTGGGCAAGGCGCACATGTCGGTCGCCCAGCTGCTCAAGCTCGGCCGCGGCAGCGTGCTGGAGCTGGACCGCAAGGTCGGCGAGGCGATCGACATCTTCGTGAACAATAGACTCGTCGCGCGCGGCGAGGTGGTCGTGGTCGAGGATCGGCTCGGCGTGACCATGACGGAAATCATCAAGACCGAGGACAGCGGCGCCTGAGGCGACGCGAACCGAAGCGGACGTAGAGGAGAAGACCCATGCGGCTCCTGGTGGTCGGACGGCTCAGCGGACAGCTGGCGGCGGCTGTGAAGATGGCGATGGCGCACGGCGCCAAGGTCGGTCATGTCGAGCGATTCGACCAGGCGACCGAGGCCCTGCGCCGCGGCGAGGGCGCCGACCTGCTGATGGTCGACTACGACCTCGACATCGCCGGCCTGATCGCCGCCAACGAGGCCGAGCGCATCCACGTGCCGATTGTCGCCTGCGGCATCGGCGCCGACCCGGACAAGGCGGCCGGGGCCATCCGCGCCGGGGCCAAGGAGTTCATCCCCCTGCCGCCCGAGGCCGACCTGATCGCCGCGGTGCTGGCGGCGGTGGCCGACGACGAGCGGCCGATGATCAGCGCCGATCCGGCGATGGAGGCGGTGATCAAGCTGGCCGACCAGGTGGCCCGCTCCGAGGCCTCGATCCTGATCACCGGCGAGAGCGGCGTCGGCAAGGAGGTGATGGCCCGCTACCTGCACCAGAACTCGCGCCGCGCCGAC
>CAZQBJ010000138.1:0-6035 GCA_964591465.1 uncultured Brevundimonas sp.
CGCCAGCTGTGGTGGGGCCACCGCATCCCGGCCTGGTACGACGCCGAGGGGAACATCTACGTCGGCGAGACCGAGGAGGAAGTCCGCGCCCAGGCCGGCGATCGCCCGCTGCGCCAGGACGAGGACGTGCTGGATACCTGGTTCAGCTCGGCCCTGTGGCCGTTCTCGACCATGGGCTGGCCGGAGCAGACCGAGGATCTGGCCCGCTTCTATCCGACGTCCGATCTGGTGACGGCCGCCGACATCATCTTCTTCTGGGTCGCCCGGATGATGATGATGGGTCTTCACTTCATGGATGAAGTTCCCTTCCGGCGCGTGATCATCAACGGCCTGGTCCGCGACGAGAAGGGCCAGAAGATGAGCAAGTCCAAGGGCAACGTCATCGACCCGCTGGGCATCATCGACGACCTCGGGGCCGACGCCCTGCGGTTCACCATGACCATCCTGTCGGGCACCCGGGACATCAAGCTCAGCCGCTCGCGCATCGAGGGCTATCGCAACTTCGGCACCAAGCTGTGGAACGCGGCGCGCTTCTGCCAGATGAACGAGTGCGTCCGCGTCGAGGGCTTCGATCCGGGCGCGGTCCAGCAGACCATCAACCGGTGGATCCGCGGCGAGACCGTGCGCACCGAGCGGGCCGTGCGCGAGGCGCTGGAGGCCGGCCGCTTCGACGACGCGGCCAATGCGCTGTACCGCTTCGTCTGGAACGTGTTCTGCGACTGGTACCTGGAACTGGCCAAGCCGGTGTTCCAGGGGGCCGACGAGGCGGCGCGAGCCGAGACCCGGGCCATGACCGCCTGGACGCTGGACCAGACGCTGAAGCTGCTGCACCCGGTGATGCCGTTCATCACCGAGGAGCTGTGGGGCGAGCTGGGCAAGGCGGGCCCGCCGCGCGAGAGCCTGCTGATCGGCGCGGCCTGGCCCGAACTGCCGGACGCCTGGGTCGACCCGGCGGCGGAGGCGGAGATCGGCTGGCTGATCGATCTGGTGACCGAGGTGCGTTCGCTGCGGGCCGAGATGAACGTGCCGCCCTCGGCCCGTCCGCCGCTGGCCATGGTGCAGCCGGACGAAGAGGGGGCCGCCCGGCTGGCCCGCCATCGCGACCTGATCCTGACCCTGGCGCGGGTCAGCGCGGCGGAGACGGCCGAGGCCGCGCCGGCCGGCGCCGTGACCTTCGTCTCGGGCGGCGGCGCCTTCGCCCTGGCGGTGGCCGACTTCATCGACCTGGCCGCCGAGCGGGCGCGCCTGGGCAAGGAGATCGCCGGGTTCGACTCCGACATCGCCCACGTCAACAAGAAGCTGGGCAATCCCAATTTCGTGGCCCGGGCGGCGCCGGACGTGGTCGAGGAGCAGCGGCAGAAGCTGGCCGAGGCCGAGGCGGGCCTGGCCCGGCTGCAGGCGGCGCTGGCGCGGCTCGAGGCGATGGGGTGACGCGGGTCCGCCTGGACCAGCTGCTGGTCGCCCGGGGTCTGTGCGAAAGTCGAGCCCGGGCGCGGGCGGCGATCGAAGCGGGCGGGGTGACGGTCGACGGCGCGCCGGCCCGGGCCGCCTCGCAGCAGGTGGACGAGGACGCCGAGCTGACGGCGGTCGCGGCCTTCCCCTGGGTGGGGCGCGGGGCGCTGAAGCTGGATCACGCCCTGGGGCTTTGGCCCATCGAGACGGCGGGGAGGGTGGCTTTGGATGTCGGCGCCTCGACCGGCGGCTTCACCGAGGTGTGCCTGGCGCGCGGGGCGGCCAAGGTGTTCGCGGTGGATGTCGGCTTCGGCCAGTTGCACCCTCGGCTCGCGGCCGATCCGCGGGTGGTCAACCTGGAGCGCACTGACGCGCGGGCGCTGGACGCCGCGCTGATCCCCGAGCCGCCGCAGCTGGTGGTGTGCGACGCCAGCTTCATCAGCCTGGCCAAGGTGCTGCCGGCGGCGCTGGCGCTGGCCGCGCCGGGCGCGGATCTGGTGACGCTGGTCAAGCCGCAGTTCGAGGCGGCCGGGCCGGCCGACGTCGGCAAGAAGGGCGTGGTCAAGGACCCGGAGGCGCACGCGGCGGCGGTGGCCGGCGTGCGCGCATGGCTGGAAGGCCGCGGCTGGGGCGTGCAGGCGGTCGCCGACAGCCCGATCGCCGGCGGCGACGGCAATCGCGAGTTCCTGCTGTGGGCCAGACGCGGGGGCGGATAAGGAAAACCGCCCGCGGATTGCTCCGCGGGCGGCTCCGTCACGTCGTCGACCGACAGGGGGGCTGAAACTTAATCGACGACGCGATAGCGGCCCTGCGCGTCGGGGCAGGTGCGGACGTAACGGATGTCCTCACGCCCGTCGGGCAGGCGGATGCGGCTTTCGCTCAGCTGGCAGCCGTCGCCCGAGTAGCGGCGGTCCTGAACCTGGCCGTATCCATAATCCCGGTCGTACCCACGGTCGTAGCCGTAGTCCCGGTTGTACTCGTAGCTGCGGTCATAGGCGCCCTGGTCGCCGTAGCCGTAGCCGGAATTCGAATAGCCGTAGCGGTTGTCGTAGCTCTGGCAGGCGGCGGTGCTGCCGCCGACCCCGGCTCCGACCGCGGCGCCCAGGACGCCGCCCAGCAGGCCGCCTTCGCTGCGCACGTTGCGGTCGGCGATCGAGCGGCCGGCGATGGCCCCGATGGCCGCGCCGACGAGGCCGCCGGCGACCTGGCGCTGGCGGGTGTCGCGTCGGCACTGGTCGTAGTACCCGCCGTCGTAGGACTGGCTGTAGCCGTACTGGCCGTAGCTCTGGGCCGAGGCGGCCGCGGGCAGGGCCATGGCCCCGGCGGCGGCGAGGGCGGCGAAGGCGCCGGCTTTGAAAATTCTGGAACGGTTCAACATCGTCTGGCTCCCGGTTCGTTCTTGCGGACCCGGCGCCGATCGGCGACCGCCCCTGTCCGTGAGACGAGGGATAGGCCGGCCAAGCTGAACGGACTTTGAGCGGGTCGTTCATCTTCGTTCATGTTTCCGCCGCCGCGACCGGCTAGACACGCGCCATGACCGAGCAGGACCTGATCATCACCCGCGTGGGCCACCAGGGCGACGGGATCGCCGAGACCCCGGCCGGGCCGGTGTTCGCGCCCCTGACCTTGCCGGGGGAGCGGGTGCGCGCCGAGGTGCGCCAGGGCCGGGCCGAGCGGGCCGCCATCCTGGAGCCCAGTCCCGAGCGCGTGGCGCCGGTCTCGCCCCACTACGGGGAATGCGGCGGCTGTTCGCTGCAGCACTGGGCCAGCGGGCCCTATCTGGCGTGGAAGCGCGAACAGGTGCGCCTGCAGCTGGCCCGCGAGCGGATCGAGACGGAGATCGATCCGACGGTGGCCTCGCCGCCGGCGTCGCGCCGCCGGCTGGCCCTGCATGCGCGGCGCAAGCCCGACGGCCGGGTGGCGCTCGGGTTCAAGGCGAGGAAGTCGTGGTCGCTGGTGGAGATCAGCAGCTGCCCGGTGGCCGATCCGCGGCTGGTCGCGGCCTTCCCGGCCCTGGCGCGGGTGGCCGACGCGGTGCTGGACCACCCGAAGTCGGCCCCGACCCTGCACGCGACCTGGACCCTGACCGGGCTGGACGTGGACGTGACGGGGGTCGAGCGGCGGTCCGGCGGGCTGTCGGCCGACCGTCGCCGGCTGGCCGCCGCCCGCGCGGCCGAGGCCGATCTGGCGCGCCTGACCCTGGCCGGCGAGATGCTCTATCTGGCCCGCCAGCCGATGGTGCGCTTCGGGGTGGCCGCCGTGGCCCTGCCAGCCGGCGGTTTCCTGCAGGCGGTGCCCGAGGCCGAGGCGGCCATGGTCGCCCGGGCGGTCGAGGCGGTGCGCGGGGCCCGGCGGATCGCCGACCTGTTCTGCGGGGCCGGGGCCTTCACCTTTCCACTGGCCGAGGCGGCGCCGGTGCTGGCGGCCGACTCCTCGGCCGGCGCGATCGCGGCGCTGAAGGGGGCGGTAGGCGCGACCCGGGGGCTCAAGGGCGTCACGGCCGAGGCGCGCGACCTGTTCCGCCGGCCGCTGTCGCCGCACGAGCTGAAGGGCTGCGAGGCGATCGTGTTCGACCCGCCGCGGGCCGGCGCGCTGGAGCAGAGCCGCCAGATCGCCGGCAGCGGCGCGGCGGTGGTGGTCGGGGTGTCGTGCAATCCGGCGACCTTCGCCCGCGACGCCCGGGTGCTGATCGACGCCGGCTTTCGCCTGGAGCGGGTGACGCCGGTCGATCAGTTCCTGTGGTCCGCTCACATCGAGCTGGTCGGGGTGTTCCGCCGGTAGGGCGGGCTTCGCTCAGGGCGTGTCGTACAGCAGGCGGGCGGCGGCGCGGCTCATGGCGCGGAAGTCGTGGGCGACGTCCGGAACGACCTCGAGCCGCCAGGCCAGCGGCGCCTGCATGGCCGCCGCCTGGCGCTCGGCGAAGCGATGGAAATACCGGCCGCGCGACAGCCGGCCGCGGCCCTGCTGGTCGGCCTGAGGCGTGTGCAGATGAACGCCGCCGGCCTCGTCGCTGTCGTCCAGCGCGCCGAGCAGCAGGATCAGGCGCGAGGAAAAACCCCGCCGCAGGGTCGCCGCGTCGACGCCGCTGCCGCCCAGGCCGAACAGCAGCGGCGCGTCCAGGTCGGGCAGGGTGTAGAAGCCCGCATTGGCCGCCACGATGCGGCGGGCGCGCGAGTCCGGCCAGGCGAGGGCCATGCGGTGCAGGATCTGCGCGCCGGCTGAATGGCCGAACAGGTCGTAGCCGGTCTGGACCGAGCCGGTCGCCGTCCGCAGCAGGTCGAAGATGCGGTCGAAATCGCCGAACAGCCACTCTTCGGGCCGCGGATTGGGCGTGAACACGATGTCCTCGTCGCGCAGCCGCACCAAGTCCGAGGCGGCGGCGCCCGGCGGGAACGACAGGTCGCGGACCAGTCCGGCCATGTGATAGGCGGCGAAGTCGTAGTCGGCGGCGGGATATTCCAGGGCGGCGACCAGGGCCCCGGACCGCTCGGCCGCCTCGATCCAGGCGTCGCGATATTCGTCCCCGTCCCGGCCGGCGCCGGGCAGCACGATGAGGATCGGGGAGGCCGGGGTGAAGGTGTCCGGCCGATAGTAATGGACGCCGATGCGCTGCTGCGGCCGGGTCGGGCCGCCCGCGGCCCAGAACAAAACCCCGCCCCGGGCCACGGCCCGCGGGTCGACCGGCGCGGGCGAGGCCGGACCCAGCCGCAAGCCCCCGGCCAGGCAGAGGCCGGGGTCGGGGAACACCGCGCCGTCCATGGCGCAGCCGCACGGCGGACAGACGAAGCCGCTGGTCTGGCGGGCGTGGGCGGCGCCGGCCAGTCCGGCCAGGCCGGCGCACAGCAGGGCGCGGCGATGGATCGAGGTCATGTCGGACTCCGCTGGAGGCTGAAGCGGCGGCGGTACTCGCCGGGGGCGACGGCGAACCGGCGCTCGAAGGCCCGGCGGAAGCCGTCGGGACTGTGAAAGCCGCTGGCCGCGGCGGCCTGGGCCACGGCGACGCCCTGGCCGAGCAGGGCGTGCGCCCCGTCCAGCCGCAGGGCCTGGACGTAGCCGCCCGGCGCGGTTCCGAACGCGGCCCGGAAGCGGCGGGAAAATTGGCGGGGACTGAGGCCGGCGCGGGCCGCAAGGGCCTCGACCGACAGGTCCGCGTCGAGGTTCGAGGCCGCCCACAGGCAGACCTCGCCGAGCGGGCCGGCGGCCCGGCTTTGCAGGCGCAGGGGGCCGGAAAACTGGGCCTGTCCGCCGCTGCGGCGCAGGAAGACGACCAGCTCGCGCGCCGCGGCCATGGCCGCGGCCGGCCCGTGGTCGGCCTCGATCAGCTCCAGCGCCAGGTCGATGCCGGCGGTCACGCCGCCGGAGGAGAACAGACGCCCGTCCTGGCGAAACAGGGCCTCCGCCTCGACCCGGACGGCAGGATACCGGCGCTGCAGCTCCCGGGCGTGGGCCCAGTGGGTGGTCAGGACCCGGCCATCCGCCAGGCCGGCTTCGGCCAGGGCGTAGGCGCCGGTGCAGACGGCCATCAGCCGGTCGAAGCGGTGGTGATTGCGCCGTAGCCAGTCGGCCAGGGCGCGCAGCACGGC
>CAZQBJ010000139.1:0-6032 GCA_964591465.1 uncultured Brevundimonas sp.
TCGCCGGCAGGTCCGGATGGCAGCAGATGAACAGCAGCCGCAGCACGTCGTCGCGATAGTCGGCGCTGTCCAGCCGCTCGGCCAGGTCCGCCTCGGCGTCCTCCAGGTCCGAGATCTGGTCCTCGTCCGGCAGCGCCTGCTGGCGGGCCTGGCGGCGGGTCTGGTCGATGGCCGCGTTGCGCCCGACCATGATCAGCCAGGCCGCCGGATCGCGCGGCGGTCCGTTGCGCGGCCAGTTCTTCAGCGCCCGCAGGCAGGCTTCCTGGTAGGCCTCCTCGGCGGTATCGAGGTCGCGAAAATAGCGCAGCAGGGCGCCCACCGCCTGGGGTCGGGCGGACGTCAGCGCCGCGTCGATCCAGGCCAGTTCGCTCACGCTTTCAGCACCCCCGGCAGGAACAGCCGCAGCGGCCGCAGCTCGTAGGCCCCGCCCGGATTGGCCGCGGTCAGGTCGCGCGCCACCTGCAGCGCCTCCTCGAGGTCCGCCACGTCGATGATGTACAGGCCCAGCAGCTGTTCCTTGGTCTCGGCGAACGGCCCGTCCAGCACCGCCCCGTCGCTCTTGCGCAGGGTGGTGGCGGCGGTCGTCGGCATCAGCCGCGCCGCCGGGCCGAACTTGCCTTCGTTGATCAGCCGCTGGTGCACGACGTCCAGCCGCGCCATGACCGCGTCGTCCTCTTCCTGGCTCCAGGACATGACGACGTCCTCGGCGTTGTAGCAAAGCACGGCGTACAGCATCGGCGGGTCTCCTCTCGGTCACAGGACGAACGAGTAAACCCCACCCCGACAGGGCGGCCGAATGATTTTTCGAACCGCGCCGGCCCGCCCGGCTCAGTTCACCAGCGTCGGACGGGCGACGTACCGGTCGCGCTCGAAGCCGGCGAACAGCTGGGCCAGCTGGGGATGGCGCACCGGCTGGCCGCTGTCGTCCGCTTCGAGATTTTCCTCGGAGACATAGGCGATGCAGCTGTCGTCCCCGGCCTCGGCCAGCAGGTGATAGAAGGGCTGATCCAGGTCCGGCCGGTCGCCCTCGGACGCGGCCGCCAGCCAGGCGGTGCGGCCGCCGTATTCGGGATCCACGTCGATCACCACGCCGCGAAAGCCCTGCGACCGGTGACGGACCACCTGGCCGATGCCGAATTTTGCTGTGCGGGCGATGAACATGCCGCCAGCCTGCCCCACGGCCGATGGCTGCAGGCTGAACGGCGTCGTTCATCTTCGCTCATATTCGCTTGGCGGGCCGCGTCTCGCCCGCGTAGGCTGATCGACGAGAACGGCGCGCGCTCCGCGGCGCCGATGAAGGTTTGGCCGATGTCAGAGGCTGGCGGCGCGCCTGCAGGGCGCGACGGCGGGTCCCGGTCAGGTCATGACGGCCCGTGCTACGCGGCGCTGGACCTGGGGACCAACAATTGTCGGCTGCTGATCGCGCGGCCGGCCGGGACGGGCTTTCGCGTGGTCGAGGCCTTCTCCCGGATTGTCCGGCTGGGCGAGGGCCTGTCGGGCAGCGGCCGGCTGGCGGACGCGGCTATGGACCGGGCGGCCGAGGCCCTCGGCATCTGCGCCGAACGCATCGCCCGGCGCCGGGTCGATCCGCGCCGGCTTCGCGCCGTGGCCACCCAGGCCTGCCGAACGGCGACCAACGGCGCCGAGTTCCTCGACCGCATCGCCGCCCGCACCGGCCTCAGGCTGGACATCATCGATCCGGACGAGGAGGCGCGCCTGTCGGTGGCCGGCTGCGCCAATCTGCTCGACCCGGAGGCCGAGGCGGCGATCGTGGTCGATGTGGGCGGCGGCTCGACCGAGCTGTCGTGGCTGCGCCGGAACGGGGACGGCCGCTTCCGCACCGAGACCTGGATGTCCGCGCCGCTGGGGGTCGTGACCCTGGCCGAGCGGCATCCGGAACCTTCGCCGCCGACCCAGGCCTGGTACGAGGCCTTGGTGGCCGAGGTCCGCGGGGTGATCGACTCCCACGGCGGCGCGCCGACGCTGCATCCGCACTTCGTGGCCGGCCGCGCCCAGCTGATTGGCACCTCCGGCGCCATCACCAGCCTGGCCGGCATTCACCTCGGCCTCAGCCGCTATGACCGCGCCCGGGTCGACGGCCTTTGGATGACCGTGCAGCAGTGTCGCGAGGCGGCCGACCGGCTGGCCGCGCTGGGCCCCGGCGGGCGCGCCGCCCAGCCGTGCATCGGCCCCGACCGCGCCGATCTGGTGCTGGCCGGGGCGGCCATCCTCGAGGCGGTCCAGCGCAGCTGGCCGTGCGAGCGGGTGCGGGTGGCCGACCGCGGCCTGCGCGAGGGGATGTTGCTGTCGATGATGACCCGGCCGCCGCGCCGTCGCCGCCGGCGGCGCCGGCGCTAGGCGCCGCCGGAGACCCGCACCGGCAGGTCGATGTCGCAGAGGGAGAAATCCGCGCCCCGCGCCCGCCGGGCGGCGTCGGCCAGCTCGGCGAACCGGTCGCTGTCGGTGTCCAGCACCTGCACCGCCGGCCGCTCCGCCTCCGCCAGGTCCGCCGCGACCCGCACGCGGGTCATGACGTCCGGGCCGGTCACCGCGCCGGTGGCGTCGTTCCCGGCCTTGATCGCCCGCACCACCTCGAGCCCGTCCACCACCCGGCCCCAGATCGTGTAGCGCTTGTCCAGCGCCGGATAGGGCTGGCGCATGATGAAGAACTGGCTGTTGGCGCTGTCGGGGTTCTCGTCCCGGGCCATGCCCGCCACACCGGGGCAATACACGCCCCAGCCGTGCACCATGTTGTCGCCGGTGACGGCCATCAGCGCGTCCGGCTGGCTCATCACCGGCAGCGAGCCGACGAACCCGCCGACCAGGCCCGCGGGGCTGTTGACCGGGGTGAAGGGCAGCTGCGGCCCGCGCCGGAAGGTGACCTCGGCCGGCAGGTCCGGATAGGGGCTCTGCCCCTCCCCGCTGCCCAGCGGATCGCCCGTCTGGGCCATGAACCAGTCGATCACCCGGTGCCAGACCAGGCCGTCGAAGAAGCCGCGCCGCGCCAGCAGCCGCATGCGATCCACATGGGCCGGCGCGATCTGCGGAACCATCTCGACCAGGATGCGGCCGCGGTTGGTGTCGATGACCAGCAGGTTCTCTGCGGGGACCGTTCGCCAGGCCTCGGCGGCCGGGGCCTCGACCGGAGCCGTCGTCTCCTGCGCCAGGGCCGGCCCGCTTGCCGCCAGCACCGCCGCGATCGCCAGAGCCTGCACCTTCATCGCTCGCCCTCCCTCAGCCGCCCGCGACCCGCGTCGGCACCTGGATATCGCAGATCGAGAAACGCGACCCGCGTGCCGCCCGGGCTTCCTCGATCACCGCCTGGAAAGCCGGCGAGCGGACGTCCATCACCTCGACTCGCGGCCGTTCGGCCTCGGGCAGGTCGGTCGCGACGCGCGCGCGCACCACCCGGTCCGGATCGGCGCCGACCGCGCCGTTGGCTTCCATCGGACCGGCCTTCAGCCGCTCGACAACGTCCAGCCCTTCCACCACCCGGCCCCAGACGGTGTACTGGCCGTTCAGGTTCGGCCCGGTCCCTGTCATCAGGTAGAATTGGCTGTTGGCGCTGTTCGGGTCTTCGGTCCGGGCCATCCCGGCGACCCCGGGACAGAACCAGGCCGAGGCGTCGACCTTGAAGTCCGCCGTCAGCATCATCTGGGCGTCCGGCTGGGTCACCACCGGCAGATTGCCGTGCAGGCCCAGGATGCCCGACACGCGCGCGCCGGCGTCGGAGCCGGTGACCTGGATGAAGGGGATGTCGCGGCCGCGGCGGTAGCGGAATTCCCCCGGCAGGTTCGGCAGGTCGCTGCCGCCCGCGCCGGTGCCGGACGGATCGCCCGTCTGGGCCATGAAATCCCTGATCACGCGGTGGAACGCCTGGCCGTCGTAGAATCCCTGGCTGGCCAGGGTGCGCAGGCGCTCGACGTGCGCCGGCGCGACGTGCGGGGCCATCTCGACCAGCACCCGGCCCTTGGTGGTGTCCAGCACCAGCAGGTTTTCCGCCGGCGTGGCCCGCCAGGCGTCCTGCGCCTGCCCCGCGACCGGCCCCGCCGCCGCCAGCGCCACGGCCGCGGCCATCGCCAAACGCTTGTACATCCCTATCCCCTGTATTTGGCGCGAACCGCCCGGGCGACCTCCGGCGTGACGAAGCCGTCGATGGTCCCGCCAAGCCGTGCGATTTCCTTCACCAGCCGCGAGGCGATCGCCTGGTGCCGCGGGTCGGCCATCAGGAAGACGGTCTCGATCCGCGAGTTGAGCTTCTGGTTCATCGCGGTCATCTGGAATTCGTACTCGAAATCCGCCACGGCGCGCAGGCCGCGGATGATGATCTGGGCGCCCAGCTCCTCGGCGAAATGCATCAGCAGGCTGTCGAACGGGCGGACCACGATCTGGTCGCCGTCATGCAGCGGGCGGACCGCCTCCTGCATCATCGCCACGCGCTCGGCGGTGGAGAACAGCGGCCCCTTGTCGTCGTTCAGGGCCACGCCGATGACCAGCTGGTCGACCAGCTTCACCGCCCGGCCGATGAGGTCCAGGTGCCCGATGGTCACGGGGTCGAAAGTGCCCGGATAAAGCCCGATGCGCATTGGCGTTCTCTCCCCCGAGGTGCAGGCCGGTTTAGCAGCCGGCCCGCGCGCCGGTCGAGTCCGGCGGCTAGGCCGCCGGATCGTCTCCGGCCTCGTCCGCCTCGTCGGCGGCGTCGTCGCCCCCGGAGGGCTCGGCCAGCCGCTCGACCGACACCACCCGGTCGCCCTCGGCCACGCGGAAGATGTACACGCCCTGGGTGTTGCGGCCCGCGATGCGGACCTGCGCCACCGGGGTGCGGATCAGCTGGCCGTGGTCGGTGACCAGCAGCAGCTCGTCGCTGTCCTCGACGGGGAACGAGGCGACCAGACGGCCGCCGCGCCGCGACAGGTCGTGGGCCACCAGACCCTGCCCGCCCCGGCCCGTGCGCCGGTACTCATAGGCCGAGGAGCGTTTGCCCAGGCCGGTGTCGGCGACGGTCAGGATGAACTGTTCGCCAGCCCCCATCTCGGCCAGCCGCTCGGTGGTCAGGATCGCCTCGCCGTCGACGGCCTCCTCGTCCGCCTCGACCACCTCCGGCCCGGCGTCCTCCTCGGTCTCGCCGGTCGCCCGACGCAGGGCCGAGGCCTGCTTGAGATAGGCCACGCGTTCGGCCGGCGTGGCCTCCATCCGGCGCAGCACGGCCATCGAGATCACCTCGTCGCCGGCCTGCAGGCGGACGCCGCGCACGCCGGTGGAGTCGCGGCCCTTGAACACCCGCACGTCGTCCGCCTTGAAGCGGATGCAGCGGCCCAGAGCCGTGGTCAGCAGGATGTCCTCGTCGGCCGTGCACAGGGCGACGCCGACCATGGAGTCGCCCTCGTCCAGCTTCATGGCGATCTTGCCGGCCCGGTTGACGTTGACGAAGTCCGACAGCTTGTTGCGCCGCACGTTGCCCGAGCGGGTGGCGAACATGATGTCCAGGCCGTCCCATTCGGCCTCGTCCTCGGGCAGCGGCAGCACGTTCATGATCGTGTCGCCCGGCTCGATCGGGAGCAGGTTGACGAACGCCTTGCCGCGCGACTGCGGCGTGCCCAGCGGTAGGCGCCAGACCTTCAGCTTGTAGGCCTTGCCGTTCGAGGCGAAGAACAGCACCGGCGCGTGGGTCGAGGCGGAGAACACGCCCACGATCGCGTCCTCGTCCTTCATCGCCATGCCCGAACGGCCTTTGCCGCCGCGATGCTGGGTCCGGTAGGTGTTCAGCGGCACCCGCTTGACGTAGCCGGTGTGGGTCACCGTCACGACCATGTCCTCGCGCGGGATCAGGTCTTCGTCCTCGAGTTCGAAGTCGCCCTCGCCGATGCGGGTCCGGCGCGGCACGGCGAACTCCGTCTTCACCGCCAGCAGGTCCTCGCGGATCACCGCCAGGATGTTGGCGCGGTCCGACAGCAGGGTCAGGTGGCCCTGGATGGTGTCGGCCAGCCCGCGGGCCTCGCCGAAGATGTCGTCCCGGCCCAGGCCCGTCAGAC
>CAZQBJ010000140.1:0-6021 GCA_964591465.1 uncultured Brevundimonas sp.
CGGCAATCCGGAGCGGCCCGAGATCATGGGCCAGTTCGTGCGCGCCATCGACGGCATGGCCGAGGCCTGCGCGGCCCTCGACTTCCCGGTCGTGAGCGGCAACGTCAGCCTGTACAACGAGACCAGCGGCGCGGCCATTCCGCCGACCCCGACGGTCGGGGCCGTCGGCCTGCTGCGCAACTACGACCTGGCGGCCAATTTCTCGGGCGTGGCCGAGGGCGACGCCCTGGTGCTGATCGGCGAGACGATCGGCCAGCTGGGCGCCTCGATCTATCTGCGCGAGGTGCTGGGCCGCGAGGACGGCGCCCCGCCGCCGGTCGATCTGGCGCTGGAGCGCAAGGTCGGGGATTTCGTGCGCGGCGAGATCCTCGAAGGCCGCCTGACCCAGGTGCACGACCTGTCGGACGGCGGCCTGCTGGCCGCGGCCGCGGAGATGGCGCTGGCGTCGGACGTCGGCGTGGTGCTGGAGCCGACCAGCGAAGCGCACGCGCACATCCTGCTGTTCGGCGAAGACCAGGCCCGCTACCTGGCCGCCGTGGCCGATCCGGAAGCGCTGATCGAGGCGGCCCGGGCGGCCGGGGTGCACGCCTCGGTGGTCGGACGGGCCGGCGGCGAGGACTTCGCCTCGAAGGACCTGTTCAGCATCCCGCTGGCCGAGCTGCGCGCCCGCCACGAAGGCTGGCTGCCGGACTGGATTTCGTAAGCGCGGCCTTAAGGTTTACGCGCCAGACTCGCGCGCGAATCTGGAGGTGCGCCCAATGCCGATGCCGGTCGAGGAACTCGAAGCCTGCCTGCGGGCGGCTTTTCCCGACGCCGAGATCGCCATCCAGGACCTCGCCGGCGACGGCGACCACTATCGCGCCCGCATCGTGTCGTCCGCCTTCGCCGGCCTGCCGCGCGTCCGCCAGCATCAGCTCGTCTACGCCGCCCTGAAGGGGCGGATGGGCGGCGAACTTCACGCCCTGGCGCTGGAAACCTCCGCGCCTGAAGGAACCTGAACATGCGCTATCGTCCCTTTGGTCGATCGGGCTCCGTTGTCTCGACCATCACCCTGCGCCTGGGCGACGCCGCCCTGGCCCGCGGTCCGGCCGCCGCGCGCGAGCTGATCTACACGGCGCTCGAAGGCGGGGTGAACACCTTCCAGCTGCTCAGCGCCGACCCGGTGCTGGTCGAACTGGCCGGCGAGGCCCTGTCGGCGGTGGACCGCAAGCTGGTGTTCGTCTCCCTGCAGCTGGGCCAGCCCGAGAACCGGCGCGGTCCGCGCGACTTCTCGGCCGAGGGCCTGACCGGGGCCATTGACCGGGCCCTGCGCGTCTCGGGGCTGGAATGGATCGACCTGGCGCTGCTGGACGAGCCGGGCGGCGACGAGCTGTCCCAGACCGCCCTGAACGCGCTGAAGGCCCAGCGCTCGGCCGGGCGCGTGCGCCTGCTGGGCATCGCCGGCGAGGACGAGGTGATGGACGCCTACGTCTCGACCAACGCCTTCGACGTTCTGGCCACGCCGTTCCACGCCAACTCGCCGTGGATGGTGCGCCACCGGGTGCGGGCCGCGGCCGAGCGCGACATGGCGGTGATGGCCTATGGCTACTTCCCCGACGAACTGTCGACCGCCCGCCGCGTCGAGGAGCTGTCCAACGGGCCGCGCCGCAGGGGCCTGTTCGGCTGGGGCGCGGGCAAGCCGTCGGCGGAGAACCCGCTGGAGGGCGCCGGCACCTTCCAGTTCCTGCACCGCACGCCCAACTGGGACGCCGAGCAAATCTGCCTGGCCTTCGCCCTGACCGACCCGATGATCTCGACCGTCATGGTCGACGCCGAGGATCCGGCGCGGCTGGCCGAGCTGCTGCACACCCCCGAGCGCGACCTGCCGCCGGGCCTGTCGGCCCAGATCGAGATGGCCCGGGTCCGCCAGGCGGCCTGACTGCGCGGTCCGGCCGCACGGCCGCGCCTTGACCCGGCCAGGCCCCGCGCCTAGCTGAGGGCGCCCCCTGCAAAAGGCCTTGCCGTGACCGACGCGACCGCAACCGAAAACCCCGTCCACGCCTTCATCGCCAACACCGTGGCCGAACACCCGGTGGTGCTGTTCATGAAGGGCACGCCGGATGCGCCGCGCTGCGGCTTCTCCTCGCTGGTGGTGCAGATCCTCGACCACGTCGGGGCGCCGTTCGTCGGCGTGGACGTGCTGCAGGACGAGTCCCTGCGCGACGGCATCAAGTCCTACACCGACTGGCCGACCATCCCGCAGCTCTACGTCAAGGGCGAGTTCATCGGCGGGTCGGACATCGTGCGCGAGATGTTCCAGGCCGGCGAGCTGCAGCCGCTGCTGGCCGAAAAGGGCGTGCTGCCGGCGTGAAGCGGGAGCTGACGCCGCGCGAGGACCGCGAGGTCTTCGTCCTGCCGCTGGCCATCGGTCCCGAGCACATCGACGAGAACGGCCACGTCAACAATGTGGTGTATGTCGGCTGGCTGCAGGAGGCCGGCACGGCGCACTGGAACGCGCGGTTCTCAGCCGAGGAGCGGGCCCGCTGGTCGTGGGTCGCCCTGCGTCACGAGATCGACTACCTGCGGCCGCTGCCCCCGGGCGCCACGGCCGTGGCGCGCACCTGGGTCGGCGACCCGCAGGGGCCCCGCTTCGCCCGCTATGTCCGGATCGAGGACGGCGACGGGCGGCTGTGCGCCCAGGGCCTGTCCGAATGGTGTCTGGTCGACGCGCGAACCATGCGGCCCCAGCGCATCCCGGCCGACATGGTCGCCCCGTTCAGCGCCTGAGGCCGCAGGCGCCGGGTCAGTCGCGCTCGTAGTGGGTCGAGTGCGACGAATGGGTGCTCGTCGGCTCGTCGGTGGCGATGATGATGCAGCCCGCCAGCAGCGGTGCGGTGAGCGCAATGGCGAGGAGGACGCGTTTCATAGTCTCGACTCGTTGTTGTTGGTGGAACAGCCCCTACGGCCAAGCTAGGCGACAGGCCGCGGGGAAACACGTGAAATTTGTGTCAGGTCCGCCCTAGCGGATCAGGAACGGGTTGTTCACCCGGGCCTTCTGGCCGGTCTCGAGGCCCAGCTCCGCGAAGCTGTATTCGATCTGCACCCCGTCCGGCAGCGCGGCGTCGCACTCGTCGGGGCGGATGCGCCGCAAGGTGATGACCGCCTCGCGCCGGCTCCGGTCGATCACCGGCTCGATGTCGGCCTTGCTGGTGCAGCCGTTCGAGCTGACCCGGAACAGGGCGTGGTCGGCGGTGAAGGCGGCCGCGTGGATGGCCTCGATCTGGCCGGGCATGTCGATGCGCACGGTCGCCGCCGGGGCCTCGTGCGCCTCGATGTAGACGCAGGCCGACACCAGCGGGGCCGCAAGCACAGCTGACAGGACGACGCGGATCACGGCCCCTCCGGAGGCGACTGAACAGGGCGTGACTATAGGGTGATTTGGCCCGGTTGCATCCCCTGAACGACAAAGGCCCCGGGGGTGACCCGGGGCCTTCGAGACGGGAACAGATCCGAAATCAGGACGAGTAGTACTCGACCACCAGGTTCGGCTCCATCTTCACCGGATACGGCACGTCGGCCAGGTCCGGGGCGCGAACCAGACGCACCGAGAAGCCGCGGTCGCCCAGCTCCAGATAGTCCGGCACGTCGCGCTCGGACGACTGCTGGGCCTCGAGCACCAGCGCCATGTTGCGCGACTTTTCCTTGACCTCGATCACGTCGCCGGCCTTCACCCGGTAGGAGGCGATGTTCACCTTCTTGCCGTTGACCAGCACGTGGCCGTGGTTGACGAACTGGCGGGCGGCCCAGACGGTCGGCACGAATTTGGCGCGGTAGACGACCGCGTCCAGACGGCTTTCCAGCAGGGCGATGAGGTTCTCCGAGGTGTTGCCCTTGCGGCGGGCGGCCTCGTCGTAGGTCCGGCGGAACTGCTTTTCGGTGATGTCGCCGTAGTAGCCCTTGAGCTTCTGCTTGGCCTTCAGCTGCAGGCCGAAGTCCGACACCTTGTTCTTGCGGCGCTGGCCGTGCTGGCCGGGGCCGTAGGACCGCTTGTTGACCGGAGACTTGGCGCGACCCCACAGGTTTTCACCCATGGCGCGGTCGATCTTGTACTTGGCGCTATGGCGCTTGGACATACGTCACTCTCTTGTTCGACACGGCCCGGCGCCTCCCCGATGGAGACGCGATCGCAACGGCGGTCCACGTGTCACCCGTTATGGATTTTCGCGCGCAGGGCGTGGCCCGGCGCGGGAAAGGCGCGCTTATGGCCTCCGCGCCCTGCCCTGTCAACGTTTCAGCCGCCGCGCGTGGAAGGCGACGTGGTCGTCGATGAAACTGGCCATGAAGAAATAGCTGTGGTCGTACCCCGGCTGCATGCGCAGGGTGATCTTCTGGCCCGCGGCCTCGGCGGCCGCCCGCAGCAGTTCGGGCTTCAGCTGCTCGGCCAGGAAGGCGTCCGCGTCGCCCTGGTCGATCAGGATGTCGTCGAAGGCCCCCTTGCCTTCCCCGGCCTCCATCAGGCGGGCGGCGTCGTGCGCCGCCCAGGCCGTCCCGTCGTCGCCGAGGTAGGCCGAGAACGCCTTTTCACCCCACGGGCAACGGGTCGGCGAACAGATCGGGGCGAAGGCCGAGACGCTGGCGAACAGCTGCGGATGGCGCAGGGCCAGGGTGAGGGCCCCGTGCCCGCCCATGGAGTGGCCGAAGACGGCGCGGCGGCCGTTGGCCGGGAAGTGGGACTCGACCGCCTCGATCAGGTCGCGGACGACATAGGTCTCCATGGCGAAGTGCGGCGCCCAGGGCGCCCGGGTCGCGTCCAGATAGAAGCCGGCCCCCTGGCCCAGGTCGTAGTCCGGGCTGTCGGCCACGCCCTCGCCCCGCGGGCTGGTGTCGGGGGCCACGAGGATCAGGCCATGCTCGGCCGCCGCCCGATAGGCCCCGGCCTTGGTGGTGAAATTGTCCTCGGTGCAGGTCAGACCCGACAGCCAGATCAGCACCGGGAACGGGCCTTCGCCCGGCGGAACGAAGACCGACAGGGTCATGGGCGTGCCGGTGGCGGCGCTGTCGTGACGCAGGTAGCGGAGCGTTCCGCCGTGGACGGTGTGGGTCTTGGTGGTTTCCATGCCCCGACACTTAGGCCTCAGCCCCGCCTCCTGGAAGCCGTCCGGCGACTATCCGACGCGGTGCAGGGCGCAGATCTTGTTGCCGGCCGGGTCGCGCAGATAGGCCAGGTACAGCTTGCCGAACGCGCCCTCGCGCAAGCCCGGCGGGTCCTCGATGGCGCGCCCGCCGGCCGCCACCCCGGCGTCGTGGAAGGCGTGGACCATCTCGGGGGTCTTCGCCGCGAAGCCGATGGTGCCGCCGTTGGCGTGGCAGGCCGGCTCGCCGTCGATCGGCTTGCCGACGGCGAAGGCGCCGCGCGCCGTGCGCCACCAGTAGCGACCCTTCGGGTCCGGCCCCTGCGCCGGCTCGTGACCGAGCGCGGTCAGGACCGCGTCATAGAATTTGCGCGACGCCTCGACGTCGTTTGCGCCGACGGTGATGTGGGTGAACATGACAGTCCCCTCCTGCTGTGAAGCGTCACCCTTACAGCAGTCCGTCCTTTTTCACAACTGACTCGATCAGAACACCACCACCGAACGGATGCTCTCGCCCGCGCGCATCAGGTCGAAGGCCTCGTTGATCCGCTCCAGCGGCAGGGTGTGGGTGATCATCGGGTCGATCTCGATCTTCCCGTCCATGTACCAGTCGACGATCTTCGGCGTGTCCGTCCGGCCGCGCGCGCCGCCGAAGGCCGAGCCGCGCCAGACGCGGCCGGTGACCAGCTGGAACGGCCGGGTGGCGATCTCCTTGCCGGCCTCGGCCACGCCGATGATCACGCTCTCGCCCCAGCCGCGGTGGCAGGCCTCAAGCGCCGTGCGCATGACGTCGGTGTTGCCGGTGCAGTCGAAGGTGTAGTCGGCCCCGCCGCCGGTCAGCTCGACCAGATGGGCCACCAGGTCGCCGGAGACGTCCTTCGGATTGACGAAATGGGTCATGCCGAAGCGG
>CAZQBJ010000141.1:0-2926 GCA_964591465.1 uncultured Brevundimonas sp.
CAACGTGGCCTTCACTCGTGATTCTGAGGAGGGGAGCGTGGAGATCAGGGCTACGGGATACGTTACCGATCCGGGGAGAGCTGAGGAGACAATTAGATGCAAGGTGTACCTGGAGTCTCTCCTAGGAGAGGCCGACAGAGCAGAGAAAATCGGCTGGGCTTCCCTACATAACTCGGGAAAACACCTGGAATTGCAGCCTGCCCACGCAGACACTCCTTTAGTGTATACCGGCCCGGTCTTGTTTGAGGCCGACAACCAGATCATAACACTTCACAACAACAAGTACGATCCTGAGAAAGATCACAACTTCAGGGCGCCTGCCATGGAGTTTTCATCGGGCAATAAGCTGCATTTCAACAACGGCAGCAAACTACACCTCTATACTGATTACGTAGCTTTTAAAACCAAGATTGACTTACAGACAAACGGAGCCGAGTTGGTGCTCAACACCTACTCAGACCATGGAGATGGGTCTTATGGGGTGGTCTACTTCTCACAGACTTTGCCCGGCGTTGCTCGCGAGGGTTACTATAGGTTCGAAAACGGAACACCATGGAAAGATGGTAAACTGCAGACCCCGGAGAAATTGAGGCGGATTTCCGGTCCAGAGTTGGCCAAGATCTTCTCCACTTGGATCGTCTACTCCCCCGGGACTCGATGAAGAGGGAATGGATCTCAGATGATGAAGCAGGAACAAGGGTTCTCGTTCGTAGAAGTGCTGGTGGCTGTGGTTGTTCTGGGGCTGATAATAGGTGGCTTTTCTGGCGTCTTTTCTTCCTCCATAGGCTCTATTCTCGCTGCAGGGGATCGCTATAGGGCGTTTGCAGAGGCTCAGGAGCTATTGGAACGCGTTCTGGCAACAGATAACCTGGATGGCCTTGAGGGTGTAGATTGGACCGAAGAGGTGCAGATCGTAGACGGGGTAGAGGTGAAGGGAAAACTCATCACAGTCACAGTGCCCGCCGGACGCTACGGCGTGGCGAAACTCAGCACTTTCAAGGCTGACTAGTAGTGAGGGAGAGCGATGCTGAAACAGGGTAGATGTAATGATGACGGTTACTCACTGTTAGAAGTGATGACGGTGCTGGTTTTGGTGGGCCTGGTTGTGGGATTGGCCTCTGGAGCCTTTTCTTTCGTCGTCAACGCGTACTCAAGGGGAAGTGAGCAAGCATGGCTGCAGCAGGAAGCGCGGGCTGTGGCGATTTTTCTAGAAAGGGAATTGGTCTACAGCAAGAGGCTGGCAGCCTACTCCAGCCCAGAGTCTCCTCCGGAGTTTCAGGGTTCTTTCCTGGAGACCTATAGTGACGGAAATGCGGTTCTGGTGGATGGACAGCCCATATTCTCCGCTGATGGAATGGAGTATGAACTTGCATTTCACTCGGTAAGTGGGTCCAATTCTTTGCTAAACATCAAGGTCACCATCAACTCGAGAAAGACACAGCGAACGGCCAGCGTTTCCAAGACGGTCAGGTTGCTAAACGCGCAGCTGGAAGGGACTTCTGGAGATAGAGTCCGGTATGTGAAGTAGATGAGAAAACCTGTCATATCCTCTCCATCAAGCGGATAGCCTAGGGTAAAAGGCCCTAGGAGTGAGTTTTGTGTTCGCGGGAGGAAGACGATACCGTAGTCTAGCATGGCTGCTGTTGTTTATCGGCATCTTTAACTGCTTGGACTTCTTAGCTACCCAGCACCTGGTTGTCTACGGACAGCACAGCGAATGGAATCCTCTCATGCGTCCATTGGTTGGCACTGGGTTCTTTGCCTTGTACAAACTCGTTGCTGTACCGTTGGGGCTGTTCCTTCTTTGGTTGGTGCGCAGATCATTGGTACCGAAGTTCATGGGTCTGATGTCTTTTACCTGCGGGTTATATGCTCTAGTCCTCATTCATACCTGGGTGGTTTTCTACTCCCCTTGAGTTCGGGAAGTGGGGTTGGTTATGGGAGTGGTGGTTGTCTTTTGGGCCTTCTGTTTCGGTCTTGTCTTCGGAAGCTTCTTCAACGTGGTAATATATCGCTTGCCCCGGGGCCTATCTCTGGTTAAGCCGGGATCCAGCTGTCCAAAATGCGGTCATCGCTTAAGCAGTCTTGAACTCATTCCACTGTTTAGTTTTTTGTGGCAGCGAGGCGCTTGTAAAGCCTGTGGTGCCAGGATCTCTCGGCGTTATCCTTTGGTTGAGTTCCTTACAGGTTTGGGCTTTGCTTTGATCGCTTGGACAAGCTCTGCATGGACAGAGCTAATCGTCGGTCTTGTCTTTCTTTCTCTTCTTTTGGTCCTGGCCTTTATAGACTTAGACCATAAGCTCCTGCCCAACGTGCTGACCCTGCCTGGAGTAGGGGTGGGGCTCTTGTTTTCGCTTCTGGGCTGGACAACCCCTGTGCTGGACAGCCTGCTCGGTGCCATCGTTGGCTTTGTCCTCATCACGGTCATTGTGGTTGTCTCAAGGGGCGGAATGGGCATGGGTGATGCCAAGCTCCTGGCCCTGGTGGGATCATTCCTGGGCTGGAAGGCGGTGTTCTATGTCCTCTTTTGGGGATCCGTTTTTGGAGCCATTGTCGGCATTATCTACCTGTACATCACCAAGCAAGACCGCAAAACACCCATTCCCTTCGGGCCTTTTCTGGCCGCGGCAGGGATAATCTGCTATTTTTTCCTTTAGTTTTGGCTATTTGAAGTTAAAGGGGGCTTGGAAATGAAGCGGACCATCGGTATTGCCATCGTACTGTTGATCGGAGCAACGCTCACTGGCTGCATAGGAGTGAAAAGGCCAGACATTGCCGTTTCGGGTTTTGTGCTGGATTCGGATACCGGTGCAGGAGTGGGAGGCGTCGAGGTCGTGGTTGGTTCCCTGGGGAGGACGGTGACCAGTGAAAATGGCAGCTGGAGCTTCTCCAAGGCGAAGAAGGGCGCGGAGGTAAGCGTGAGTAA
>CAZQBJ010000141.1:3026-6006 GCA_964591465.1 uncultured Brevundimonas sp.
ACGTTCCAGCCAGAGTCGCTGCCGGTCAAGGACGAAGGCGATGTGCTGACTTTCTCCGGGACCCGGATAGCCTACAGCGTCAGCGGTGCTGTCTTTGACCAGAGCGGAGCGGGCCTCGAGGATGTGTTAATCCTTTTCGCCAACGACAAGGGCGAAATCGTGGCCACTACCCGCTCGGGATCCGATGGCGCCTTTGAAAAATCCGGCCTGAAGGGAACGTATCTTGTGGTTGCTTTCAAAGAAGGCTGGTCGTTTACTCCCGGCGAACGCACCGTGAACGGTGAAGATGCTGAGGTTTATTTCTATGGCTCCCCAAGCGTAGGGCCGTCGCCAGACTACTGAAGGGCAGCGCTGTTGTAATCCCAGGTACACAGACACAAGAGGGCTGATGCGGGCCCTCTTTTTTCGCGCCTTCAGCACACCTTCCTGGCACCAGAATACTATACAAGGTAAATGAAGGGGGGATGTTTTTTGGAAAAGAGGAAATGGGCAGTCTTGATTGCGGCGGTGATCGTGGTCGCCATCTTGCTGGGCGCCAACGCTTCCGCCCAGAACCTGCAGAAGGTGCGTTTGTCAGAGGTTGTGCGTTCTGTGTTCTATGCGCCCCAGTACGTGGCGCTGTCGTTGGGGTTTTTTGAGGATGAAGGGCTGGAGATCGACCTGAGCACAGCGTGGGGAGCGGATAAAGGCGCCGCGGCTTTGATTTCAGGCGCAGTTGATGTGGGCTTCTTCGGCCCTGAAGCGGCGGTGTACATCTACCAGCAGGGGGCGGTGGATCACATAGTGGGCTTTGCCCAGCTCACCGCCAGAGATGGTTCATTCTTCATGACCAGGGATGTGGATGAAGAGTTCGAGTGGGACAACGTGCGCGGCAAAACCATCGTAGGTGCCCGCATCGGCGGCGTTCCCCAGATGACCTTGGAATGGGTCCTCAAACAGAACGGGATCAAACCCTTTGAAGATGTGGAGATCATCACCAGCCTTGCCTTTGAAGCCGCGGTGGGAGCCTTTGAAGCTGGTCTAGGAGATTACATCGCCCAGTTTGAACCGGCCTTGAGCGAATTGGAAGCCCGGGGGCGGGGCAAGATCGTGGCTTCCCTGGGGGCTGAAGCAGGCCCAGTGAGCTACACCGTCTACCATGCCCGCAAGAGCATGCTGGAGAAGGATCCCGACTTGTTTGTGCGTTTCACCAGGGCCATCCACAGGGGCCAGCTCTGGGTAAACGAACACAGCGCTGAGGAAGTGGCTGAAGTGATTGCACCCTTCTTCCCGCTCATTGACCATGACATCTTGGTGCGCAGCATGGGCCTCTATCAATCCATCGACGCCTGGAACCCCTGGCCCGTGATTTCAGAGGAGCACTTTTTCCATCTGCAGGAGATCATGATGGAAGCCGGAGAGCTGGAGGAGTATGTGCCGTTCTCTGAACTCATGAACACGACCATAGCCCGGCAGGCCGTGGGTGAACTGGAATAGGCACCCTGCGGTTTTGAACACCTGCTGGGAAAGGGGGGAAGACCGTGGCTCGCGTGGAATTGAGGAACGTAAGCTTGAACTACCACACCCTCGCCGGCGAAGTAAAGGCCTTAGAGCAGATCAACCTTTCCATCCAGGATCAAGAGTTTGTGGCCATTGTGGGACAAAGCGGTTGCGGCAAGAGCACGCTGCTTTCCCTCATCAGCGGGCTGTTAAGGCCCACCCGGGGCTCTGTCTTCATCGATCGAGAGGAAGTGCAGGGCCCCAATAAACGGGTGGGCTACATGCTCCAAAACGACTACCTCTTTGAGTGGCGGACCATCTTGGACAATGCCCTGTTGGGCTTGGAAATTCGCCGTGAGAAAACAGCCGAGGCGGTGGAGGAAGTAAAGGCCATGCTCAAAGCCTACGGCTTGGGAGGATTTGAACACCACTACCCGGGTCAGCTCAGTGGCGGCATGCGCCAGCGGGTGGCCTTGATCCGCACCTTGGCCACCAAGCCCGACGTTCTGCTTTTAGACGAACCCTTCTCTGCCTTGGACTACCAGAATCGCCTCTCCGTGGGCGAAGAAGTGGTGAAAATCCTTAGGGAGCGGAAAAAGACGGTGATCATGGTCACCCATGACATCCCTGAGGCCGTGAGCATGGCCAACCGGGTCGTGGTCATGACCCCGAGGCCGGGGAGGATCCGCAGCATCCACCGAATTAAGATGTGCGATGAAGGCCTCACACCACTGCAGACCAGGGAAGTGCCCCAGTTCCGCGAATACTTCACCACCATCTGGAAGGAGCTGAACCGCGATGACTGAAGACGTCTCTCAAGAACACTTAGCGTACCTGCGCAGCCTGCGCATGAGAGCCGCCCTGGTTCGCTCCACCCAGATGGCGCTCTTAATCGGCCTGTTCGTGCTGTGGGAAGTGGCTGCCAGCCGCGGGTGGATCAACGCCTTCATTTTCTCTCAACCCACCAGAATTTGGGCAGCCCTAGTGCGCCTCTACCGGGAAGGAGATCTCTGGCTTCATCTCGGCTGGACGGTGTGGGAAACGGTACTGGGCTTCAGCGTGGGCACGGCCGTGGGAATTGTCATCGCCGTTTTGCTTTGGTGGTCGGAGTTCTTCTCCAAAGTGATGGATCCCTATATCGTGGTACTCAACAGCGTTCCCAAAGTGGCCTTGGGACCTATCTTCGTGGTCTGGCTGGGCACCACCATCACGGCGGTAGTGGCCATGGCCATCGCCGTTTCCATCATTGTCACCATCATGATGATGCACACGGGCTTCAAGGAAGTGGATCCCAACAAAGTGAAACTGGTGCGCACCTTCGGCGCCAGCAAAGGGCAGGTGCTCTGGAAGGTGATTATCCCTGCCAGCATCCCCACCATGATCGCTGCCCTCAAGGTGAATGTGGGCCTCTCCCTGGTGGGCACCATAGTGGGAGAATTCTTGGCGTCGAAAGCGGGTTTGGGCTATTTGATCGTCTACGGAGGCCAGGTGTTCAACATGT
>CAZQBJ010000142.1:0-5910 GCA_964591465.1 uncultured Brevundimonas sp.
GTTCCTCGACGAGCCGAGCGCCGGGGTCGACGTCGAGCTGCGCCGCGACATGTGGGCCCTGGTGCGCGGCCTGCGCGAGCAGGGCGTGACGATCATCCTGACCACCCACTACATCGAGGAGGCCGAGCAGATGGCCGACCGGATCGGGGTGATCTCGCGCGGCGAGCTGATCGTGGTCGAGGAGACCACGGCCCTGATGAAGAAGCTGGGCAAGAAGCAGCTGACCCTGAACCTGCAGGAGCCGATGGCCGCCATTCCGCCCGAGCTGGCGGACTGGGACCTGACCCTGAAGGCCGACGGCGCCGAGCTGGAATACGTGTTCGACATCAACGACGAGCGCACCGGGGTGCCGGGCCTGCTGCGGCGGATGAGCGACCTGGGCATCGGATTCCGCGATCTGAACACCCGCCAGAGCTCGCTGGAGGACATCTTCGTCAGCCTGGTGCACGACAAGGCGGAGGACGCGCGATGACCCGCTTCAACTGGCACGGCGTCAGCGCCATCTACCGGTTCGAGATGGCCCGCGCCCTGCGCACCCTGTGGCAGAGCGTGGTCACGCCGGTGATCACCACCTCGCTGTATTTCGTGGTGTTCGGCTCGGCGATCGGCAGCCGGATGAGCGAGGTCGGCGGGGTGCCTTACGGCGCCTTCATCGTGCCGGGCCTGATCATGCTGAGCCTGTTCACCCAGAGCCTGTTCAACGCCAGCTTCGGCATCTACTTCCCGAAATTCACCGGCACCATCTACGAGATGCTGTCCGCCCCCATCTCGCCGTTCGAGGCGGTGCTGGCCTATGTCGGGGCGGCGGCGACCAAGTCGATCGTGCTGGGCCTGATCATCCTGGCCACGGCGGCGCTGTTCACCCCGATCCGCATCGAGCACCCGCTGGTGATGATCGCCTTCCTGCTGCTGACGGCGGTGTCGTTCTCGCTGTTCGGGTTCATCCTCGGCATCTGGGCCAACGGCTTCGAGCAGCTGAACGCCGTGCCGATGCTGGTCATCACGCCGCTGACCTTTCTGGGCGGGGCGTTCTATTCGATCGACATGTTGCCGCCGCTGTGGCGCACGATCAGCCTGTTCAACCCGGTGGTCTATCTGGTCTCGGGCTTCCGCTGGAGCTTCTACGGCGAGGGCGACGTGCCGGTGGCCATCAGCCTGGCGGCGACGGCCGGCTTCCTGCTCGTCTGCGTCGTGGTGGTCGGCTGGATCTTCCGCACCGGCTACCGGCTGAAGACCTAGGCGCGTCACAGAACCGGCCCATTCGCCCGACAGTTTCGACGCGGGGGGAATGCGGGAGCCTGGACGCATGAACCGAACCCTGAACGGCGGCGGCGCGCCCGATGCGCGCCCGGCGCCGCCCGCCGATGTCTGGCGCCGGCGGCCGATCACCTGGGGCCGCATGCCCCAGGCGGCGTTTGTCGCCGGACCCCTGCCGGGAACAGAACCTGAGCCGCCGGCCGAACCGGCCATCGCCCCGCCGCCCCCCGCGGCCGAACCTCCACGCGCCGTCGAACCGCCGCCGCTGGCCAAGGCGCCGACCGCCGAAACGCCGCCGCGCGTCGCCCGGCGCCGGCGTTCGCGCGCGCCCCTGTTCGCCGGCGTGGCGGCGGCCGCGCTGGCTGTGGCGGCTGTGGCGGCGGGTCTGTGGTTGCGGCGCGAGCCCCCGGTCCAGCCGGCCGCCGCGGTGCAATCTCCGGCGTCCGACGCCGTAACGGTCGCGCCGCCGGCAAAAGCGCCTTCCGCCGCCGGGTCGACCCCTGAGCCGGTTCAGGTGGAGACGCCCGCGCCCGCGCCCGCGCCCGCGCCGGCGCCCGTGCGCGCCCCTGCGCGTGCGCCGGTTCGCGTCGAGGCGGCCGCGCCGGTTGTGACGGACGCTGAATTCGCCCCGCCGACGCCCGAGCCGGTGGTGCTGGCGCCGGCGGAGATCGACCTGACGCCGACGGCGCCGCCGATCACGCCCTGGACGCCCCCGCCGGCCGCCGATCCGTCGGCGCCTCTGGTCACCGCGCCGCCCGAGCCGGGCTGATCAGCGACGGGCGCGGACGGCGGCCAGGTCCTGGCCGACCTGGTCGAACACGGCCGTCACCTCGGCCGGCGGCTTGCGATCGAGCAGGGAGACCACGACCACGGCCAGGAAGCTGAGGATGAAGCCCGGCACCATCTCGTAGATGACGCTGGACAGCGGCGCCCCGTCGGGGCCCAGCGGGGCGTAGATCCACACCAGCACCGTGGCCGCGCCGACCAGCATGCCGGCCAGGCCGCCGTTGCGCGTGGTGCGCCGCCAGACCAGCGACAGGATGACCAGCGGGCCGAAGGCGGCGCCGAACCCGGCCCAGGCGTTGGCCACCAGGCCCAGCACATTGTTGTCCGGGTCCAGGGCCAGGGCGATGGCCGCCAGGGCGACGCCCAGCACGCTGAGCCGGCCGACCAGCACCAGCTCCTTCTGGCTGGCCTGGCGGCGCAGGAACATGCGGTAAAAATCCTCGGTCAGGGAGCTGGACGAGACCAGCAGCTGCGACGAGATGGTGCTCATGATTGCGGCCAGGATGGCGGCCAGCAGGAAGCCGACGACCAGCGGGTGGAACAGCACCCCGGACAGCAGGATGAAGATCGTCTCCGGGTCGTCGACGGTCAGGCCGTGGCGGCTGGCGTAGGCCAGGCCGACCAGGCCGGTGGCCAGGGCGCCGATCATCGAGACGCCCATCCAGGTCATGCCGATGCGGCGGGCGGCCGGCAGGTCGCGCACCGAGCGGATGGCCATGAAGCGCACGATGATGTGCGGCTGGCCGAAATAGCCGAGGCCCCAGGCCAGGGCCGAGATGATCCCGATGACGGTCGTGCCGGTGAACAGGTTGAACAGGGCCGGGTCGATGGCCGTGATGGTGCTCGCCGCGCCGGACGGGCCGCCGACCTCGGTCAGGGCGATCACCGGCACCAGCACCAGGGCGACGAACATGATGCAGCCCTGGACGAAGTCGGTCAGGCTGACGGCCAGGAAGCCGCCGAACAGGGTGTAGGCCACCACCACCGAGGCGGTGATCCACAGGCCCAGCGCATAGTCGGCCCCGAACGCGCTCTCGAACAGCTTGCCGCCGGCGACCATGCCGGACGAGGTGTAGAGGGTGAAAAAGATCACGATGATCAGCGACGACAGGATGCGCAGCAGGTGGCCGGTGTCGGCGAAGCGGCCGCCGAAGTAGTCCGGGATGGTGATCGCGTCGCCCGCCCGCTCGGTGTAGATGCGCAGCCGCGGGGCGACGATCAGATAGTTGGCGTAGGCCCCGACGAACAGGCCGACGCCGATCCACGCCGCCGACAGGCCCGAGACGAACATCGCGCCGGGCAGGCCCAGCATCAGCCAGCCGGACATGTCCGAGGCGCCGGCCGACAGGGCGGTCACCGCCGGACCCAGGTCGCGCCCGCCCAGCATGTAGCCGTCGATGTCGGAGGTCGACTTGCGCCAGGCGTACAGGCCGATGCCCAGCATGGCGATGAAATACAGGGCGAGCGTGATGAGGGTTCCGGTTTCCATCCGCGATGCCTAACAGTCGCGCTCCGGGGCCTGCAACCGGGGCTGGGGATAAGTCAGGCCGCGCCGCCGGTGGCCGGTCTCAGCGACTCCAGCAGCTGCCGCCAGGCGAACCGGCCCGAGACCGGCGAGCGCCACGGGCGATCGCCCTGGCCGTCGGCCAGCCCCCGCTCGAACATCCGGCGCATGGCCGCGGTGTCGAAATTCATCATGTTGGCCGCCCCCGGCGCGTCGGGGATCGAGGCCACCCACATCGGGGCGCCGGCGCCGGCGCAGAAGGCCGCCGCGGTGGCCAGGGCCTGGCGGTAGGAGAACCGCAGCATGGTGTCGAAACTGCGCGCCAGCACCGGGGCCAGGCTGGGCGAGGTGGTGCGCGGGGCGACGTCCAGCACCGTGTTGACCAGCACGTAGATGCGCCCGCCGCGCAGCCGCCGCCCGAAGCGGGGCGAGTGCAGCAGGGCCTCGGGCAGGACGAACAGGGGGCTGGAGACGCCGCCGTCCACGTGCATCTCGTCGAACGCCTCGCCGTCGCGTTCGACCCGGAACAGGCGCGGCGGGAAGATGCCCGGCAGGCTGGCCGAGGCGACGATCACCTCGCGGAACAGCTCGACCGCCGCCTCGCCGCCGACGCTGGCGATGGCCCCCATGTCCCAGATACAGGTGCGCTCGCAGTCCAGGTCGGTGGTGGCCACCAGCAGCCGCCGGCCGCGGGCGTGCTCGGCGGCGATGGCGCCCAGCATGGCCTCGTCGACGAACGGCCCGACCAGGGCGGCCAGGGCTTCGGCGCGAAACAGGCCGGGGCCGAAGCCGCGGGTCAGCCCGCCCAGCCCCAGCAGGCGCGCGGCGTGGCCGCCGGTGTAGGCGTCGATCAGCCGGTCGTCCCAGTCCGACCCGAGGAAGGCGAACGGGGCGATCATGGCTCCGGTGGAGACCCCGGTGACGATGGCGAAATTCGGCCGCCGGCCCGAGGCGGTCAGCCCGGCCAGCAGGCCCGCGCCCCAGGCGCCGCCGGCGGCCCCGCCGGAGATGGCCAGAATGCTGAACGGCTCGCGCGACCAGCCCGAGCGCGGCAGGGCCAGCCGCCGGGCCGCCTCGCGCAGGGAGTCGTCGGCCTGCTCGACCGACAGGCGCACGCCGGGGAAGCCGGGCACGTCCGCCGGCGCCTCGGGGGCCGGCAGGCGGCGGCGCGAGCGGCGGCGGCCGTTCGCCGGCGGGTCGGCGGCGCTCATGCGGCGACCGGGGGCGATTCGCGTCTCATGGGCCGATGGTGGCACGGCCGCGCCGGCGGCCGCCATCCTCCCCCGAGCGGGGGCTGTCGCCGATCAGCGGAAGATGCAGCTGACGCCGGCGTACAGATTGGTGATGCGGGCCTCGTCGGCGGCGCCGGACAGGGTGCCGGACAGGCCCTCGGCGGTGGTGAATTCCGGGCCGATGCTCTCGTCGCGGATCTCGGCGTCCGGATAGGCGGCCCGCAGCTCGCGCAGGGTCGAGCCGACGTGCACGTCGCGCACGGTCG
Organism: uncultured Brevundimonas sp.; assembly: GCA_964591465.1. Lineage (GTDB taxonomy): Bacteria > Pseudomonadota > Alphaproteobacteria > Caulobacterales > Caulobacteraceae > Brevundimonas. The sequence continues at coordinate 5,046 of CAZQBJ010000142.1, forward strand.
AGTAGGTCTCCGGCGCCGCCTGATCCAGCCACCAGCCGACGAAACGGCCCTCCTGCAGCACCAGCTGCAGGCCGTCGTCCCAGCTGGCGAACTCCAGCGGCCCGGCGCCGCATTCGGTGTTGCGGGTGATCTCGGCCGGGGCGCCGCCGCGCGCCTGGGCCAGCGGTCCGATCACCTCGTTCATGAGCTGGCCGAAGCTCAGCTTCAGCGCCGTGCCGCCGCCGGGCTGGGCCGGGGTGATCCCGTCGGCCTCGACCAGCAGGCCGGGCAGGGCGGCGGTCGCCGCCGGCGCCGCGGTCTCGGCGGCGGCCGGCTCGGCCGCTTCGGCGGTCGCGGCCGGGTCGGCCGGCTCGCAGGCGCTCAGGCCGAGGACCAGGGACAGGGCGAGGGCGGGGGTCAGGGCGCGAACGATCATGGGCGCAAGATAACGATGTTTTGGCAGGCCACCTATCCCGCACGGCACGCCCTTCGGAACGACGACCGGCGGCGCCTCGTTGTGTCGTGGAGCCCAACGGAGACTGTCATGCGCACCCGCTTCGCCATCGCCGCCCTGATCTGGCCGATGATCCAGGGCGTCCTGTTCGGCCTCGGCCTGCTGGCCCTGCTGGCCGCGCCGCTGGAGGCCTCGCAGATGCAGGGCGCCGTCTGGTGGATGATCGGCGTCACTTTCGCGATCTCCACCCCGATCGCCTGGGGCATGGCCCCGTGGCTGCGCCTGCGCGACCGCCCGCATCCACGGCGCTGGAGCCGGCCGGGAGCCTAGCGGCGAACGGCCCCCGGCCCATGGCCGCCACGGGGCGGTTCTCGGGCGGCGCTAGGATGATCGTGGTCCAGCTGCGGGCGGTGGGGGCGCCGATGGAGAGTC
>CAZQBJ010000143.1:0-5908 GCA_964591465.1 uncultured Brevundimonas sp.
CGAGATGTGGGTGTGTTCGCCCCAGAACAGGGCGGCCGCGTAGAACAGGCCGATGGCCACGGTCGAGAGGAAGAGCAGGCCGATGATCGAGCGGGACTCCCCGCCGGTCCCGCCCCGTTTCAGCGCCGGCCACAGGGCGCGGCCGACCAGCGTCAGCCAGATCATCAACCCGGCGAACAGGAACCACTGCCAGAAGCGGCCGCCGTCGGCGTATTCCCAGCCCTGGTGGCCCCACCAGAAATTGTGGGCCAGGTCCATGCGCTGCATGATCGCCAGCCACTGGCCGACGAACGAGCCGACCACGATGACCAGCAGGCAGACCCACAGCACGTTGACGCCCAGCTTCTGGAAGCGCGGCTCATGGCCGGAAATGGCCGGGGCCATGTACCGGCCGGTGCCCAGCCAGGCGGTGGTGATCCACAGCACGGCCAGCTGGGTGTGCCAGGTCCGGGTTATCGAGTACGGCAGGATCTCCGCCATCTCGTAGCCGTAAACCAGCTGTCCCTCGACCTGGTAGTGGGCGGTCATGGCCCCCAGCAGGATCTGGACGAGGAACAGAGCCAGCACGACCCAGAAATACTTGGCGGTGGCCGCCATCGAGGGGGTGACGACGACCTCGCGCAGCGGATCGGTCCGCGGCAGGTCGTGCGGCTCTTCCTTGCGCCCGTGGGTCACCGCGTGGTGCCAGCCGAGCAGGGCGATGCCGGCCAGCAGGAAGGTGACGGAAAAGGCCGACCACAGGAAGGTGCTGGGCGGCGGGCGGTTGCCGACCAGCGGCTCGCTGGGCCAGTTGTTGGTGTAGGTGATGGTGTCGTTCGGCCGCTCGGTGGTCGCCGCCCAGGCGGTCCACCAGAAGAAGGCCGCCAGGACCCGGCGATCCTCGGCCGCGGCCACCGTGCCGTTCTTCATCGCGTAGTTTTCGCGCAGCTCCGCATGGGAGGGCGCGTCGCCGAACAGGTTCTCGTAGTGGGCCGACACCAGCGGGATGGCCGCGGCCCGTTCGGCCGACAGGGTGATCACGCCGGTGGCCGGGTCATAGGTGTTGGTGCGCATCATGGGGCGCAGACGCCCCTGGAGCCCCGCCTGCTGCTCCTCGGTCAGGCTGTTGTAGTCCGCCGCCCCGGCCTCGGCCGCCCAGGCGTCGAGCACGGCGACCGACTCGCGGTGCAGCCAGTCGGCGCTCCAGTCCGGCGCGACATAGCCGCCGTGGCCCCAGATGGAGCCGAGCTGCATGCCGCCGATCTGCTGCCAGATCTGGCGCCCGCGCTCGATCTCCGCCCGCGTGTAGAGGGTTTGGCCGGTCTCGGAGACCACCCGTTCGGGGACCGGCGGCTTGGCCTCGTTGATCCGGGTCCCGGTCCACAGCAGGACGGCGAAGGATACGACCAGCAGGGCCGTCAACCAGAGCCAGAGCTTGCGGGTGCTACTCACGGAAGGCCTCCCGTACCGTCACCGATAGCGAAGCGGATCCCGAGCGGATCGACTCCGGTGCGGCCACGGTGAGCCTTCGGCGGCGTCAAATCAATCCCGCGTCGGCGCCCGGGCGTCCGGGTCTCCGTAGGTCAGGGCCAGGAAGACGTCCTCGAGGTCCGGGTCCTCGGTGGCGATGTCGCGGATGGTGATGCCGGCCCCGCGCACCGCCGCCAGCACCTGCTCGACGCTGGACTGGCCGGTGCGGTAGGTGACCGAGAAGGCCCCGCCGGGGCGCGGATGGACGCTGAAGCCTTCCAGCGCCGGCGGCGCCGCCTGGGGCTGGTCAGGGGCGACCACCACCGTGCGGGTGTCCAGCCGCCGCAGCAGCTGGCCGGTCGGCTCGCAGGCGATCACCCGGCCGTGATTCATGATCGCGATGGTGTCGCACAGCTCCTGGGCCTCCTCCAGATAGTGGGTGGTCAGCAGGATGGTGACGCCCTCGGCGTTGATCCGGCGGACGTAGTCCCACAGCTGGCGGCGCAGCTCGACATCGACCCCGGCGGTCGGCTCGTCGAGGATCAGCACCGGCGGCGCGTGCACCAGCGCCTTGGCCACCATCAGCCGCCGCTTCATGCCGCCGGACAGGGCCCGGACATAGGCGTGGGCCTTGTCCGACAGGCCCAGAGCGTCCAGCAGCTCGTCCGAGCGGCGTTCGGCCGCGGGCACCCCGTAGAAGCCGGCCTGCACCTCCAGCGCCTCGCGCGGGGTGAAGAACACGTCGGCGGTGATCTCCTGGGGCACCACCCCGATGGCGGCGCGGGCGTCGCGCGGCCGCTGGTCGATGTCCCGGCCCCAGATGGCGGCGGTCCCGGCCGTCTTGTTGACGATGCCGGCGAGGATGTTGATCAGGGTCGACTTGCCCGCCCCGTTGGGCCCCAGCAGGCCGAACATGGCGCCGCGCGGCACGACCAGGTCGACGCCGCGAAGGGCCTGTTTGGGCGGCGCCTTGCGGACGCCGGGATAGGTCTTTTCCAGACCGCGGATGTCGATCGCGTTGTCGGGCAGGGACTCGGTCTGGGTCATTCGACTCGGGGAGAAATTGACGGGCCGTGGCGCGCCGCATAGGTATGCCCGCGCGCCCTCCCCGCCAAGGTCACGAGCCACAAATGCCGCCCCGCCATCCCGACACCCCGGTCCCGCCCCCCGAACAGATCGTGGTCCGCTCCAAGCGCGTCGCCTGCGACGGCGGCGGCGGGGCCCTGGGGCATCCGCTGGTCTACATGGACATGGGCGAGGACGATTTCGTCGAGTGCGGCTATTGCGACCGGCGCTTCGTGCTGTCGGCCGAGCCGGCGCCCGAGAATGAATATCTGAGCCCCGCCGCGCGGGCCGCCGACGCCCACTGATGCGCTATCTGCACACCATGGTCCGGGTCGCCGACCTGGAGGCCTCGCTGCATTTCTATCGCGACCTGCTGGGCCTGGTCGAAACCCGCCGGATGGACAGCGAGCAGGGCCGCTTCACCCTGGTCTATCTGGCCGCGCCCGACGATGAGGGCCGGGCCCGGACGGACAAGGCGCCGGAGCTGGAGCTGACCTTCAACTGGGATCCGGAGACCTATTCCGGCGGCCGGAATTTCGGCCACCTGGCCTATGAGGTGACCGACATCTACGCGGCCTGCCGGCGGCTGATGGACGGCGGGGTGGTGATCGCCCGGCCGCCGCGCGACGGCCGCATGGCCTTCATCCGCTCGCCCGACGGCATCTCGGTGGAGCTGCTGCAGGCGGGCGAGGCGCTGGCCCCGGCCGAACCCTGGGCCTCGATGCCCAACACCGGGGCGTGGTGAGCCGGCCGCTGCGGGCCGCCGCCCTCGCCGCGCTCCTCGCCGCCGCCGGCTGCGCCCAGTCCACCGAAACCCATGTGGCCCGCACCGCCACCGAACAGCTGCTGATCGCGCGCGCCGCCGACCGGGCGGCCGAGGACCTGACCCTGCCGCTCCCGCGCGGCGCCCGGGTGCTGGTCGACGACGCCTATTTCCGGGCCGACGGCGGGGCCTATGCGGTCAGCGCCATCCGCGCCGCCCTGTCGAAGGCCGGCTACGCCCTGGCCGCCAGCCGCGAGGAGGCCGACGCGGTGCTGGAGCTGAGGGCCGGGGCCCTGTCGCTGGAGCAGATGCGCCGGCTGGTCGGCCTGCCGGCCATGGCCGTGCCGGTGACCGAGCAGCTGAACGTCGTCTCCCTGCCGGAGCTGTCGGTCTACAGCCGGCGCGACCGGATCGGCGTGGCCGAGTTCTCGGGCTTTCTGTACGAGCCGGACACCGGCGCGCCGCTGGGGGCGATCAGCCCGATGACCGGCGAGTACCGCATCCGCAGCCACAAGCTGCTGATGATCCTCAACTGGGGCCACCAGGCGGTGCAGCCGGGCGAGATCGACCCGGGCGACAGCTGGCTGGAGTGGTAGGCGAATCTTGACCATTGGGCGTCATGCTTCGGGCCGCGATAGCTGAGGGGAGCGCGCATGACCGCCAAGACCAAGACCGCCAAGACCGCCCCGGCCCAGACGCCGGCCTATGTCGACGATCCGGCCGTGACCGAGACCTTCGTCGACACCCTGGAGCGCATTCACGTCGACGGCCAGATCATCCGGCTGGAGTTCTCGGTGATGCGCTGGGACGCCGCCGACGGCGCCGCCAGCCGCCGGACCGCCTGCCGCGTGGTGCTGCCGGCCAAGGGCGCGGTGGACCTGCTGAACCGGATGAACCAGCTGCAGGACGTGCTGGTCCGCGCCGGGGCCCTGAAGGTGATCGAGCCGGGGGCCAAGTCCAACTGAATGCGATGACGGGCGGGGCCGCGGGCACTATGGTCGCGGCCCATGACCCCGACCGACTCCGCCGCCGCCGAAACGCCCGACCGACCGCTGACCCAGGACGGGCCGGCCCTGCGGCTGTATCTGATCGACGCCTCGGCCTACATCTTCCGGGCCTACCACGCGCTGCCGCCGCTGACGCGCAAGTCCGACGGCCTGCCGGTGGGCGCCGTGCAGGGCTACTGCAACATGCTGTGGAAGCTCATGCGCGACATGAAGGGCGCGGATGGGCCGACGCACCTGGCGGCGATCTTCGACCATTCCGAAAGGACGTTCCGCAACGAGCTGTACGCCCAGTACAAGGCCCACCGGCCGCCGCCGCCGGAGGACCTGATCCCGCAATTCGCCCTGGTGCGCGAGGCCACCGCCGCCTTCGGCCTGCCGTGCGTCGAGCTGCCGGGCTTCGAGGCCGACGACCTGATCGCCACCTACGCCTGCAAGGCCCGCGACGCCGGCGGCCAGGCGGTGATCGTCAGCTCCGACAAGGACCTGATGCAGCTGATCGGCGACGGCGTGGTGATGTACGACCCGATGAAGGACGCGGTGCTGGCCGAGGAGGCGGTGCTGGCCAAATTCGGCGTCGCGCCGGACAAGGTGGTCGACGTCCAGGCCCTGATCGGCGACGCCTCGGACAACATCCCCGGGGCGCCGGGCATCGGGGTCAAGACGGCCGCCGCCCTGATCGGCGAGTACGGCGACCTGGAGACGCTGCTGGCCCGCGCCGGCGAGATCAAGCAGCCCAAGCGGCGCGAGACCCTGATCCAGTACGCCGACCAGATCCGCCTGTCGCGCGAGCTGGTCACCCTGACCTGCGACGCCCCGGCGCCGGAGCCGATCGACGCGTTCGCGGTGCGCGATCCGGACCCGGACAAGCTGGCCGCCTTCCTCGACAAGATGGAGTTCCGTTCGCTGGCCCGGCGGGTCGGCGACGGCAAGGCGCCCGAGCGGGACGGCGCCGCCTTTCCGGCCAAGCCGATGCGCGCGCCGGTGGCCCAGCCGCGCTACGCCGCCCAGCCGGCGGCGACCCCGGAGCAGGCCCAGACCTTCGACACCGACGCCTATGAGTGCGTCACCACCCTGGCCCAGCTGGAGGCCTGGATCGCCGAGGCGCGCGGCGTCGGGGTGATCGGCTTCGACACCGAGACCGACTCCCTGTCGTCCAGCCACGCGGCCCTGTGCGGCCTGTCGATCGCCACCGGCCCGAACCGCGCCTGCTATGTGCCGCTGGACCACGACCATCCGGACGCCGGCGGCGAGACCGGCGGCGGGCTGGACTTCGCCGGCGACGGCCGCGCCCGGCCCGAGCAGATTCCGGCCGACGTCGCCCTGGCCGCCCTGAAGCCGCTGCTGGAGGACCCGGCGGTGCTGAAGGTGACGCAGAACGGCAAGTATGACCTGGCGGTGATGAGCCGGCACGGGATCGCGGTGGGCCCGATCGAGGACACCATGCTGATCTCCTATGTGCTGGAGGGCGGGCTGCACAGCCACGGGATGGACGAGCTGGCCCGCCGGCATCTGGGCCACACCCCGATCAGCTTCAAGACGGTGGCCGGGACCGGCAAGGTGCAGAAGTCGTTCCGCCATGTCGAGCTGAAGCCAGACTAGGTCCAGCAAGACCCTCTCATTCTGC
>CAZQBJ010000144.1:0-2402 GCA_964591465.1 uncultured Brevundimonas sp.
GGGTGGTCCACGACAGCCCCAATGTGCTGCACTTCGGCCGCAAGGGCGAAGGCGCGGTGCTTAAGCCGGGCATGTTCTTCACCGTCGAGCCGATGGTGAACCTGGGCAAGCCGCATGTGAAGGTGCTGTCCGACGGGTGGACCGCGGTGACCCGCGACAAATCGCTGTCGGCCCAGTGCGAGCACACCGTCGGCGTCACCGAGGACGGGGTGGAGATTTTCTCCGCCAGTCCCAGGGGCATCTTCCGCCCGACGCTCTGAGACCTAGTCCGCCTCGGCCAGGGTGTAGTCCCCCGCCCGCTCGCCGGGAACCAGCCGCCAGCCGTCGTTGAGCTGCAACGTCCAGCCCGGACCCGACAACGCCGCGGCGTCGGCTGGCGCGGCGACGGCGACGGCGCTCCAGCCCTCGTCCAGCAGCGCGCCGTCCTCGACCTCCAGCACCCCCCAGACGTCGGTGATCCGCAGGGTCGGATAGACCGTGCCGTGCGGCGGCATCGGGACCAGATTGCTCGGGTTGAAGCCGATGCGCATCTGGCGGAACGGCAGGCGCAGCACCGGTCCGTCGACCAGCCGGGCCACCCAGGCGGCGCGTTGCCGCATCCGCTCCGCCTCCAGGGCGATCTCCTCCTCGGCCACCGCCTGGCCGTCGTAGCGGATGGCGGCGGCCTGCACCGCGGCCGCGACATCGGCCTCCGGGGCGAAGCCGATGGCGGAGCCCAGCAGGTCGCCCAGGTCGGCCTCCGCATCCAGGCCCTCGCGCCAGCCGGGGGCCATGTCGTCCAGCAGCAGGCCGTAGGCCGGCCCCGAGGCGTAGACGAAGGCCCGCGCATAGGCCGGCGCGCGCTCGGCCGCGCGCAGCGTGGCGGCGGCCGCCTCGCCCGGCTCGGCCATGGCCAGCTTGACGCCGGTGTACTCGGCCAGGCCCTCGCTGAGCTCCAGCGCGCGTTCCTGCTCGGCGCCGTCGGCCCCCGCCTGACCACGGCGGGCGGCGCGGAAGGTCAGGGCGTCGGCCGCGGCCTGGCGGCGATCGGCCGGGGCGGCCAGATTCAGGGCGGCGGCCAGCGCCCGCCATTCCAGCCGCATCATGATGCGGCCCTCGGGCGTGCCGAGATGGGCCGGGGCGGCGTTGGCCGCCGGCAGACCGAGGCGCGGCTGCGCCCCATGCCAGCTTTCGTGCATCAGCAGGGCGCCGCGAACCTCCGCCTCCTCAGGCAGGGGCGCGGCGATCATCACCCAGCGGGTCCCGTTCCACTCGAAGGCCGTGTTGGCGATGTTGATGTCCTGCGGCAGGACCCCGGTGAACACCTCGCCGTCGGCCGTCAGCCCCGGCCCCGCCTGGTTGGCGACCAGCGCGCGGGTCTGTGGATCGACCACCAGCATCGGACCGCACAGGCTGACGCCCCACAGGGCGCCAGCGTCCAATTCGCAGCGGGCGCGCGCCTCGTTCAAGGCCGCCTCGGCCGCGGCGCGATCCAGTTCACGGGCGGCGGCGCCGGACGCAGCGAGCAAACCGACGAGGAGGACGAGCAAGGATCGCATCATGGGGTTCCCCGGCAGGTTTCCCGTATCTCCGGCGTGCACTGTGACGGATTTTTGGCGCGACGGCGCGGGATCGCCCTTGCCACACAGGAACATTTGCAGAACACTGGCGCCCATGGCGGGCAGGCGACATCGGGTCGAGGAGGCGCCGGCGGCGGGGCTCGCGCCGGTTTCCGCGCTCCATCACGCCGGGCACCGGGAACGCCTGCGCCAGCGCGCCCGGGTCGCAGGGCTGGAGTCCCTGCCCGACTACGAACTGCTGGAGCTGTTCCTGTTTCGCAGCCAGCCGCAGGGCGACGTCAAGCCGATCGCCAAGGCGCTGCTGACCCGGTTCGGCTCGCTGGGCGGGGTGCTGGCCGCCTCGGTGGAGGACCTGACGGCGGTGCGCGCCACCGACGCCCGCGGGCGCACCCGGGGCATCGGCGAACAGACGGCGCTGGACCTGCGCGCCCTGCACGAGACGGCGCGGCGCGTGGCCAAGGAGGAGCCCGCCCGGCGGCCGGTGATCAGCTCGTGGACCGCCCTGCTCTCCTATGTCCGGCTGGCGTTGCAGCACGAGCCGCGCGAGCAATTCCGCGTCCTGTACCTGGACCGCAAGAACCAGCTGATCCTCGACGAGCTGTGCAACCGCGGCACGGTGGACCACGCGCCGGTCTATCCGCGCGAGGTGGTGCGCCGGGCGCTGGAGCTGTCGGCGACCGCGGTCATCCTGGTGCACAATCACCCCTCGGGCGATCCGACCCCGTCGCGCGCGGACATCGAGATGACGAAACAGATCATCGAGGCGGGGCGTTTGCTGAACGTGCAGGTCCACGACCATCTGGTGGTCGGCCGCGACGGCGTGGCCAGCTTCCGGTCGCTGGG
>CAZQBJ010000144.1:2502-5905 GCA_964591465.1 uncultured Brevundimonas sp.
TCCACGACCATCTGGTGGTCGGCCGCGACGGCGTGGCCAGCTTCCGGTCGCTGGGCCTGCTGTAGCCTTCGGAGGACGGTCATGAGCGAGCCGCTGCCGCCGGTCGTCGCCTCGGTCCGGGTGGAAGCGCCGGTCGCGCGGGCGTTCGAGGTCTTCACCCGCGACATCGGCCGCTGGTGGCCGATGGCCTACACCTTCGCCGGCGAGCGCCTGGAGACGATCCAGATCCGCGACGGCCAGTGGCTAGAGCGCGACGTCGACGGCGGTGAGACCAGTTGGGGCGCGGTCACCGAATGGGACCCGCCGCGCCGCTTCACCGCCGAGTTCGCCGTCAGTCCGCGGCGCGCCCCCGAGCCGCCCGACCGGCGCAGCCGCGTGCAGTTCGAGTTCCGGCCGGCCGGGGACGGCTGCGACGTGGTCGCGACCCACGACCGGTTCGAACGCCATGGCGAGGGCGCCGCGGCGATGCGCGAGGGCATGGCCTCGCCCCACGGCTGGCCCCTGATCCTGGCCGAGTACGCCCGCGAGGCGCGCGGCGGCTGACGGGCATGCCGCGGCCGGCGCCGGCGCTCTAGACTGCGGGCATGAGCGATTCGCCCCTCCTGCGCACCGAGCGGCTGACCCTGAAGCCGGTCGGCGTGTCCGATCTGGAAGACCTGTGCGCCATCTGGGGCGATCCGGAGTTTGTCCGCCACATCACCGGCAAGCCGTTCACGGCCGAGGAGTGCTGGTTCCGCCTGCTGCGGGACATCGGCCACTGGGCGGCGATCGGCTATGGCAACTGGGCCATGCGGCATGCGGAAACAGGCGCGTTTGTCGGCACGGTCGGCATTCTGGACTTCCGCCGCGACATCGTCCCGCCGCTGGATGCGCCCGAGCTGGGCTGGGGCGTCGCGCCCGCGTTCCAGGGCCAGGGCTATGGCGTCGAAGGCGTGACCGCGGCGCTGGCCTGGGCGGATGCGCAGCTGCCTCAGGACCGGACGGTGTGCATCATCGCGCCGGACAATCTGCCCTCCCTTCGACTGGCCGGCCGGGTCGGCTACCAGCCCCGCGGCGAGGCCCTGTACAAGGGCCAGACCATCCTGTTGCTGGAGCGGCCCAGGGTGACCCGCGCCGGCGCCTGACCCGCGATACGACCGTTTTTGTCGTTTCCGTGACGCAGGCTCGTTCCCGGTCGGCGGGGGCGGGCTGTTTCGAAATCATCGGCGTCCCCCACGCCGGAACTGCCGGGACGCCAGACGCATGGGCGTCTGGCCGCCCGGTCCAGAGGGGAGATCCCAAATGAAGTACCTTGCTGTGGGCGTGGTCGCGGCCGCGCTGACCGTCACCGGCTGCGCCGGGCGCGCCAGCTCCGTCGCGCCGGTGGCCATTTCGGCCACGGACTATTCGGCCATGGACTGTGCGGACGCTCGGGCCGAACTGCAGGCCGCGCGCGCCCGTGAGAACGCGCTCAGTCGCCGGCAGAACCAGGCCGCCTTCGCCGATGCGGCGGGGGTGTTCCTGTTCCTGGTGCCGGTGGGCTCGCTGTTCGGCGCCGACGCCGCCGGCGAGCTGGCCCAGGCCAAGGGCGAGGTCGCGGCGCTGGAGCGGACCCTCCGCACCCGCTGCGCGGCCTAGGAAGCGAGAGGGCCGGCCCGAGCGCGGGTCGGCCCGATCCGCCCGCCGCCGGCCGGTCAGGCGCGCGCCTCGGCCTCCCACGCCAGGAAGTCCGGCTGGGCCAGCAGGGTCTCGCAATAGGCCGCCGCGGTCCCGTCGTCGCCGTAGGCCGCCAGGTCCAGGCGATAGTGGCGCACCCGCGTAGCCACCGGGGTGAAGAAGGCGTCGGCGACCGACCATTCGCCGAACAGATAAGGCCCGCCGGCGCCGAACCGGGCGCGGGCCTCGCGCCACAGGCCGACCAGCCGCTTCAGATCGGCGGCCAGGGCGGCCGAGGGCGCGGGCGGCGTTTCGGCCAACGGACCGACCATCGGATGGTCCGGGCCCATGCCGCACTCGTTGCGCAGGGCCATGAAGCCCGAATGCAGCTCGCAGGTCGCCGAGCGGGCCATCCAGCGGGCGTGCGGATCGGCGGGCCACAGCCGGGCCTGCGGATAGCGCTCGGCGGCCCAGTCGCAGATGGCCAGGGAGTCCCAGATGGTCTGCCCCTCGACGTTCAGCACCGGCACCTTCCGGCTGGGCGAGACCTCGGCCAGTTCGGCGTCGCTGGCCGGGCCGTACAGGTCCACCACCCGCTCGGTGAAGGCCGCGCCGCACCGGCGCAGCACCAGCCACGGACGCAGCGACCAGGTGGAATAGCTCTTGGGACCGATGACCAGTTGCATGGCTGTCTTCTCCGACTCGGGGCGCCGATGGTGGGCGCCGTCTCGACGCCGGCGCAAGCGCGCGCCTTGACTTCGACGGCGCGCGGCTGGAAACGCAGCGCCATGATCAGCCGCTATGCCCGCCCCGAAGCCGTCGCCATCTGGTCCGCCGAGACCAAGTACAGCATCTGGTTCGAGATCGAGGCCCACGCCGCCACCAAGATGGCCGAGCTGGGCGCCATCCCGCAGGCCGCCGCCGACGCCATCTGGGCGCGCGGCAAGGACGCCGTGTGGGACGCCGACCGCATCGACGAGATCGAGCGGGTCACCAAGCACGACGTGATCGCCTTCCTGACCCACGTGTCCGAGACGGTGGGCGAGGAAGCGCGCTTCCTACACCAGGGGATGACCAGCTCGGACGTGCTGGACACCTGTTTCGCGGTCCAGCTTTGCCGCGCCTCGGACCTGCTGATCGCCGGGGTCGACCGGGTGCTGGCGGCGCTGGAGACGCGGGCGAAGGAGCACAAGCTGACCCCGTGCGTTGGCCGTTCGCACGGCATCCACGCCGAGCCGGTGACCTTCGGCCTGAAGCTGGCCGGGTATCACGCCGAGTTCCAGCGGGCCCGGCGGCGGCTGGTGACGGCCCGCGAGGAGATCGCCACCTGCGCCATCTCGGGCGCGGTCGGCACCTTCGCCAACGTCGATCCGGCGGTGGAGGCCTATGTGGCCGAGAAGATGGGCCTGCAGGTCGAGCCGGTCTCGACCCAGGTGATCCCGCGCGACCGGCATGCCGCCTTCTTCGCCGCCCTCGGCGTGGTCGCCTCGTCGGTCGAGCGGCTGGCGGTGGAGATCCGCCACCTGCAGCGCACCGAGGTGCTGGAGGCCGAGGAGTTCTTCGACAAGGGTCAGAAGGGCAGCTCGGCCATGCCGCACAAGCGCAACCCGATCCTGACCGAGAACCTGACCGGCCTGGCCCGGCTGGTGCGCTCGGCGGTGACGCCGGCGATGGAGAACGTCGCCCTGTGGCACGAGCGGGACATCAGCCACTCGTCGGTCGAGCGCGGCATCGGGCCGGACGCCACCATCCATCTGGACTTCGCCCT
>CAZQBJ010000145.1:0-5866 GCA_964591465.1 uncultured Brevundimonas sp.
AGAGGCCGACCTCCGCCCATGGACAGACCAGGCCCGTGCCCAGCGGCCGCTCGTAACCGCCGCTCGCGCCGATCGAATGCTTGACGTCCAGGCCATCCATGTCGGCCGCGCTGTATCCTGCATTCAGCCGCAGGTGATCGGCCGGCGTCGCCTGGAAGCTGAGCCCGTACGATGTGGTCGATTCGCCGAAGCCAATGCTCGCCGAGAGCGCCGGACGCCCAGCGCGGACCGGAGTGTCGGCGCAGAGCTGCGCGGCGGCGTCGCCGACGCCGGCGATCAGCATGATCATCAGGAGCACGGCGATTCGCCCCTTGGCACCATGACCTTTCATTGATCCGCCTCCTCGTTGAGGTCGTCGTTCAGGCCCTCGGGGAGAGTACGTCGCTACAATCCCGCGTCTGCCGGTTCCCGGACTCAGTAGCCGACCTTCATCGAGCGGCGGAGCCACGAACCGACTACGCCATAGCCGCCATCGACATTCTCCAATGGCGGAACCGCGAAGAGATCCCCGCCGCTCCCGGTCGTCAAATACTCGTAAAGGGCGCGGTCGAGTGCGTACACGTCGACGTACCATGGGCCGCTCCCGGGCTCGAGATCCGACGCCGGAACCTCAGCCCTCATCTCGGTCGCGTCCGTTACGTGGTACCAACCCTTCAGGCAGCCGCGTGTACTGTAGCATGTCACATGTTGCGATCTCATTGCCACGATGTAGCGATACGCTCCTTCGCTCCGGCTCCAGCGTACATACAGTCCTTTGGTTCCCGGCGGACTCCCCGACGTTTCGACCTCCAACAGATCGAACTCGCCAGGCACATGCGTCTCCGCTTCTGCCGCTGGGAATCCCTCCGCGGTGACACGGATCCGGTATCGCGCGCCGTGTTCCGGACGAAAGTCGATGATATAGCACGCAGGGCGCGCGGACAGAATGCCGCCGAAACGACGCAGGCACGGCAACAATTCCTGATGGTGCTCCTCACTATCCGGATCGGGAGATATCGTCACGCTGTCGTGCGTTTCGGTGGCCACGAGTTCCCCGGTCTCATCACGGACCTCGATGCGGAACCAGCCTTCAAATGTGCCCACGACCGGCTCGGCGACCAGGGCCTGTGTGGCCGAATCCGGATCGAACACGGTCGTGATGACCATCGCGTTGACTTTCTCCGGGACCGACCGCAGCGAGGTCGGGTCGTCGCAGCCTGCGAGTATCAATACCGCGGCGACTGCTCGCATCTGGGTGCCGCGAGCGGGACGCATTAGAAGCGCACCTCCACGCCTATGCTTGGAAAACGATTGAGAGGCAACTGTAATTCAGGCTTCAGCCAAGGCTTGGGTGAAACGTCGGTTCCTTCGGTCAGTTCGATTCCATGATTGATCGAGTAGTAGAGCACGTTCTGGCGTCCCGTGACATTTATCAGACTCATGTACGGCTCGATGTCGAATTCACCCAACCGGGATCGGTACCGGGCACCGATGTCGAGACGAAAATAATCCGGAAATCTCTCCTGCCGATCCGACCAGATCGGATATGATTCCGCGACCTCGTGGATGACGCCTCGCAACGGGTCGAAACGCTGACGCTCGTTGGCTCCGGCGGGAGGCCAGAACGGCAAGCCGCTGCCGTAGACGGCCCGGCCTGATAGGACGAGCTCCTGCCACACCCGGAGAAAGATGGCAAGGTCGACGGCGTGTCTGCGGTCCCACGCGGCAAAGTATTCCTGCCGGGTCTCAGCCTGAGTGATTCGCACCCGGCCGAGCCCATATCCGAGCCAACCGGTGACGCTTCCGGCATGCTTGCGGATGGACGCCTCCACACCCTCGGCACGGCCGTCGTCAAAGGCCATCTGATCGAGACTTCGCGTGCCTACGGGTCTCCAACGGGGCACGCCCTCGAAGGCTCGGACATAACCCGAGATGCGCATTTGCCACACGTCTCCACCCCACCCCTCCAGCTCGATTGCGAGCCCGTCGGCACGAGAAATCGGCCATTCCGGGAGATGGGCGATCCAGAACGGTGCTCCGGGAACGGGGTAACGATCGTCACGGACCGTGGAAATCGCCTGGTACGAGCGGCCGGCGCCGAACGTGACGGCGAATGCTCTGGCAAAGTAGAGTCGTGCCGACGCGCGGGGTTCGAATCGCAGGTCCTTAGCTCCTGCCAGGTACGTGATGCGGGCACCGGGAATCAAACGCACCGGGCCCGCACGCAACTCACTCTCCAGGTAGCTGGACATTTGCAGGTATTCCTGCAATGCGGTGTTCGAAATGAATCCTCCGTTGGTACCGCTCCCCTGGATCTCGGTCGTGCCACCTTCGATGTCCGCCCCGATTCGGAAGCCGAAACCGCTTCCGCGCCGCAGCCATTCGAAGCGCATGCCGCCCGCCTCCACACGGTTCGCCGTAGTCGGTGACGTCGGGCCGTCACCGAGCGTAAGGGATCCGTGGTACAGAGTGCCCCATCCTTCCGCGGCTAGCGTGCCATCTGGATTTGGCTGCCACTCCCAACGCACCGATGAAGAGGCGTTGCGCCATCTCGAGCGAAGATTCTCATCCGCGTTGTGCAGGAACATGCGAAACCGGTCCGCCGACCCGAATGCCGCCAGGCGTAGGTGGTGGCCTTCGCTTACTCGCAGATCGATGCGGCCGTGCAAGTCGTGAAACGCGTATGGAAAATCACGACCAAGCAATTCGAGCACAGCATCCAGGTGCGTCCTGCGCGCGGCGAACATCCAGGTCGCGTCTTTCCAGGGTAATGAGCCACGCACGGTCGCACGGGTGCCGAGCAACCCAAGACCTGCACCCACCTCTATGCCATCTGGTGCACCTTGTCTTTGCTGTGCCTCGATCGAAGCGCTGAGGGCCCCTCCACGCCGCGCCGGTAGCAGCGTCCGGTAGAACTCGACTCTTTCAACGGCATCTGCGTTGAAAGCGCCGAACAGGCCAAACATGTGGTACGGAGCGAAGATCCGCGCGCCATCCAGCAGGAATAGGTTCTGATCGGATGCCCCACCCCACACGTGCAACTGCGCCGAGAGGTCGTTCAACGCCACCACGCCTGGGAGCGCTTGCAGGGATCGCAGCACATCCGGCTCCGCCAACTGCGGGATTTCGCGCAACTCGTGGTGAGATACGCCAACGACGCCCGGTAACGGCTCCTTCTCGAAAAGCACTCGCTCTGCGCCGCCGCCAATCGTTCGATCTGCGGCCACGGTGAGGGCGCGCAATGGGATGGGACGCTGCTCCAGGGCCAATACTATGACATACGCCGACCCGCGGACGACGACCGTGTCCAGACGCGCGTAATCCATCCGCCAAACGCTCAGGACGGCGGTGTCTGCCGTGAAGTCGAGCCGAAAATAACCGAGCGAGTCGGTCAAAACCCTCTTCGGGACGGCTCCATCCGCTTCCACTATGGCGCCATCTATGCCCTTGCCCGAATCGCGGTCTGTTACTCGCCCATACAACGGAGAGTGCGGAACTTGCGCTTCAACAGGTACTGCGGCCATAATGACCCAAACCAATACGGCAACATACCATTCCGCACGGAAGTGTCGACGATTTCGATGCCTATGTCTGGGGCAGCGAATGTATCTGGGGGAGGTACATGGGTCTACGGGGCCAGCCGCGCACCTATCGAGTTGGGCAAGGCGGCGAGAGGGCAATGGAAGATCAGGCAGCTCTCTGCTTGTGACCGTTGCCATCCAGTCTCACCCCGATGCCGTTCGTGTACCGTAACTTTCTTGGCCGATGCCACCGAGACGCGAGCCTGGCCCGTAGGTATCGTTTCCACGTTGGTGCGGATCGAAAAGGCCTGGCTCCGGGTGTGTCCGCGGTAGCCTGTACGTGGAGCTCGATCATACCGGCTTGGCCCACGATTCCAGCGATATTGAGCTCTGTGTGGAACTCTAACCCTTTGTCTCGTTGCAGGACGAAAGCAGAACTATCAAACTTCACACGCTGTTGGATTTTCCCGCCCACATGCCTGTCTACGTGTGGGTCACTGATGACAACATGGCCGCTCACGCGTGCTATGACGTTTTGACCTACGAGGCCAATATAATGCTCGGGGTGGGCCGCAGCTACTGGTATCCGGGCTTCTATACCACCGGGCTCATTGGCGGCAAGGCGATCGTATATTCGGGTGCGGACTATGCTGTCCCGGTGCCGAACCCAGTTCTGGCGCGTGGGCTTCATTGCTTCCGAGCAATAATAGCAACAGCTGAGGAACGCCGATGGTGCGCCTGTAGCACCATCGGCGTTCCTCCTCTTCCGCTATAGTGGCCAGGTTACTTTGAATTCCGACGTTTCCTCTGCAGGCACGGTGTAGCAAAAATCCTCGCCCAGCCAAGGTTCATAAAGCCCGTTGCCATTTAAGTCGATCCAGACACAACGCTCATGCTCATCACGCGTCGTCTTAAGCAATACGTCGCGGTGGCCTGAATAAATATTGACCTCCCCCTTGAACTCGTCTGGTCCGAAGTCTGTTTCGTAGAGTTTGACGAGGATTCTTTCGCCTTGCCCTGGGGTACTGGCAATCAGGCGCGAATATATAACGTTCTGCGCGTTAGCGGTGACATTCTCCATCCGGAAAGTCATCGAGTTTGTGAGTTGACCATAGCTGTTGTAATGCTGTGCTCGATATTCTATTTCTGCACTACCCACCCCGTCTGAAAAGTATATCATAAAGTAGGTGAGGTACGTCGTGTCAGGCTGTGGTCCTGACGCAGGGTCGTCATCGCATTCGATGATTGCTATATCGGGATCGCAGTTTTCACTCAATGGAGCCATAAGTGGAGTCTGGGCCGCGTTCATGGCGACAAGGTCCGCCATTTCGACCGTGACCGACTCGCCCGTGCGATAGTCAGTCCAGATCAATCGGCCTGAACTCTCGCCATCGTCGGGATCCTGAACCACATCTCCCGGGACCATTGCTTGTGGCCGAATCCGTTTCCCCTTCGATTCCGCAGGGTGGATCATAAGAATCGCTTCGGAGGGCACGGTATCGGGGACGGCAACTAGTTTGGTTGACCCATCGGGTTCGAACGCATGGAATACATTGGCATTAACGTCCATCATGATGGCAAAGACAACATCCGCGGTCGCACGCCAGGATAGCCGGTGCTCGCGGTAGGGGAGATAAAGGTCCATTTCGGGGAGCCGCGCAATTGCACTCCGGATGGCTCGGGGAGTCGTTGCCGCCAGATCTGCAGCTTTGGCCACCCAGCGGATTCCCGCTGGTGTCGAGAGGTATTCCTGAAAGATGAGTTTGTGCTCGGTCAGCAAGGACGCGCGCATGGCGTCACGGAGTTCGGCGCGAATATCCGAATCCGAGAGGGCCATTCCCAGTGCGCGCATCGCGACAGCAAGCGCGGACGTGCCATCATCGTGGACTAAGGATTCGGATCTGTCCGGGGGGGGATTAGTTCGTTATCGACGCATCCGGCGACCGCGAGGGCGGTGAGCACCAACACCGTGTACAGCAGGCTGCGAGTTTTCATCACTGCCTCCTGGTTGAGAATCGGTGCGGGAGGATTCGCGATCCTCCAATCGCCCGAGAAACGATCGGGCGAACCTCGCGGGCGGCGGCCCTCTCACGGCACCGGTTGCTCAATCGATGGCCGTGACTCCATCGAAGGCCGCCAGATAATTCGGCTACGGTTATCCGCGCGAATGCCGTGCGGAATGGCTTTCAGGGAGAGTCTGGAAATGCCAATGCGGAGCACGGCGGGCGGATCGACGGATCTGTTTATCCGCCATTGGTTGAGCCCGGCCGCATCGCCGACCAACCTCGCAATACAACTTGAGGCATCCAAATGCCGGACGCAAGAGTTTTCTCATCCGACGTCGGCGGGCCTAAAGAGCGTTCATA
>CAZQBJ010000146.1:0-5820 GCA_964591465.1 uncultured Brevundimonas sp.
CGCCCATCAGGACGACGGGCTTGTGACCCGCCTGCTGCAGCCGGCGCAGCATCATGATCTGGATCAGGCTGCCGACGTGCAGCGACGGGGCGGTGGCGTCGAAGCCGATGTAGCCGGACAGCACGCCCGAGGCCGCCGCCTCGTCCAGCTCCGTCGGGTGGGTGATCTGATGGATGTAGCCGCGCGCCTGCAGGGTGCGCAGAAACTCGGACTTGAAGGCGGGGTCGGTCATGGGCGCTTCGATAGCAGGGAAGGCGGTCGCGGTCCCGCCTTTCTGAAACGGGCGGGGCGAGCAGGGCGATAGGGGCGCGGCGCCGCCACCGTCAAGCTGGGTGGCCTCGCGACCGGCCGCTGTGTACCAAGGCGGACATGACCGACCGCAAGCTCAACCGCCTGCAAAGCTGGATCCTGATCGCCGCCGTTTCGGCCATGACCGTCGGCCTGTGGCGGCTGGGCATGGTGGTTCACGCCGAAACGCCGCCGATGTTCGCGCGCGCCGGTCATCTGGCGTTCGCCGCAGTCCTTAGCCTGGGGGCGGTTCTTCTGGTCGGCCTGGCCCTGCGGCTGGAGGCGGCCCCGGTCCGCTCGATCGGCCTGGTCCGGCCGATCGCGGCGCTGGAGGGCGCCGGATGGTGGCTGGTCCCGGCCGGGGCCGGCCTGGCGATCGCCCTGGTCGCCGGCTGGGGGCGGATCGAGCTGCTGGCCGCGCCGGCCGAGGCGGCGGCGAAGGCGGTCGCCCTGCTTGGCCTGGTCTTTCTGTCCGAGGCGCTGCCCGAGGAGCTGATCTTCCGCGGCTGGCTGCAGAGCCGGCTCACCCGGCTGCTGGGCCCGTGGGGCGGAGTGCTGGGGCAGGCGGCCCTGTTCACCGCCTTCGCCGTGATCATCGGCGCCGCCCCCGATCCGATGCAGGCCAGCTTCATCGCCGCCTTCGGCGTCGCCCTGGGCGTGCTGAGGGCGGCCACCGGCAGCCTGTGGGCGCCGATCGGC
The DNA here is from genome assembly GCA_964591465.1 of uncultured Brevundimonas sp. Lineage (GTDB taxonomy): Bacteria > Pseudomonadota > Alphaproteobacteria > Caulobacterales > Caulobacteraceae > Brevundimonas. The sequence continues at coordinate 988 of CAZQBJ010000146.1, forward strand.
TTCCACCTGGCGTTCATGACCGTGCAGCAAAGCTACGGCGGCGGCTGGGACCTGATCGCCCTGGACCTGCCGGAGATGACCCGCATGCTGATCCTGTCCCAAATCCCCTTCGCCCTGGTCATCGCCCTGCGGTTCGGACAGGTGGCGAAGGTTCGCCCTAGCTGACGGCGCGGTGGCAGGCGGCTCCGCGACGGGTAGAGTCCGGCCATGTACGCCGAGCTGATTCCTCATCCCGCCACGCCGTCGGCCTTTGTCGATGCGATCGACGTGCAGATCGAGCGGGACGGGCTGGTGCTCTGGCTCCGCTACACCATCGTCGGAGACCCCAGCGCGATCATCTGGCCGGAGGAGGCGACGGCCGGCCGCGGCGACGACCTGTGGCGGCACACCTGCTGCGAGGTCTTCGTGGCCGCGGATGACGGCTATGTGGAGTACAACCTGTCGCCCTCGGGGCGGTGGGCCACCTACCGCTTCGACGGCCCTCGGGCCGGGATGCGCCATGCCGACGAGGCCGCCGTGGTGCTGGGCATGGACGGCGCCTTCGACCAGATGGCGCTGGAGGCGCGCATCGAGCTGCCGCACGGGGCCCGCCGGCTGGGCCTGTCCTGCGTGATCGAACAGCGCGACGGCGGCTTCTCCTACTGGGCGCTGGCCCATCCGTCGGCTAAGCCCGACTTCCATCACCCCGACTCCTTCGTTCTGGAGCTGCCATGAAGTTCGGCATCGACCGTCTGCTGACCGAGCCCGAGCTGTCGCGGGCGCTGCGCGGGCGCCGGGTGGCGCTGCTGGGCCATCCGGCCTCGGTGACGGCGGACCTGACCCATTCGCTGGACGCCCTGGCGGCGCACCCGGACATCCAGTTGACCGCCGCCTTCGGGCCGCAGCACGGCATGCGCGGCGACCTGCAGGACAACATGATGGAGAGCCCGGACGAGACCGACGCCCGGCTCGGCATTCCGGTGTTCAGCCTGTACGGCGAGGTGCGGCGCCCGACCGACGCCTCGATGCAGACCTTCGACGTCCTGCTGGTCGACCTGCAGGACCTGGGCTGCCGCATCTACACCTTCGTGACCACCCTGCTGTACGTGCTGGAGGCGGCGGCGAAGCACGGCAAGGCGGTGTGGGTGCTGGACCGGCCCAACCCGGCCGGGCGGCCGGTCGAGGGGCTGACCCTGCGGCCCGGCTGGGAGAGCTTCGTGGGGGCGGGGCCGATGCCCATGCGGCACGGCATGACCCTGGGCGAAATGGGCCTGTGGTTCATCGACCAGTTCGGGCTCGACCTGGAGTACCGCGTCGTCGAGATGCAGGGTTGGGCGCCTGATGAAGGGCCGGGCTTCGGCTGGCCGCTGGGCGAGCGCAGCTGGATCAACCCCAGCCCCAATGCGCCGAACCTGTCGATGGCGCGGGCCTACGCCGGCACGGTGATGCTGGAGGGGACCACCCTGTCCGAAGGCCGCGGCACCACCCGGCCGCTGGAGCTGTTCGGCGCGCCCGACATCGACGCGCGGGCGGTGATCGCGGAGATGCAAGCGCTGGCGCCCGAATGGCTGGCCGGCTGCCGGCTGCGCGACATCTGGTTCCAGCCGACCTTCCACAAGCATGTCGGCCGACTGTGCGCCGGGGTTCAGTTCCACGTCGACGACCCGGCGTACGACCACGCCGCCTTCCGGCCCTGGCGGCTGCAGGCCGTGGCCTTCAAGGCGATCCGGCGGCTGTATCCGGACTACGAGCTGTGGCGGGATTTCCCGTACGAGTACGTGTTCGACCGGCTGGCCATCGACGTGATCAACGGCGGGCCCGGCCTGCGCGAATGGGTCGACGATCCGGCCGCGACGCCGCGGGACCTGGACGCCCTGGCCCGGGCCGACGAGACGGCGTGGGCCGAGGCGCGGGCGCCCTTCCTCAGGTACTGATCAGGCCGGGTCGGCCTCGAGCCGCCGGTCCAGATAGGCGCCGACGCGGGTGTCGACGGCGCTCATGTGGTTTTCCCAGAAGTGGCTGGCGCCCGGCTCGATCTCGTAGTCGATCACGATGCCTTTCTGGGTGCGCAGCTTGTTGACCACGCGCTCGACCTCGACCGGCGGCACGATGGTGTCGAGTTCGCCGTGCAGGAACAGGCCCGAGGCCGGGCAGGGGGCCAGGAAGCTGAAGTCGTACATGTTGGTCGGCGGCGAGACCGAGATGAAGCCGTCGGTCTCGGGGCGGCGCATCAGCAGCTGCATGCCGATGTAGGCGCCGAACTGATAGCCGGCGACCCAGGTCTGGGTGGCCGCCGGGTTGTTGGCCTGCAGCCAGTCCAGCGCCGTGGCCGCGTCGGCCAGTTCGCCGATGCCGGAGTCGAACTCCCCCTGCGAGCGTCCGACCCCGCGGAAGTTGAACCGGAGGGTGGCGAAGCCGCGCTTGACGAACAGCTGGTAGAGGGTGACCGCCACCGGATTGTTCATGTGCCCGCCCGCCTTGGGGTGCGGGTGCAGGATGAGGGCGATCGGCGCATTGGCCCGCTTGCCCGGAGAATAACGCGCTTCGATGCGGCCGGACGCCCCGGCCAGGATCACTTCAGGCATGGAATCAGCGAAACCCCGTGAAATTCCTCGATCCGCGGGGCCAGAATACTTGACCGCTACGGTAGGACTTTATATCTCCCCCGTGCGCGCCGCCGCCTCGCGAAGGCGCGGGTTCTAACACACCAGACCCGAAAAGCGCGCGATTTCTTGAAGGTGCGCGATGCGTCTGTCGACCAAGGGAAGATACGCGGTGATGGCGATGGCCGATCTGGCCAACAACGGACGCGACCGGGCCGTGTCGCTGGCCGAGATCGCCGCCCGCCAGGAAATCTCCCTGTCCTACCTCGAACAGCTGTTCGCCCGCCTGCGTCGCGGCGGGCTGGTGTCCAGCGTGCGCGGCCCCGGCGGCGGCTATCGGCTGGCCCGGCCGGCGTCCGAGACGGCGGTGGCCGACATCGTGCTGGCGGTCGACGAGCCGCTGCGGGCCACCCGCTGCTCGGGCCAGGCTTCGGAGCGCGGCTGCATGATGGGCGGCGAGCGCTGCATCACCCACCACCTGTGGGAGGACCTGGGCCGCGAGATTCACCGGTACCTGGCCAGCGTCTCGCTGGAGGACGTGCTGGAGCGCCGCACCTCGCGCCGCGACGATCAGGCGGTGGCCGCATGACCCCGGTTTATCTGGACTACAACGCCTCCGGTCTGGTCCGCCCGCAGGTGCAGGCGGCGGTGGCCGCGGCCCTGGCCGACGGCGGCAACCCCAATGCGGTGCACGCGGCCGGCCGACGGGCGCGGGCCCGGGTCGAGACCGCGCGGGCCGAGGTGGCCGAGCTGGTCGGGGCCGATCCGACGGCCATCGTGTTCTCCTCGGGCGGCACCGAATCGAACGCCCAGGGCCTGGCCAGCGCCCTGGCCGCCGGCTGCGAGCGGCTGATCGTCTCGGCCACCGAGCACCCCTGCGTGGTCGAGGCGGCCAAGGCCAGCGGTCGGCCGGTCGAGGTGATCCCGGTCGATGCGCGCGGCCTGATCGACCTGGATCGGCTGGACAGCCTGCTCAAGGCGCCGGGCCGGGCGGCGGTCGCCATCCACCACGCCAACAACGAGACAGGCGTCATCCAGCCGATCGAACAGGCCGCCGCCCTGGTGCGCGCGGCCGGCGGCTGGCTGCACGTCGACGCCATCCAGACGGCCGGCAAGATCCCGGTCGACATGCGGGCGCTGGACGCCGACACCCTGACCCTGTCGGGCCACAAGCTGGGCGGGCCGCAGGGCGTGGGCGCGCTGGTCTCGAAGGAGGGCGCCCCGATCATCCGCACCCTGCACGGGGCCGGCCAGGAGCGCGGGCTGCGCGCCGGCACCGAGAACGTCGCCGGCATCGCCGGGTTCGGCGTCGCCGCCGCCTGCGCCGCCGGCGAGCTGGAGGCCATGGCCGGGCACGCGGCCTGGCGCGACGCGGCCGAGGCCCGGGTCAGGGCGGCCGGCGCCTTCATCGCCGGGGAGGGCGCGCCGCGCCTGCCCAACACCCTGTTCATCGCCGTGGCCGACTGGCCCAGCCCGCAGCAGCTGATCGTGCTGGACCTGCAGTGGGTGATGGTCTCGGCCGGCTCGGCCTGTTCGTCGGGCAAGGCCAAGCCGTCGACGGCCATGACGGCCATGGGCCACGAGGCGCTGGCCACCGGCGGCCTGAGGATCTCGGGCGGCTGGGGCACCACCGAGGCGGACTGGGTCCGCTTCGCCGAGGCGTGGGCCGAGGCCTACGAAAAGCATCGCGCCCGTCGCAACGACCGGGCCAGGGAATACGCGTAAGTCATGGCCGCTGTTCAGGAAACCATCGATACAGTCGCCGAGCTGGAGACCTACCAGCACGGCTTCGTCACCGACATCGAGCAGGAGTTCGCGCCCAGGGGACTGGACGAGAGCACCATCCGCTTCATCTCGGCCAAGAAGGGCGAGCCGGAGTGGATGCTGCAATGGCGGCTGGCCGCCTTCGAGCGCTGGCGGGCCATGGAGGAGCCGACCTGGGCCATGGTCCAGTACGAGCCGGTCGACTACCAGGCGCTGCACTACTATGCGGCGCCCAAGAAGAAGCCGGGTCCCAAAAGCCTGGACGAGGTCGATCCGGAGCTGCTGCGGACCTACGAGAAGCTGGGCATCCCGCTGAAGGAGCAGGAGGTGCTGGCCGGGGTCGAGGGCGCGCCGCGCTATGCGGTGGACGCGGTGTTCGACAGCGTCTCGGTGGTCACCACCTTCCGCGAGGAGCTGGCGAAGGCGGGCGTGATCTTCTGCTCGTTCTCCGAAGCCGTGCGCGAGCACCCGGAGCTGGTGCGCAAAT
>CAZQBJ010000147.1:0-2678 GCA_964591465.1 uncultured Brevundimonas sp.
AAGCATCTAGGTTTTCGGGTTGTATCTATTCGGGGCGTTTACTGTACAATTCAAGTCAGTTGCCCATGCAATATCCATAACAGGGCAACACTGGCCGGACATAGAGACAACCACAAACGAAAAAACGCCCGCTAAGCGGGCATATCAGCACTAAACAACACTAGAGAACATTCGTTCTATCGATTCCCACCTTCGGCACCATAAGAAAATTAACCCCAGCACAGCTGGGGTTTTGTTTATTCTTGGAGAAAACTACTCATCATTTGAACACGAACCATTTCCCCCATAGCGACTCCACGTTTTAGTATGACAATCCCACGCTTGTAACCACTCATCCTGCCTACTAATAGCATGTCATATCAGTCCAGACCAGGGAGTCTTGTTTACTTTGTCCGGACAATTTTTAAATCGTGGGACTAAAAGCGCCTCCTCGGGTCTAGAAGTAGTAAATCACATCACTCCTGATGTAAGGGGCTTCGCCAATATAGTTTGATACAGTTCCCCAGTTCCCAGTCTTTGCTGTTAACCATAGAGATTCAAGTCCAGAAGGGATCTCCACTTCAATCACTACTCTCGAATCCGACCCAGGGACAAACTCAACAGACCGAATCGCTAGGCGCTCATTAGTATTGGGACCATATGCCCAGATTTCGATGTCTTCCTTTGCTAAGCTTGCCACATTCTTATGCAGGTTTAATGTTAAGCTATTTGCTCCCACATCGGAGATATAGGCCTTGTTCGGAATGAGAGTAGGTTTTGGGGTCTGATCATACAAACTTGAAGCCCAGATTTGCAATGCGCCTCCGATCTTTGTACCATCACCACTTGCCCTGAAGAGGATTGCATAACCAGCATCGTCATCTTGGATTGTATATTGAGTGTTTGTTGCTCCAGGAATCTCCTTCATCTCCATAGTAACCGGATCGACTCTATACCATTGGTACGTGAGGTAACTCGCATCTATAGTACTACCATCAGAAATCCGTTTTGCAATCGCATATCCAGTGTACGTTTGTCCTACATACGGTTCGGTCACAGTCATGCCCCAATTGGAGAAATAGGTTTGAACGGAAGAGACAGGAACTTCGATCTCATTGGAGGTGTAACCATCAAAGGGACCGCCTACCATCATTAAGCGGAACTTGCTGTCATTCCAATAGGTAATCGAGAAGTTATTACTGCTAGCTGAACTCGTCTCTACGTCCTCATATTGCTTCCACGTCAAGTCAGATGAATCATAGGTTTGTAACACATAACCATCGCCTCCAAGGCTTTCGGGAGTTGGAAAGTACATGTCCACCTCTGGATGACTTGTTGATGCGTTGAAACTTGGCCACCGATGATTACGCTGCAGATACAGTCCCCCAAAGGTTTCTGGTTCCAACATGCTTGGGGTGAAGGCTGGAATCGTACCACCGGTGCCTGGAACGAAGGGTTGCATAATGGTGGGATTGTAATCACCCTCAACCTCCTGTGGGCTAAGATCGAAGACCACCCCAGGTGCATTTACAGTGGCCAGCTCAATTCGATCGGCACCCGAGACTCTCACGCTCGAGTTGGCAAGCAAAGTAGCTACGGTGCCACCATGGATCGTCAAACGGACACCAGATGTGGCAGACGAAATCTCGACAGATGTAGCACCGTTATAGAGATGAACCTCCAGATCCGAACCGGAAATGACGAATCGATTTCCTGTAGCATGCTCATGCCAAGTCGAACTAGCAACATCGACAATTGAGACGGTACCAGTAACCCGAAGACGATTGGTGACCGTAGCATTGGGAGCGTTAATAACTAGGTTTCCATCGATCTGTCCTGAGCCGGCTAACTCCAGTTCATCCGTATCATCAAAAGCGTATTCCACATCCCCGGTGATCGTCTGACCCAGTAAGTTGAGCTGAACGGGGCGTTCGATCACGAGTTTTTCCTCGAGCACTACGCTCTCAGCCAAAATAATGCTCGTCACGTCTTCCTTGGCGATGGCTTCTACGAGTTCTTCCTGACTTCTGACAACGGAGCCTGTAGCATCAATGGCAAGGCGGACAGTGACACTCTGTTCTTTCGTCATCGCCACTGTTTTCGTCTCGGAGACATAACCCAGAGCTTCAACAAGGACCTCCACAGACCCGGATAGTTTCGGGAAACTAACCTGGCCGCTGGCATTCGTCTCCTTCTCAGATATATCTTTTCCGACTATTTTCACCACTGCACCTGCAATCGGTGTGCCTGTAGCATCATCAAGGACTTTCACCATTAGACTATACGTGGGTGTCGTACTAGATCCTCCACCAAAACAGCCTGTAAACAAACCAACAACTAACACTATCACAGTTAACCGTGCATATTTCCCGATTGTTGTCATTCGTTGTGAGTCTCCTTTTAGGGTAATTTGCAATTCGCCAGGCTACATGTCAACTCGCTTAATTACAATCGTTTCAAAGGGCAATTCTACCATTGGGTTACCAAGTAAATCTGCAAAGAAATGGCCTTTGTCATCCGTTAAGTCTTCATAAAAATCCTCCTCACCACCGGATAACTCAATCACACTCCATGGCGGACTCATACCATAAACACTGATCCCGGCATCAAATTCCCGGGCAAAGTAGGATGATCCCAAATGACCAGTACGGGCACTAAACCACAGCTTACTCGGGCTGAAACCTGAGCCTACATTATCA
>CAZQBJ010000147.1:2778-5695 GCA_964591465.1 uncultured Brevundimonas sp.
GAGCCAACAACCGTGCCAGGTGAGTAATCGAAAACCACACCCTGGGCATGGACTGTTGCGTGGACAATCTGGTTGGCGCCTACCACTTCTACGCTGGAATCAGCGACGAAGCGCTCTACAGTTCCTCCAACAAATAGAAGATTATCACCGGCGGATTCCGTGAAATGAATAGCAGTAGCTCCGTTGTGAAGGTTAATTCTCACATTATTTGCAGACACCGCATACTCGTTTCCAGACTGGTAGTCATTCCATGTTTGACCAGCCACTGCCAAAATGGAGATAATCCCAGTCACATGAAGATCGCTAGAAATTGTGGCCTGGGGAGCATCTACAGTCAGGTTACCGTTGATTTGTCCTGCTCCTGTTAGCTGTACTGACTCGGGATCCGTAAAGACATAGTCCACATCACCAGTGAGTGTCTTACCCTGTAGGTCTAACTGAACTGGACGGTCGATCACAAGCTTCTTCTCGAGCACTACGTCCTCAGCCAAAACGATTCTTGTTAGCCCTTCGTCGGCGATGGCCTCTGCTAGTTCTTGCGCACTTCTGACGACTGTGCCTGTGGCGTCCATGGCAAGGCGCAGAGTGATACTCTGTTCCTTCGTCATCTCCACTCTCTCCGTCTTGGAAAGAAAACCAGGGGCTTCAACGAGTAGTTCCACAGATCCTGATAGTTTCGAGAAACGAACCTGACCACTGGCATTCGTTTCCCTCTCAGTAACATCTTTTCCGACGACTTTGACCATTGCACCTAAAATGGGTGTGCCGGTAGCATCATTAAGCACGGTCACCAACAAACCGAAGGTCGGCGTCGTTCTAGAGCCTCCACCAAGACAGCCACTACATAGAATGACGACAAGCACGATAATGAAAAACTTTGCCTTACTTCCTACCCTAATCAATTTTCTCTCGCCTCCCATCGTGATAAGAACTTCAATATTGTCACAATAATCGTAACAAAAAATCATCGTTGTTGTCCTGCTCCCAATGGGTGAAATACACAAATAAACCTCTCACCCATTGTGGGTAGGAGGCTTTAGATGCCGTTATAATCGGACTGTTTGTGTTTCAGTCATTTAAGATCTTTTCTGTTACAAGCGGAATAAAAAAACTCCCACGCATGCGCATGAGAGGAGCGAAAAGGCCAATTAACGATCGTTTTCCTTCAGGAGGAAACTAATCAGTTCCGCTCGACTGTGGACAACATACTTGGAATAGATTTTTTTGGCGTGGCTTTTCACTGTGTTTTCTGTGATGTACAAGGAAGTAGCGATTTCCCGATTGGACTTCCCTAACAGAATCTCTTCCAGGACTTCCTGTTCCCTACTTGTCAATGGTTCTAAAGCTGCAGCCTGATACAAAACAGCGGATTGCTGGTTTTGGTCCATAGCGTCATAAGCCATGAGGTATTGATGGCTCTTGAGCAACACCACAAGGTGCCGGTTAAGCACAGGCAACATCCCCAGAGTTATACATACGATTGTTAGCCCCATCACCGTAATCTCGGCGGTAAGGATCTGAGTCGACTGAGCTACCGTACCGATCAGACCACCACTTAGCACCCCGAGGACATTGGCTGACAATCCAACTCCAAAGACCAGGCTGGGATTTTCTGCGTAATCCAACATATCTCCTAAAATGCTCCACCAAAATAGGTCAAAGATGCCACAAGCGCCTAAGAGCAGTGTATCTACCACTAGATAGTCCAATGAACTTCTCCCTAAGAGCATAAAGGCGATGAAAGCACCTATCATCATGGCCATGCCAAGATAGAGCATCCTCGAATACTTGAACGTCACGTTTTGATTCCGCATCACAACTAGGGCAATCAAGTACGGAACTGCCCAATACCAACCGACAAGGGCCGTTGAGTGTTGAAACGCCGGGTTGATTACCACATACATCAATCCAGAATTAATGGTGAAGACCGCAATGAATAAGGAAAGCAGAAGAACCGCCTTGAATAGGTCGCTGGTAACCTTGGACTGATACAGCTCATATTCCTGGCTCCCAGGACTCTCCTTGAATCGCATTGTCAAGACCATTCCAATCATCAAAGCCAACATCACCAGGATTATTCCAGCGATTGGTGTCAATTGAGTAGAAATGACGTTAATTAGGATCATCAATATGTTCGAGACGATCAATACATCGGCGCAGGTTTTGAAACGTTCTCTTTTTTCTGAAAAGGATCGAAGGAAGTAACCCCAGGCTGTAATGGCAGCTCCACTAGTATAACCTCCAACAAACAATCCAGTCTGCCAAAGGAGGGAGGGCGAAAATAGAAAAGGGACCAGGGAAAGTAGCGCGACACTGAGCCCAAAGACCATGACGAATCTAGCCTGTAGTGTAGAATGGATAAAAAATCCACTCGTAAACAAGCCGAGTAAGTGAGCTACCATTGCCAGTCTGCTATAACCAGAGGCTGGGATACCGTTCATATCCAACAGACCGTAGAGAATCTGCCCCTCAAAGAGGAACGAAAGAACATATGTTGATAACAAGGAAATAGCAAGAATGGATTGTAGACGTCTGTTCCAGACTTTAGACCATCTCACAAAAAAACCGCCCATCGTCGAAGAATACTCTCTGTTCATAACAGTATCTTATCATATTTTAGTCGTAACGACTGCAGCTACCCACAACATTACTCAATCTCCACGTTATTACTGTTGGAGAAGGTGGGCAAAGCTTTAGTAGACGTCTTTACTCCTCACAAGGGTCGCTCACAGCGATTATTGGTAGCAAGCGCTTACTGCAACCGACAGGTATAAGCACAAGCTCGTGAAGCATACACTCAAAAAGTCACCCTTGTCATACTACACGTTCCGCTCACTCAATTCAATAGAAGTGCATAGCTCAAAAAAGCAAGGGGTTTTTCGACTTTCAGAAAGAATTTTCGGAGATCCGTGTAGAC
>CAZQBJ010000148.1:0-5667 GCA_964591465.1 uncultured Brevundimonas sp.
CGGGGCTGATGTTCAACGAGATGGTGGCCTCGGGCGAGCTGTCCGGACCGATCGTCATCGGGCGGGACCATCTGGACTCCGGCTCGGTGGCCAGCCCCAACCGCGAGACCGAATCAATGATGGACGGCTCGGACGCCGTCTCCGACTGGCCGCTGCTGAACGCCTTGCTGAACACGGCGTCGGGGGCCAGCTGGGTGTCGCTGCATCACGGCGGCGGGGTCGGCATGGGCTATTCCCAGCACTCCGGCGTGGTCATCGTCGCCGACGGCACGCCGGAGGCGGCGAAGCGGCTGGAGCGCGTGCTGTGGAACGACCCGGCCACCGGCGTCATGCGCCACGCCGACGCCGGCTATGACATCGCCAAGGATGCCGCCCGCGAGCACGCGCTGAACCTGCCGAGCCTGAAGTAAGCCAGCATGACCCACATCCAGATCGGCCAGTCCCCCCTCGCCCTCGCCCAGCTGCGCGCCGCGCTCGCCGGCCCCGTCACCATCAGCCTGACCGACGCCGCCTGGGCGGATGTCGACAAGGGCGCCGCCACCGTCGCCGCCATCCTCGCGGAAGGCCGGACGGTCTATGGGATCAACACCGGCTTTGGCCTGCTGGCCAACACCAGCATCGCGCCGGAAGACCTTGAAACTCTTCAGAAGAACCTTGTTCTGAGCCACGCCTGCGGGGTCGGGGCGCTGCTGGATGACGCGGTGGTGCGCCTGCTGATGGTGCTGAAGATCGCCAGCCTGTCGAAGGGGGCTTCGGGCATTCGGCGCGAGACGCTGCAGACCCTGGTCGAGCTGGTCAATGCCGACATCCTGCCGTGCATCCCGTCCAAGGGCTCGGTGGGCGCTTCGGGCGACCTGGCGCCGCTGGCCCACATGAGCTGCGTGCTGATCGGCGTCGGCGAGGCGCGGGCGGGCGGCGAGACCCTGTCCGCCGAGGCGGCGCTGGCGCGCATCGGCCGCAGCCCCCTGACGCTGGGCCCCAAGGAGGGTCTGGCGCTGTTGAACGGCACCCAGTGCTCGACCGCCCTGGCCCTGGCCGGGCTGTTCGCGGCCGAGGACGCCTTCGCCGCCGGCCTGGTCGCCGGGGCCCTGTCGGTCGACGCCCTGAAGGGTTCGGACGCGCCGTTCGACCCCCGGATCCACGACCTGCGCGGCCAGCCGGGCCAGATCGCCGTGGCCGGCGCCCTGCGCGGCCTGATCGCCGGCTCGGCCATCCGCGAGAGCCACCGCGAGGACTGCCACAAGGTGCAGGACCCCTACTCGCTGCGCTGCCAGCCCCAGGTCATGGGCGCGACCCTGGACGTGCTGCGCACCGCCGCCGCGATTCTGCAGCGCGAGGCCAATGCGGTGACCGACAACCCGCTGGTGTTCATCGACGAGGGCGACGTGGTCTCGGGCGGCAATTTCCACGCCGAGCCCGTGGCCTACGCCGCCGACATGATCGCCATGGCCCTGTGCGAGATCGGCAATATCTCCGAGCGTCGCACCTCGATCCTGGTCGACCCGAAGATGAGCGAGCTGCCGGCCTTCCTGGTCAGGGAAAGCGGCCTGAACTCCGGCTTCATGATCGCCCAGGTCACCGCAGCGGCCCTGGTGGCGGAGAACCGCATGGTGGCTCATCCGGGCGTGGTCGACACCGTGCCGACCAGCGCCAACCAGGAAGACCACGTGTCGATGGCCACCCACGCCGCCCGAAGGCTGCTGGACATGGCGCAGAACACCGCCGCGGTGGTCGGCATCGAGCTGCTGGCCGCCGCCCAGGGGATCGAGTTCCACCGCCCCCTGACCAGCTCGCCGGCGCTGGAGGAAGCCTTCGGCATCGTGCGCGAGGCGGCGGCCCCCTACGCGTCGGACCACTATTTCGCCCCGGACATCCAGCGGGCCACCGACGGCGTGCGGGCCGGCCGCTACCGCCGGTTCGTCGGCGACCTGCTGCCGTCGGGGGCCTAGGGCTGCAGCGGCGCGGCCCGCAGGGCCGTCAGGTCGGGCGAGCCGGTGCAGAAGCACACCGTGCGCAGCTGGCGGATCATCACCTCGAAATGGGCGACCACCGCCTCGGTCGAGACAGTCGCCGCCTCAAGCACCCCGGCGGCCTGACCGGCCAGGTCCGCGCCCAGACGCAGGGCCCTGGCCGCGTCGACCCCGTCGCGCACCCCGCCCGAGCCGATAATCACCGCCTCCGGACAGGCCGCGCGGGCGGCGGCGATGGCGGCGGCGGTGGGAACGCCCCAGTCGGCGAAGGCGGCGGCGTGGGCCTTGTCGGCCGCCGCGCTCGCCCGCGCGCCCTCGATCAGGCCCCAGTTGGCGCCGCCGGCCCCGGCGATGTCGATGGCCGCCGCGCCCATGTCGACCAGGCGCCGGGCCAGGGCCGCGGACAGGCCGCAGCCGGTCTCCTTGACCACCACCGGCGCGTGGAGGGCCCCGATCAGCGCCTCCAGGGCCGCGCCGACCCCGCGCCAGTCCCGGTCGCCCTCGGGCTGACAGGCCTCCTGCAGCGGGTTCAGGTGCACCACCAGGGCGTCGGCGCCGATCATCTCGATGGCCGCCCGGGCCTGGTCCACGCCGAAGCCGCGGGTCAGCTGGGCCGCGCCGATGTTGGCCAGCAGGGGCACGTCCGGCGCCCGGGCGCGCAGGCCCCGATCCAGGCCGCCGGTCCGGCCGGTCTTCAGCGCGCCGCGCTGGGACCCCACGGCCAGGGCGATGCCCAGCTGCTGGGCCGCCTCGGCCAGGCGGGCGTTGATCGCCTCGGCCCGGCTGGGACCGCCGGTCATGGCGCTGATCAGCAGCGGCGCGCGCAGCGGCCGGCCAAGGAAACGCGTGCTGAGGTCGATGGCGTCGGCGTCCAGATCCGGCAGCGCCTCGTGCACGAAGCGCACGGCGTCGAAGCCGGCGTCGCGCGCGTGCCGGCCCGCGCCGGACAGGACCACGTCCAGGTGCTGATCCTTGCGGCGGAGGATGGGGTCGTCGGTCACACGGTCTCCAGCGTTGACCCGGTCGCCGCGACCGGGCCCGTGGCGGCGCCCTAGGGCTGGCGCTCCACGGTGACGGTGTAATAGCCGGTCCGGTTCGGCGCGTAGCTGTTGGCCCGCAGCACATACCAGCCGTCGGCCTCGATCGTGTGCTCGATCAGCGAATGGGTGTCCGACAGGCTGTCGTCGTCGCTGGCGATCAGCTGGAACGGCCCGTCGCCGTCCTGACGGCCGAGAAACAGCATGGCGTCGAACTCGTTCGAGACCATGGTCATGCGCAGCTTGTCGCCGGCCCGGGCCCGGAACCGGTACGCGTCATAGAAGCTGCCGTCGTCGGCGATCGAGTCGGTCTCCTCCAGCATGCCGCGGGCGGTGGCGCCGATGATCAGGCTGCCGGGGGCCGGCTCGGGACCCCGGTCGACCAGCTGCAGGGCGTAAAGGCCCCGGCCCGAGACGCCCAGCGGGGCGGCCCGCAGGACGTAGTCGCCGCTGGACGGCAGGGTGTAATTCAGCCGGGAATCGAGTCCTTCGCCCAAACCGTCGTCGTCGGCCTGGAGGGTGACGAACTCGCCGCCGGCGTGGCTGATCTCCAGATAGCTGTCGAAATCGCCCGAGCGCATGATGGCCTGGATGCGCTGGCCGGCGACGCCGCTGAACAGATACTCGTCCGCCCGGCGGCCGTCGGCGGCCATGCCGTCGTTGTCGTCGATCTCGCCCTGGATGGTCTGGCCGAAGGCGATCGGGCTGGGCGGCGGCGGCGGGGCGATCTCGTTGAGGCTCAGGCTGTAGGCGCCGACCGAGCTTTCGCTGAAGGCGCGCGCCTGGATCACGTAGTCGCCGGTCTCCTCGATCGTCCACACGATCCGCGAGTTCAGGCCTTCGCCCAGGCCGTCGTCGTCCTCGGTCAGGGTCTCGAAGCCGCCGGGGCCCTCGCGGCCCAGCACCAGATAGGTGTCGAAGCTGGTCGAGCGCATCTCCACGGCGATCCGCTGGCCGGCCTGGGCGTGGAAGCCCCAGGCGTCGTGACGGCGGCCGGCGAGGTTCAGCGGATCATCCTCGGTCAGCTCGCCGTTGACGCTCTGGCCCAGCGCCAAGGCGGCCACCGGGGCCGGCGGCGGCGGGGTCTGGACCGACAGGGTGTAGGCCCCCTGCCCGTCCCAGAAGCTGCTGGCCCGGATGAGGTACTCGCCGCTGGACGGCGCGGTGAACAGCACGCCCGAGTCCAGCGAGCCGCCGAAGTCGTCGTTCATGGCCAGCTGTTCGAAGGCCGGCCCGGCGCCGCGGCCGACCTCGAGCCAGGCGTCGAAGGCCAGGGAGCTCAGCTGCACCAGCACCTGTTCCCCGGCGCGCAGGCGCAGCGAATAGACGTCGTAGGGTTCGCCGCGTTCGGATTCCGGATCGTTGTCGCCCAGCTCGCCGTCGATCGAGGCGCCGATGCGCACCGGCGTCGGCCGCGGCTCGGGCGGCGCCGGCGGGCGCTCCTGCAGCGACAGGGTGTAGTTTCCGAGCCCCTCCTCCGGGAACAGGCTGCGGGCGGTGATGTGATAGCGGCCGTCTTCGGGGGCGGTGAAGCGCAGCCGCGAATGCAGCCCCTCGCCCAGGCCGTCGTCATCGGCCTGGAGGAAATCTTCCCCCATGCCCAGCTCGAGGTAGCTGTCGAAGTCGTCGGACCGCAGGATGACCTCGAGCCGCTGGCCGGCGCGGGCGTCGAACACGAACCGGTCGTAGTGGTGCAGCGGCCCGTACACCTCCGGGGCGTCGTCGCGCATGTCCTCGCCGCCGATGAACTGGTCGTCGGGGGTGATCTGGCCCTGGATGACGTCGCCGATGCGGATTTCCTGCGGCGGATGGGCGCTGAAGGCGGCGGCGGCGGATGCGCCGGCCAGGGCGAGCAGGCTGACGGCGGCGAGCAGGTGGCGATGGCGCATGTGGTCCCCCGGGAATCTGGGCGCGATCATAGACGACGAACCGCGTCGTCTGTAAATCGCCGCATCCCTCCGAACTCTGACGTTGCACGGATTCCCATGACCCAGGCGGCACTGATCGACGGCAAGGCTTTCGCGGCGACCCTGCGGGGCCGGGTGGCGGCGGCGGCCGCGCGGCTGGAGGCCGACCACGGGGTGCGACCGGGACTGGCGGTGGTGATCGTCGGGGAGGACCCGGCCAGCCAGATCTATGTGCGCAACAAGGGCGAACAGACCGCCGCCGCCGGCATGCGCTCGGACACTCACCGGCTGGCCGAGACGACCACCCAGGACGAACTGCTGGCCCTGATCGCCAGCCTGAACGCCGATCCGGGCATCCACGGCATTCTGGTCCAGCTGCCCCTGCCCCGGCACATCGACAGCGCCGCGGTGCTGGCGGCGATCGATCCGGACAAGGACGTCGACGGCTTCCACGTGATCAACGCCGGCCGTCTGGCCACCGGCCAGCCGGGGCTGGTTCCGTGCACGCCGCTGGGCTGCCTGATGATGCTGAAGGACGCCCTGGGCGACCTGTCCGGGCTGGAGGCGGTGGTCGTCGGGCGCTCGAACATCGTCGGCAAGCCGATGGCCCAGCTTCTGCTGGCGGAGAACTGCACCGTCACCATCGCCCATTCGCGCACGCGCGACCTGCCCGCCCTGTGCCGCCGGGCCGACATCCTGGTGGCAGCGGTCGGGCGGCCGGAGATGGTGCGCGGCGACAGGATCACGCCCGGC
>CAZQBJ010000149.1:0-5623 GCA_964591465.1 uncultured Brevundimonas sp.
GTAAAGCTGCGCACGGGGCGCTTCTAAAAATCTCCCTAGAAGCGCTTGAGGCAGGGGGCAAGCGCGCGTATAGGCGCCCAGAATGGCGTGCCCGACCGGGCGCGCGGGGGCTTGCTCTGGCGCGTTCGCGCAATCTCAGGGGCGAGCGAACGGACACGATAAGTAGCGGAAAGCGCCTGACTGATGACTCTCGGCAATACTGGTCGCATGCTGACGAAAATGCTCGCCACCATGATGTTCCTCTTCGCCGCGCCCCAAGTGGCGATGGCGCAGGAGGCGGTGCAGGATGCGCCGGTCAACACGGTCAGCGAGTCGACCCCGCCCGCCCAGGCTGCCGATGCTTCGGTTGCCGAGGCTGCGCCGGGCGCGGATGCGGCTTCTTATACTCCGCTCGGTCCCGAGTGGATCAAGGGCCAGCCGAAGGAAGCGGGCACCTGGCTCCAGGAGCAGTATTCGCCGATTGGTGAGGAAGGTGCCTGGATGAACGACTGGGTGCTGACCCCGGTGATGGTCGGCATCAGCGTCCTGGTCTTGGTCCTGCTGCTGTGGGTCATAGTGCGCTACAACCGCCGCGCGAATCCGCAGCCGGCCAAGACCAGCCACAACACCCTGATCGAGGTGATCTGGACGGTCATCCCGGCGCTGATCCTGCTTGCGATCGCGGTCCCGTCGATTCGCCTTCTTGCACGCCAGTATGAGAGCCCGCCGGAGAACGCGCTGACGGTGAAGGTGACCGGTTATCAGTGGTATTGGGGCTATACCTATCCGGATAACGGCGGGTTCGAAGTCATCTCCAATATGCTTCCCGAGGACGAGGCCGCCAAGCGTGGCGAGCCCGGCCTGCTCGCGGTCGACAACCGCATGGTCGTGCCGGCTGGCGAGTGGATTCGCATCCAGACCACCGGCGCCGACGTGATCCACTCGTTCGCGATCCCGTCGCTGTGGTTCAAGCTGGACGCCGTTCCGGGTCGCCTCAACGAGGGCAAGATCTTCATCAAGGAGCCGGGCATCTACTACGGCCAGTGCTCCGAGCTCTGCGGTGCGCGTCACGCGTACATGCCGATCGCAATCGAAGCGGTGCCGCGGGCGCAGTTCGAGCAGTGGATCCGCTCGCAGGGCGGAACGCTGCAAGGCGAAGGGGGGGCTGCAGCACCGGCTGCCGCGCCTGCACAGGAACCCGAATCGGCTGAGCCCGACGCGCCGGGTGCTGGCGCGCCCGCGACCGAAGCCTGAGCGAACTGAATAGATTTCCGAAAGATAGGTACGACTGAGCCATGGCTACCACCGCCGACACCTTCCAGGCCCACGCTGACGAGCATCATCACGATGCGGACCACAAGCCGGGGTTCTTCGCCCGCTGGTTCATGTCCACCAATCACAAGGACATCGGCACGATGTACCTGATCTTTGCGATCTTCGCGGGGATCATCGGCGGCGGCATCTCGGGCATCATGCGCTACGAGCTGGCCGAGCCGGGCATTCAGTACCTTGGCTGGTGGGTCCAGCTCATGGGCGGCGAGGCCAGCTTCGACCAGACGCTGCACATGTGGAACGTGCTCATCACCGCGCACGGCCTGATCATGGTGTTCTTCATGGTCATGCCGGCGATGATCGGCGGTTTCGGCAACTGGTTCGTCCCGATCATGATCGGTGCGCCGGACATGGCGTTCCCGCGCATGAACAACATCTCGCTCTGGCTCACCACGGCTGGCTTCTGCAGCCTGATGTTCTCGCTGTTCGTGCCTGGTGGCACGGGTAACGGCGCGGGCACCGGCTGGACCGTCTACGCTCCGCTCTCGACCAGCGGGTCCGCCGGGCCGGCTGTCGACTTCGCGATCTTCTCGCTGCACCTTGCCGGTGCCGCGTCGATCATGGGCGCGATCAACTTCATCACCACGATCTTCAACATGCGCGCGCCGGGCATGACCCTGCACCGCATGCCGCTGTTCGCCTGGTCGATCCTGGTCACCACCTTCATGCTGCTGCTGGCCCTGCCGGTGCTGGCCGGCGCCATCACCATGCTGCTGGCCGACCGCAACTTCGGCACCTCGTTCTTCGACCCAGCCGGCGGCGGCGACCCGGTGATGTACCAGCACCTGTTCTGGTTCTTCGGCCACCCCGAGGTGTACATCCTGATCCTGCCGGGCTTCGGCATGATCTCGCACATCGTCTCGACCTTCTCGAAGAAGCCGGTGTTCGGCTACCTGGCCATGGCCTACGCCATGGTGGCGATCGGCTTCATCGGCTTCATCGTGTGGGCCCACCACATGTTCACCGCCGGCATGAGCGTGAACCTGCGGGCCTACTTCGTGGCCGCGACGATGATCATCGCGGTGCCCACCGGGGTTAAGATCTTCAGCTGGATCGCCACGATGTGGGGCGGCTCGATCGACTTCAAGACGCCGATGCTGTGGGCGATGGGCTTCATCTTCCTGTTCACGGTCGGCGGCGTCACCGGCGTGGTGCTGGCCAACGCCGGCATCGACTACACCCTGCACGACACCTACTACGTGGTGGCTCACTTCCACTACGTGCTGTCGCTGGGCGCGATCTTCGCGATCTTCGCCGGCTTCTACTACTGGTTCGAAAAAATGTGGGGCGTGAAGTACAACGAGTTCCTCGGCGCCGCGCACTTCTGGATCATGTTCGTGGGCGTGAACATCGTGTTCTTCCCGCAGCACTTCCTGGGGCTGCAGAGCATGCCGCGCCGCTACATCGACTATCCGGAAGCCTACACCCTGTGGAACCAGGTCTCGTCCTGGGGCTACGTGATCACCGCCGTCGGCGTGGTCGTCTTCCTGGTCGTGCTGCTCGAGGCCGCCATCCGCCGCCGCAAGGCCGAGGCCAATCCGTGGGGCGAAGGGGCCACGACCCTGGAGTGGACCCTGTCCTCTCCGCCGCCGCACCACCAGTTCAACGAACTGCCGGTGGTCAAGGACGATCATCACTGATCGGGGAACCAACAGGACCGGGGGGCCGCTCTTTCCGAACCGGAGGAGCGGCCCTTTTTCCATCATGACCGACACGCCCACACCCGCCGTCTCGACCGCCCGGCCGGAAGACTTCTTCCAGCTGCTGAAGCCGCGCGTCATGTCGCTGGTGGTGTTCACCGCCGTGACCGGGCTGGTGGCGGCGCCGGGCGCGATGAACCTGGGGCTGGCGGCCATTTCGGTCCTGTGCATCGCGGTCGGGGCCGGGGCCGCCGGGGCGCTGAACATGGCGCTGGAGGGCGAGACCGACGCCCTGATGCGCCGCACCCGCGGCCGCCCGGTCGCCGCCGGCCGGGTGTCCTCGAACGACGCCCTGGCCTATGGCGTCATCCTGTCGATCTTCTCGGTCGCCCTGCTGGGCCTGTCGGCCAACTGGCTGGCGGCGGGCCTGCTGGCGCTGACCATCGTCTACTACGCCGGGTTCTACACCCTGCTGCTCAAGCGGCGGACGCCGCAGAACATCGTCATCGGCGGCGCCGCCGGGGCCTTCCCGCCGGTGATCGGCTGGGCCGCGGTCACCGGCACGGCCCCGTGGCAAGCGTGGCTGCTGTTCCTGATCGTCTTCCTGTGGACCCCGCCCCATTCGTGGGCCCTGGCGCTGTATTCGGCCGGCGACTACGCCCGGGCCGGCATTCCGATGATGCCGGTGGCCCGCGGCGCGAAATCCACCCGGCTGCAGATCCTGCTCTATTCGCTGGTGCTGGTTCCGGTGGCGGTGATCCCCGGCCTGACCGAGATGGGCGGCCGGCTGTACCTGGCCGTATCGATCGCCGGCGGGCTCGGCTTCCTCGCCCTGGCGCTGCGGGTGTGGCGCTCGCGGGCCGGCGACACGCCGGACAAGGCCGAGGCCGAAGGCCGCGAGGCGGCCCTGTATGACGTGCGCGTCGAGGCCCGCCCGGCCCGCAACCTGTTCGCCTATTCGATCCTGTATCTGCTGGCGCTGTTCGCGGCCCTGCTGGTCGAGAACGCCCCTGTCATCGGAGCCTGCCCGTCATGCGGCTAACCCCTGAACAACTCTCGGCCCGCAAGCGGCGAAACGTCGCCTTGGCTTTGGCCCTGGTTTGCTTTGTGGTGGTGGTCTTCATCGCCACGGTCCTCAAGCTCCACGACAACGACGCGGAGCGCGAGGCGCGCGACCTCGCCGCCGCCGAACAGGTTCAATGACCCGCAACTCGCGTCTCGCCCTCATCTGCCTAGGCGCCGTCGTCGTCATGGTCGGCGCCGCCTTCGCCGCGGTGCCGCTGTACCGGATGTTCTGTCAGGTGACCGGCTTCAACGGGACGGTGAGCCGGGCGGATGTCGCGCCGGGCGAGGTGCTGGACCAGACCATGACCATCCGGTTCGATTCGAACGTGCGCGGCCTGCCGTGGGAGTTCGAGCCGGAGCAGGTGCGCCAGACGGTGCGAATCGGCGCGACCGGCATGGCCTATTTCCGCGTGACCAATACGTCCGACCAGGTGCTGTCCGGCACCGCCGCCTACAATGTGGTGCCCGAGCGCGCCGGCCCCTATTTCCAGAAGCTGGAATGCTTCTGTTTCGAGGCCCAGACGCTGCAGCCGGGCCAGACCATCGAGTTCCCGGTGCTGTATTTCGTGGCCCCCGAGGCGGCCACCGACCGCGAGGCGCGAGGCATCCGGGAGATCACCCTGTCCTACACCTTCTTCCCCACCGAGGGCTTCGAGCAGGCTTCAAACGCCTCGACGCTTGGCGGAGAGGGTCAGGCGAGGCTATAGCCTCGACAACGACTCCGTTATTCACCGCGCGACCCGACAAGAGACACGAATGGCCGACGCCCACGCTGCTCCCCGTCACGACTATCACCTGGTCAACCCCAGCCCCTATCCGCTGATTTCGTCGATCGCCGCCGTCCTGCTGTTCGTCGGCGCGGTGATTTGGATGAAGGGCTCGTTCGGCCTGGCGGCCGGCACCAAGTGGGTCTTCTTCCTCGGCGTCGCCGCGGTGCTGTACTCGATGTTCGGCTGGTGGAGCCAGGTCATCAAGGAAAGCCGCGCCGGCGACCACACCCCGGTGGTGTCGCTGGGCCTGCGCTACGGCATGGTGCTGTTCATCGTGTCGGAGATCATGTTCTTCGCCGCGTTCTTCTGGATGTTCTTCGAGATGGCGCTGTTCAACAACGCCCGCGAGCTCATCCCGCCGGTCGGCAACTGGACCGACACCGCCGCCGCCTGGTCGACCTGGCCGCCGGCCGGCGTCGAGACCCTGGACGCCTGGCAGCTGCCCCTGCTGAACACCGTCATCCTGCTGCTGTCGGGCACCACGGTGACCTGGGCGCACCACGCCCTGCAGCAGAACGACCGCAAGGGGGCCAAGATCGGCCTGGCCCTGACCGTCGGCCTGGGCATCCTGTTCACCGCCGTCCAGGCGTACGAGTACCAGCACATCCTGCACGAGAACCTGTTCTTCTCGGACGAGGCGATGAACTCGGGCCTGTACGGCTCGATCTTCTTCATGGCCACCGGCTTCCACGGCTTCCACGTTCTGGTCGGGACCATCTTCCTCAGCGTCTGCCTGCTGCGCCTGATCGCCGGCCAGTTCACGCCGGAGAAGCACTTCGGCCTCGAGGCGGCCGCCTGGTACTGGCACTTCGTCGACGTGGTCTGGCTGTTCCTGTT
>CAZQBJ010000150.1:0-5619 GCA_964591465.1 uncultured Brevundimonas sp.
GCATCGGCTGGCGTCACGCCTCGGGCGATGTGGACAGCCTGAACCGTCAGGCGTTTTCGGGCGGCGCGGCGTTCACCGTCGAGGGCCTGCCGGTCGATGAGGACGCGCTGGTGGCCCAGGTCGGCGGCGAGATGACCCTCGGCGAGACCCTGTCGCTGCAGGTGGACTGGACCGGCCAGGCGGGCGACCGCACCACGGCCCAGGCCCTGTCCGCCGCCCTGCGCTGGCGCTTCTAGCCCCGACCCGGCCCGGCTGGACCCCGCGTCCGGCCGGGCCGTGGACGGCATATGGCGGAGAGGGTGGGATTCGAACCCACGGTGGGCGTGAACCCACGGCGGTTTTCAAGACCGCTGCCTTAAACCACTCGGCCACCTCTCCGGCGCGGGGTACCTAGCAGGGAAGGGGCGCGTTAACCAAAGCGGAAATCGAACCGGCCACGCTGGGCCGGTCGATTCGATGCCGGAGAGCGACGATGCCGCCAAGGAGCCTGACGCGCGCCGCCCTGCTGATGGCCGTTTTCAGCCTGCTGGGGGCGTGCGCCTCCAACGCCGCGCGGCCCTCCGGCGCGGTCCCGTATTCGTCCGGCGCGACCATCACCGGGGCCGCCCTGATCGCGGCCGGGGCGGCCAATCCGGCGCCGATCGTCTCGGGCACCTTGCGCCCCTACCAGATCGCCGGCCGCTGGTACTATCCGGCGCACGACGCCCGCTACGACGAGGTCGGGCTGGCCTCCTGGTACGGCGAGGCGTTCAACGGCCGGCCCACGGCGACGGGCGAGATCTTCGACATGCACGCCCTGACCGCGGCCCACAAGACGCTGCCGCTGCCGGCCCTGGTCGAGGTGACCAGCCTGGACACCGGCCGCTCGGCCATCCTGCGGCTGAACGACCGGGGGCCGTTCGTCGACGGGCGGATCATCGACCTGTCGCGCGGCGCCGCCCAGGAGCTGGGCATCCTCAACCAGGGCCTGGGCCGGGTGCGGGTGCGCTATGTCGGGCCCGCGCCCCGGCTGGAGGGCCGCCCGGTGCGCTACGCCTCGGCCACCCCCGGGGCCTCGGCCCCGCCGACCCAGCCGCCGCCGGCGCGGCCCGCGCCGGCTCCGGTCCAGCCGGCGCCGCCTCCGCCGCCGCCGCCTGCGGTCATGCCGCCGCCCCTGACGCCGCCGCCGCCCATCCACGCGCCGCCGCTTGAGCCGCCGCCGATCCCGACGCCGCTCGCGGGCGGCCACCGGGTGCAGGCCGGCTCGTTCGCCTCGCGGGCCAACGCCGAGGCCGCCGCCCGGGCCCTGGGCGATCGCGCCCGGGTCGAGACGGTGCAGACCGCCGCCGGAACCTTCCACCGGGTGGTGGTCGGGCCGTTCGACGATCCGCTGCAGGCCGAGCGGGCCCGCACCGCCGCCGTCGCCCTGGGCTACGGCGACGCCTTCGTGATCACGCCGCAATAAGCCCGACGACAGCCGCCCGGGGCTTGGCCAAAGGCCCCGCGCTCGCCATTGTGCGGCCGTGACTCGCGGACGCTTCATCACATTCGAGGGCGGGGAGGGGACCGGCAAGTCCACCCAGGCCGCCGTGCTGGCCGAACGCCTGCGCGCCCGCGGGCTGGAGGTGGTCCAGACGCGCGAGCCGGGCGGCTCGCCGGGGGGCGAGGCGATTCGCGACCTGGTCGTGCGCGGCGACGGCGAGCGCTGGTCGCCGATGGCCGAGACCCTGCTGATGTACGCCGCCCGCGCCGACCATCTGGAGCGCGTCATCCGGCCGGCCCTGGCGCGCGGCGCCTGGGTGGTGTGCGACCGCTTCGCCGATTCCACCCGCGCCTACCAGGGGGCCGCCGGCGGCGTCGCCGCGCGCCTGATCGAGGCCATCGACGCCGAGGTGGTCGCCGACGCCCAGCCGGATCTGACCCTGATCTTCGACCTGCCGCCCGAGGCCGGCCTGTCCCGGGCCGCCCGCCGCGGCGGCGACGAGGCCCGCTTCGAGGGCAAGGACGTGGCGTTCCACCAGCGGCTGCGCGACGCCTATCTGGAGATCGCCGTGCGCCATCCGGGCCGTTGCGCCCTGATCGACGCCGCCGGCGACCGCGCCGAGGTCGCCGACCGGGTCTGGCGCGCGGTGGAGATGCGGCTGCCATGACCGACGAGCCGCTCCACCCGCGCGACCGCTTCGAGGCCCCCGGCGACGAGGGGCCCGACCGCGCCTTCGTCGAGGCCTGGAGCCGCGGCCGGCTGCATCACGCCTGGCTGCTGTGCGGACCCCAAGGGCTGGGCAAGGCGGCCTTCGCCCACCGCGCCGCCCGCCGGCTGCTGGGGGCGCGGGCCGAGCCGTCGCGCGGGCCGCTGGGCGCCGCGCCGGACGATCCGGTCAGCCGGCTGATCAGCGCCCGGTCCCATCCGGACCTGCTGGTCATCGAGCGGCTCGTCGAGGGCGGCAAGAGCAAGAAGCAGATCGCCGTCGAACAGGTCAGGGCGCTGCCGGAGTTCTTCGGCATGAGCCCGGCCCAGGCCCCGTGGCGGGTCGCCATCATCGACGCGGCCGATGACCTGAATCCCAATGCGGCCAACGCCTTGTTGAAGGTGCTTGAAGAGCCGCCGCAGCGGGGCCTGCTGTTTCTGGTCAGCCACGCGCCGGGCCGGCTGCTGCCGACCATCCGCTCGCGTTGCCGGCGGCTGGTCTTCTCGCCCTGGCCGGCGACGGAGCTGGCCCAGCTGGTCGAGCGGCGCCGGGGCCTGCCGGCCGACGAGGCGGCGCGCATCGCGGCCATGGCCGGCGGCTCGCCAGGCCGGGCGCTGCAGCTGTCCTCGGGCGAGGCGCTGGAGCTGGACCGTCTGGCCGCCTCCCTGCTGGGCGACGACGCGGCCCCGCCGGCGGAACGACTGGCCCTGGCCGACACCTTCCGCCGGGCGGAGGGCCCCGAACGGTTCGAGCTGCTGTTCGACCGGCTTTTGGCGGCGGTGCGCGACCGGGCGCTGGCCGCCGGCGGGGTCGAGGGCGCCCGCTGGTCCGCCCTGTGGAGCCGCCTGGCCGAGGCCCCGGACCGGGCCGCCGGCCTGAACCTCGACCGGGCCGAGGTGTTCGCCGCGGCGGTCGACGAGATCGCCCGGCTGCGGACCGCCTGACATGCTGATCGACAGCCACGTCAACCTGCACGCGCCCCAGTTCGACGCCGACCGCGACGAGGTGATCGCCCGCGCCCGGGCCGCCGGGGTCGCGCTGATGCTCGAGATCTCCGACCGCCTGTCCACCTTCGAGGCCACCCACGCCCTGGCCGTGGCCCACGACGACATCTGGTGCACCGTCGGGGTCCATCCGCACGAGGCGAAGGACTACGCCGACCTGACCGCCGACCGGCTGATCGAGCTGGCCGGGCGGAAAAGGGTCGTCGGAATAGGGGAGTGCGGCCTCGACTTCCACTATGATCTCAGCCCTCGCGACGTCCAGGCCCGGGTGTTCCGCAGCCATATCGCCGCGGCGCGGGCCACCGGCCTGCCGCTGGTCGTCCACACCCGCGAGGCGGACGAGACCATGGCCGCCATCCTGGCGGAGGAACAGGCCGCCGGGCCGTTCAAATTCCTCATGCACTGCTACACCAGCGGCCCGCAACTGGCTGCGCTGGCGGCGGAATTGGGCGGCTGGTTCTCGGTCTCTGGCATCGCCACCTTCAAGGCGGCCGAGGACGTGCGGGCGGTGATCCGCGACATGCCGGCGGACCGCATCATCGTGGAGACCGATTGCCCCTATCTGGCTCCGGTCCCGCACCGCGGCCGCCGCAACGAGCCGGCCTGGGTGGTTCATGTGCTGGATCAGCTGTGCGCGCTGCGCGGCTGGACGCCGGAGGAGGGCCGGGCGCGCACGGCCGACGCCTTCTTCCGCCTGTTCGACCGCATCCCGCGCCCGGAACCGGAACGGTGAGCGCCCTGGAGGTCGTCATCCTGGGCTGCGGCTCGTCCGGCGGCGTGCCGCGCGGGGACGGCGACTGGGGCGCCTGCGACCCGGCCGAGCCGAAGAACCGGCGCAGCCGTTGCTCCCTGCTGGTGCGCCGGAGCCCCGACGACCCGGCGGGGGAGGCGACCAGCGTGATCATCGACACCTCGCCGGACCTGCGCCAGCAGGCCCTGGCCGCCGGTCTGCGGCGGCTCGACGGGGTGCTGTACACCCACGATCACGCCGACCAGACCCACGGCATCGACGACCTGCGCACCTTCGCCATGCGCAGCCGCCGCCGGGTTCCGTGCTGGATGGACGCGGCCACGCGCGACGCGCTGACCCACAGGTTCGGCTATATATTCAAGGCGCAGCTCGGCTATCCGGCGATCTGCGATGCGATCGATCTGCCGCCGCTGGGCCAGGCCTTCGCCGTCGAGGGGCCGTCCGGTCCGATTCCGGTGACCACCTTCGACCAGGCGCACGGACCGGTCCGGTCGGTCGGCTATCGGCTGGGACCCGTGGCCTATTCGAGCGACGTGTCGGATCTGGACGCCGCGGCCTTCGAGGCCCTGGCGGGGGTGCAGCTGTGGATCGTCGATGCGCTGCGCTGGAGCCCGCACCCGACCCACGCCCATGTCGACCGGACGCTGGAGTGGATCGCCCGCGCCGGCGTGCCGCGCGCGGTGCTGACCAATCTGCATATCGATCTGGATTACAAGGCGCTCAGCGCCGTTCTGCCCGAGGGGGTGGAGGCCGCTTATGACGGCTGGCGGGCCGTTCTGCCGCTCTGACTCCATCCAGCATTTCGCATAATATATCTTAGGCGATAAATGGGCGGCCGTTTCAGGCGCCGCCGCCCGCCGCCCGCCGCGACCTTTCCTGACCCTCAGATGTGCAGCACGCGCTCCCAGGCGTCGAGCGCCGCCTCGTGCATGGCCTCGGACATGGTCGGGTGCGGATAGACGATGCCGTGCATGTCCTCCTCGGTCGCCTCCATGGTGATGGCGGTGACGTAACCCTGGATCATTTCCGTGACTTCTGCGCCGATCATGTGGGCGCCGAGCAGTTCGCCGGTCTTGGCGTCGAGGATCGTCTTGACGAAGCCCTCGACCTCGCCGGCGGCCACCGCCTTGCCGTTCACCCGGAACGGGAAGCGGCCGACCTTGACCTCGCGGCCCTCGGCCTTCGCCGCCTGTTCGGTGACGCCCACCGACGCGACCTGCGGCTGGGTGTAGGTGCAGCCGGCGATCGGCGAGCTGATGTTGGGCGTCTTGAAGCCGGCGATGTGCTCGGCCGCGTGGATGCCCTCGTGCGACGCCTTGTGCGCCAGCCACGGCGCGCCGGCGCAGTCGCCGATGGCGTACAGCCCCTTCACATTGGTCTGGCAGTGGCCGTCGGTCTTGATGTGGCCCCGGTCCAGCTCGACGCCCAGGGCCTCCAGCCCGATGCCGTCGGTGTTGGCTGTGATGCCGACCGCGGAGATGCACACCTCGCCCTCGAGGGTCTCGGCCTTGCCGCCGGCCTCGATGGCCACCTGCACCCCCTGCCCCGCCTTGGCCACCTTGGTCACCTTGGCCCCGGTGCGGAATTTGATGCCGCGCTTCTCGAAGGCTTTCTGGGCGGCCTTGGACACCTCCTCGTCCTCGACCGGCATGATCCGGTCGACCGCTTCCACGACCGTAACGTCCGCACCCAAGGC
>CAZQBJ010000151.1:0-5540 GCA_964591465.1 uncultured Brevundimonas sp.
TGACCCAGACCGACGACAACTGGGTCGACCTGACCCACGACTTCCGCCCGCTGTCCGATGGGCGGTTCATCTGGTCGTCGGAGGAGACCGGCTGGCGGCACCTGTATCTGTACGAGGCCGACGGGACCCTGGTGCGGGCGATCACCCACGGCGACTGGCCGGTCAAGGCGCTGGAGGGCGTCAACGAGCAGACCGGCGACGTCTATTTCACCGCCTCGCTGGCCCTGCCGCCCGATACGTCGGACCTGCCGTTCCCGATGCCGCAGGGGCACACCACCTGCCGCCTGCCGAACGACCAGGTGACCCTGTGCGATCACCTGAGCGAGGCGCCGACGATCCAGCGGCTGTGGCGGGCGCGGCTGGACCGTATGGTCACCCGGCCCGAGCCGGTGACCTCGGGCGACGGCTGGTGGACCGCCTCGGTCAACCGGACCGGCACCGCCTTCGTCGGGACCTATTCGGATCCGCTGACGCCGCCGCGCACCGGCCTGTACGACGCCGACGGCGAGCTGATCCGCTGGATCGAGGAGAACCGGCTGGACGAGCGCCATCCGTACCACCCGTACCTGCCGCGGCACCGCGTGCCGGAGTACGGGGTGCTGGAGACCGACGGCGGCGCCCGGCTGATGTGGCAGATGACCACCCCGCCGAATTTCGATCCGACGAAGACCTATCCGGTGGTCATCCAGGTCTATGGCGGCCCTTCGGGCGGCGGCGTGCGCCGGTCGTGGCAGCCGCTGACCACCCGACTGCTGAACGAGGCCGGCTACATCGTCTTCCGGCTGGACAACCGGGGCGAGGGCGACCGGTCCGAGCCGTTCAAGACGGCGCTGCACCTGCGGCTGGGCACGGTCGAGGTCGAGGACCAGGTCCGCGGGGCCGACTATCTGCGCAGCCTGCCGTTCGTCGACGACGCGCGCATCGCCGCCATGGGCTGGAGCTATGGCGGGTTCATGACCCTGATGATGCTGACCGAACCCGAGATGGGGCTGGCCGCCGCCATTTCGGGCGCGCCGCCGACCGAGTGGAGCCTGTACGACACCCACTACACCGAGCGGTTCATGTCGACGCCGCAGGCCAATCCGGAAGGCTACGCCGCCTCGGACGTCATCGGCCGGCTGGACCGGCTGACCGGACGGCTGCTGCTGCTGCACGGCATGGCCGACGACAATGTGATCTTCGCCAACACCACCCGGGTGCTGGAGGCGCTGCAACAGCGGGGCGCCGTGTTCGAGACCATGCTGTATCCCGGCCAGCGCCACGGCATCCGCGGCAATGAGCGCCAGCTGCACCAATGGCGCACCTATCTGGACTTCCTGGAGCGGACGATCGGGGAGGAGTGATCTCCTCTCCCGCGCCAGCGGGAGAGGCGTAGCCCGCGCACGGAGGCGCAAGCCTCCGTTCTGGCGCGGGGGTGAGGGCGACGGCGTCCCGGCTGGCCCTCATCTTCCGCGCAAGGACCTGCGCGGCCGGCGCCGCTCCGGTGCGCGGAGCCTTCTTCTCCCGCTGCGCGGGCGAAGAGGTGGGCCGCCGGCGCACCAGGAACCGGAGACCGCGGACGCCGTTTGGGCTCAGCCTGACGCCCGCCGGAGATGCGATCCCGTGAGCCCCCTGTTCGTCACCGCCGTCGGCACGCTGGCGGCGCTGTGCACCATCGTCAGCTTCGTGCCGCAGATCGCCAAGATCCTGCGCGAGCGCGACGCCTCGTCGGTGTCGCTGCGCATGTACGTGTTCACGGTCAGCGCCTTTTCGCTGTGGACGGCCTACGGGATCATGCTGGGGGCCTGGCCGCTGGTGCTGGCCAACAGCGTGTCGCTGGCCCTGGCGGCCACCGCCCTGTGGTGCAAGTGGCGCTTCCGCGACGGCGATCAGGCGGACGCGAAGACGCGCTGAAGAAGGCGCTCCAGGCAGCGGGCGTCGACCGCGTCGAAGCTGTCGGTGGTCAGGGCGTCGACGTCGAACACCGCGATCAGGGCGCCGGCCGGGTCGAACACCGGCACGACGATCTCGCTCTTCGAGCGGCTGTCGCAGGCGATGTGGCCGGGGAAGGCGTCGACGTCGGGCACGATCTGGGTCTGGCGGGTCGCCGCGGCCGCGCCGCAGACGCCGCGGCCGAACGGAATGCGCAGGCAGCCCAGGGTTCCCTGGTAGGGGCCGACGACCAGCTCGTCGCCCCTGGTCGGATCGACGAGATAGAAGCCGCACCAGAAGTAGGACTCGAAGGCGTCGGCCAGCATCGAGGCGACCGTGGCCATGCGGGCGATTCGGTCCGGCTCGCCGTCCAGCACCGCGAGAATCTCCTGCTCGACCTCGGCGTAGCGCTCGGCCTTGTCGGCGGGACGGTCGTCGCGGGGATGGTAGGCCATGGGCGGGTCGGGCTCCTTCGAAAGGCCATATAGGGGTGCGGACCGCGGCCGGCCAACGGGACAATTCGCCTGTCAGGCGAATATGGCCAAGCTGTTGATTCCCTTGGCAAAGCAAAATTCTAGCCGGAATGCGGCAACGCTGTGGCGGGCTTGGCGTTAACCTTGACAGCAAGTTCACTCGACCCACACCATCGTTCTTCATAATGGTTAACGGGTCGCGCCGTACGGGCGTCGAGCGGCACAGGATACCCATGCGCGATCACCGCAGCTCATCGCTGGAGGACGCAGGTCAGCGTCGGTGGACCATCGCGGCGCGAGCGGGCGCCGTGGCGGCCCTGGTGGCCCTCGGCGGCCTGGCCGTGACGGCCTGCGGCGACCGCGGGGTGCAGTTCTGGCGCCAGGACGTCAGCGCCGAGTCGTGCCCGCGCCCGGCCTCGGTCACCGGCGCCGGGGGCGAGTTCAACGATCAGGAACAGGACATCCGCCGGCTGCGCCGGGCGGCCTTCGGCGGCGACTTCTTCGCCCAGCTGGAGCTGGGCTCGCGCTATGCGGCGGCCCGGGCGACCGACAAGAACATCGAGGACCCGATCGAGTCGTCGGTCTGGTACGCCATGGCCCTGGCCAATCCGGAGGGCTATGCGCCGATCAACGCCTCGGTGCGGGCGGGCGTCCTGGGCTGGCGGCCGCTGTCGCGCTACGACGACTGCCGGGCGTTCGAGCGGGAAAGCGCCTATCGCCAGCTGAACCGGGCCCTGTCGCAGATGACCCGGGCCGAGCAGGAGCGGGTGCGCGACCGGGTGGTATACATCCTGTCGACCCAGGACGCCGAGGGCTTCCGCACCCTGGCGCGGCTGCACGACGATCTGTACGGGCCGTTCGGCGAGCCGGCCGACAATCCGCAGGCCCGCCGGGCCGCCGGCGAGGGCCGGGAGCGGTCGCACCGGGCGGCGCTGAGCCTGTTCCAGCGCAACGACGTCGACGCGTACCTGTACAATTACCTCGCGGTGCAGACCGGCGACGTCGGGGCCTATGTGCTGCTGAAGGATTTCGAGCGTTCGACGCCGGCGCGGTCGCGCTACGGGGCGTTCGTCGAGGCCAAGGCGCGGCGATGGATCCCGCCGTACGAATTCTATCCCAACGAGTCGCCGGAGTCCGGCGTGCCGCACTCGGACGAGAGCCGGTCGCGCGGCGACGCCCGCGAGCACGCCCTGCAGCGGATCAGCGAGCTGCCCTTCGTCCATGTCGGGCGGGCCCTGCGCTACCTGGGCGTGACCGAGACGGTGGCCGGCGCCCCGGCCGAGCTGTCCAAGCGGCAGATCGAGACCCTGGAGGCCATGCTGGGCCATCCGATGGAGGGCCGGCTGTCGAACCTCGAGCGGGTGCGGGCCATCCAGCTGGCGGCGGTCAACGGCTCGTCCGAGGCGCAGCTGGTGCTGGCGGTGATGTACGCCGAGGGTGTGGGCCTGCCGGCCGACTACGCCCGCGCCTTCCACTGGTTCTCCGAGGCCGACCGCCAGGGCTCGCCCGAGGCCAGGTTCGCCATGTCCACCTATTTCGCCCTCGGCGTGGCCGGGGTGGCCGACCAGGACAAGGCCCAGGCCGTCGCCTACCGCATCGACTCGGCCCTGTCGGGCTTCGGTCCGTCGGCGGCCCGCCTGCAGGCCGTGCTGGCCCAGGTCTCCCGTTCGCAACGCCAGTGAAGCCCCCGGAGTCGTCCATGAGCCAGACCCCCGACACGCCGCGCCGCCGGCCCCTGGCCCTGGCCGCCGTGCTGGCCGCCGTCCTCGCCCTGGGCGCCGGCCCCGGGCCGTTCGCCGGCGAGGCCCAGGCCCAGACCGCCGCCCGGGTCGAGAGCCAGACCCGGCCCAATTTCGGCCTGCTGCTGGATCCGCCGGCGCGCAGCCGGGCCCGGGCCCAGCATCGCCGCTGGGACTATCGCAGCCACCACCGCGGCCGCGACTGGCGGCCCGACCATCGGCCGTTCCCGCCGCGGCTGGAGGAGGTTGTGCTGGTCGACTGCGGCGGCAATCCCGGCTCGGGCGCGCTGGAAAGCGCCGTGGCCCGGGTGGCCCCGGGCGGCACCCTGATCCTGCGCGCCCGCGGCGGCGCCTGCGTCGGCTGGATGAACATCGACCGGCCGATGACCATCATGGGCGAGGCCGGGTTCGAGCCGCGCGACTGGGCCGGCCATCCCGGCGCCACGGTCCAGGCCCCCGACGGCCTGCCGTGCATGACGGTGGCCCAGGGCGTGCGGGTCGAGGTGCGCGACGTGGTGTTCGAATCGCGCAACGCCGGCGACGCGGCCTGCGTCATCGGCTACGGCGCCCAGCTGCTGTTCAGCCGCACCGGCTTCCGCCACGGCGGCGACGAGGCGGCGATCTATCTGGACGGCGGCCAGATGGACATCCGCAACAGCATCATCGAGGCCGCCACCATCGCCCCGGCGGTGGTCGCCGACGGGGCCACGGTCACCGCCTACGAGCTGACCATCGGCGGGGCCCAGATGGGCATGGAGCTGATCCCCGGGGCCGGCCAGACCTCGCGCCTGACCCGGGTCAGCATGCGCGGCGTCGAGGCGCCGAACAATTTCGGCCCGCGCTCGATCGGCCTGATCGTGCGGGCCGCGCGCGACTACGGCCGGGTCGAGGTCGCCAGTTCGCGCATCTGCGGCTACGTCGAGGGCGTGGCCGTCGAGGGGGCCTCGGTCGAGGTGCGCGACAGCCGCATCTGCCGCGCCGACAAGGGGGCGGTGCTGTACAACGGCGAGCTGACCCTGACCGGCAACCGGGTGCGCGCCGACACTTTGGGCGTCGCCGCCGTGTCCGGCCGGGCGGTGGTCACCGACAATGTGTTCGCCGGCGTCCGCCAGGTGCTGTTCGCCGAGAACCGGGCCAGCGTCGAGCGCAGCGGCAACCGGGTGTGGTCGCGCCACGACCTGTGCCGCCCGCAGTTCCGTCCGCGCTACCGCGACCGCTACGAACCGGACTTCGGCTATCGGGACGACTCCTGGCGCTGCGAGTACCAGCCGTATCCGCGCGAGTGGTGGGCGGAGGAGGACGGCTGGATGGGCTTCCCCTACCGCAACGACGCCTACGAGCTGTCGGGCTGGGACCGCTATCAGCAGGGCTGGGGCTGGTACGACCGCGACGGCCGCTACGTGCCCGACGACCGCTA
>CAZQBJ010000152.1:0-5516 GCA_964591465.1 uncultured Brevundimonas sp.
GTCGTTGCGCATCAGGTCGACGATCATCAGGTTCTCGGCCCGGTCTTTGGCACTGGCCGCCAGCTCCGCCGCCAGGGCCGCGTCGGCCGCCGGGTCGGCCGCCCGGGGCCGGGTCCCCTTGATCGGCCGCGCGACGATGCGCCGCCCGGCGTCGACCCCGAGGAACTGCTCGGGCGAGTTGGACACCAGGGCCCGGCCGGGCAGCCGCCAGTAGGCGGCGAAGGGCGCGGCGCTGTCGCGGGCCAGCCGCGCGAACAGATCGATCGGGGCGACGCCCGACGCCAGGCGGCCCCGCCACGCCCGGGCGATGTTGGCCTGGAAGATCTCGCCGGCCCCGATGCGGGCCACCACGTCGGCCACGGCGGCCTCGTAGGCTTCGGGCGGCGCCTCGGCGGCGAACCGGTCGGCCAACGGTCCGTGGCGCTCGGGGCGGGCGGGCGCGGCCAGCCAGTCCAGCGCCCGGTCCCGCGCCGCCGCCGCCATCGCCAGGTCGGGGCCGCGGCCGATCGCGATCGTTCCCCGCGTGTGATGATCGAAGGCCAGCACCGCCGGGTATCGGGCCAGGGCCAAATCTGGCCAGTCCGGATCGCGCGGCAGGTCCGAACCCAGCTCGTAGGCGGCCAGCCCCAGCACCCCGCCCTGGAAGGGCGGGCCGTCCGGCTCTGTCGGAGCGGCCAGACCCGACAGCCGCCGCAGCGCCCCTTCCCAGTCCTGTCCGGACGTCGCCGTCGCGGTCAGGTCAGGCTCCGCCGCGACATACGACCAGCGCGCGCCGGGCCCGCCGTCGGATAGCAGACAGGCGCTCCACGGCTGTTCGCCGAGGGCCGCGATCACCTCGCGCGGGTCTCGCCAGGGCGCCTCGCGCAGGGCGCGCGCGGCCAGCGACAGCGGGGCGGCCGCGCCCGTCACGGCATGGTGACTGGAAAGCGAGCCGGCGGCGGCCCACAGTCAGGTTCGGATGGAGGTCCGAAATTCCTGCGCCCGCTCCCGGTCCCGGCGGCGGGCGCCTTCTTGAGCGGCCTCAGTCGCACAGCCGCGCCTCGATGCGCCCGCGCATCGCCCGATCGACCCCCAGCACCCGCTCGAAATAGCCGTCCAGCGTACCGTGGCGCGCCTCGATCTCGGCGAAGGCGGCGCGCAAATAGTCCGCCTCGACCCCCAGGAACGCGACCACCGCCGCATGCGATGCCTTGCGGCCGGTCATCTGCTCCAGCTGGCGCGCCACATGCGGCGCGCGGGCCTCGAGCCGGACCGCCGTGTTGGTCAGCAGATAGTCCTCC
Source organism: uncultured Brevundimonas sp. (assembly GCA_964591465.1). Taxonomy (GTDB): domain Bacteria; phylum Pseudomonadota; class Alphaproteobacteria; order Caulobacterales; family Caulobacteraceae; genus Brevundimonas. Next base: position 1,281 of record CAZQBJ010000152.1, read on the forward strand.
AGCATCGCGTCCTCGCCGACCCCCGCCAGATGGTGGGTCAGGGCGGCCAGCACCCCGGTGCGGTCCTTGCCGGCGGCGCAGTGGATCAGCACCGGCCCGTCGGCCTCGGCCAGCGCCTGGAAGTAGCGGCTGAACAGATCGACGTGCGCGGGCTCGAACGGCAGCCGCCGATAGGCCTCGCGCATGAAGGCCCGGCCGCTGGTCTCGGTCAGGTCGTTGGTCTTGAGGAACTGGATATGCGGCGCTTCGCTCAGGTCGTCTTCGGCCCCCGGAGTCTCGATGACCCGGCCCGAAAAGCCGGCCGGCCGGCGCGAGGGCTGAGCGTCGCGCTCCACCTTGCGGCGAAGGTCCACGACCACGGCCGGCGCCAGGTCGGCCAGTCGGCGCAGATCCTCGTCCGAGGCCCGCGCATGGTGGCCCGAACGCAGGAGCCGGCCCGGCCGCAGGCGGCGTCCCGCGGTGGTGGCGTAGTCGCCGTAGTCGCGGAAATTCTCGACCGCTTCGAACGGGTGAATCCGGCTCATGGCCCCTGATAGCCCCCGGGCGCGAAGAGGGCGAGACGCCTAGCGCGTCTCGACCAGCTTGCCGATGGCGTCGAGGTAGCGGACGAAGGCCGCCCGGCCCGCCTCGGTCAGCCGGGCGCGGGTCAGCGGCTTGCGCCCCTGGAAGGTCTTGAGCAACTCGACGTAGCCGGCCTCCTCCAGCTTCCTCAGGTGCACCGACAGATTGCCGTCGGTGGCCTGGAGCCGGGCCTTCAGCTCGTTGAACTCAGCCGTCCCGGCCCCGGACAGATAGGCCATGACGCCCAGCCGCACCCGTCCGTGAATGACCTCGTCGATCTCGTCGATGTCGAAGCCGTCCATGGGCTAGATGACCTCGGCCGGTTCCTGCCGGATCAGCGCCAGGCCCGGCGCGACGGTCAGCAGCAACAGGCCGACGGCATAGGCCAGGTACTGGGCCGGATCGCCGGTCAGCAGGGCGATCAGCGGGGCGCCGATCCATGCCCCAATGGCCACCCACCACAGCCATTTCTTGTCGGACATGGCCGCCGACACGGCCCAGCCGGCGCCGTACAGGGCGAAGATCAGGGACGGAAACAGCAGCATCACCTCCGGCGCGTTCAGCCTCCAGGCGATCAGCGCCATCGAGACGGCCATAAAGAAGATGGCCATGCCGACGCCCATCCAGGCCGTGCCGGCCGCCTTGTTGACCGGCGAGCACGCCCCAGGACGGCCCTTCAGCCGGTGGCTCAGCCAGCTCAGGGCCGCGATGAACGCCACCATGGCCGCCAGCCAGCCCCAGTTGGCCAGCTCGAAGGTCACCCCGGCGACGCCGGCCGCGGCTGCCCACTGCAGAAGCGAGGCGCTGCCGAAGGTCAAGCCGGCGGCGATCAGGATGGCCCCGCCCAGCAGCGGCGCCTTGCGGCCTTCCTCGGCCATGGCCCGCATGTAGGCGATGTCGTCCCGGACAGCATCGATCTGGTTTCTGGTCATGGCTTTTCTCCCACGTTCGCCTTGGTCTTACGTGAGACACTTTGCGTTGTAAAGTTCTTTTCGCGCGGCCTATCGGAAGGGCGGTTCGTCGAAGGCGCGAAGCTTGCGCGAGTGCAGACGGTCGCCTTCGGCGCGCAGCAGGTCGACCGCCTGGATGCCGATCTGCAGGTGCTCGGAGATCGAACCCTCGTAAAACCGGTGCGCCTGTCCCGGCAGCTTGATCTCGCCGTGCAGCGGCTTGTCGGACACGCACAGCAGGGTCCCGTACGGCACCCGGAAACGGTACCCCTGGGCGGCGATGGTGGCGCTCTCCATGTCGATGGCCACCGCCCGGCTCTGGTTGAAGCGCTGGGCCGAGCTGGCGTAGCGCAACTCCCAGTTCCGGTCGTCGGTGGTCACCACGGTGCCGGTGCGCAGCCGCCGCTTGATCTCCTCGCCCGGCATGCCCGAGACCTGCTTGGCCGCGTCGTACAGGGCCCGCTGCACCTCGGCGATGTTCGGGATCGGGATGTCCGGCGGCAGGATCGCGTCGAGCACGTGGTCGTCGCGCAGATAGGCGTGGGCCAGCACATAGTCGCCGATCGACTGACTGTCGCGCAGCCCGCCGCAGTGGCCGATCATCAGCCAGGCGTGCGGTCGCGTCACCGCCAGGTGGTCGCAGATCGTCTTGGCGTTGGCCGGCCCGACGCCGATGTTGACCAGGGTGATGCCGTTCCAGCCCGGCGCGGTCAGGTGATAGGCCGGCATCTGGTGCTTTTTCCACGCGGTGCGGGCCAGCACGGCCTCCGGGTCCGCCGTCTCCCTGTCCACGGTCACCCCGCCGGGCGCCGACAGCATCGCATAGGGGCTGTCCGGATCCTTCAGCCGCGCGCAGGCCCAGCGGACAAACTCGTCGACGTACCGGTGGTAGTTGGTGAACAGGATGAACGACTGAACGTGTTCGACCGGCGTGCCGGTGTAGTGCCGCAGACGCGCCAGAGAGAAGTCGGTTCTCAGCCCGTCGAACTGGGCCAGCGGGAACTCCTCGGCCGGGTTGAACAGGCCGTCGGAGATCTCGTCGCCGATGTGGGCCAGTTCGGTGGTCGGGAAGCGCCGGGCGATGGCCGCGGTCATCGAGGCGTCCAGCGCCATGTCCGACCCGTCCAGCACGTAGGGGAACGGGATTTCCTGCTCCGAGGGCCGCACCTCGAAGCTCGCCCCGTAGTCCTGTTCCAGCAGGGCCAGCTGCTCGGCCAGATAGGAGCGAAACAGCTCCGGTCGGGTGATGGTGGTGGCGTAAGCCCCCGGGCGGGCGAGACGGGCGAAGGCGCGCACCGCCGGTACGGCCGGCCGCTCGCCGAACCAGGTCACCCGCAGCTGCGGATAGGCGAACAGGCCCCGGGCGCGGGCCTCCGGATCGGGCAGGTCGCCACGCTCGACGAACGCCTGGACCGCCGCGCGCAGGCTGGCGACCGACTGGCTGTAGAGGGCTTCGAGGCGATCCAGCGCCGCCTCGGCGGGGATTTTCTCCGACATGACCCAGCCTAACGCCAGCCTGTGACGGAGGCGAGACGGCCTGTCATCCGGCGCCTCCGGTCAGGGCCGCGCAATTGGCGTCCTCGACCAGCCCCGGATCGATGAAGCCGAGGGCCGCCGCCAGCGGCGCGACCAGCGCCCCGAGCGCTCCGACCAGCCCCGCCTGGGCCGCCACCGCCTCGCCCTCGACCCCGATCGAGGGGCTGCGGATCGGCCCGGTGACGAGGATCGGCGCCCACAGCCGCAGCAGCCTCGGCTTCTTGCTCTCGCCGTCCAGCCGCAGGTTGATCCGCTCGGCCCCCAGGTCGACCGTGCCCGAGCCGCGCGACAGCACCACGTCGGTGTCGATCACCAGGGTGGTGGCGCTGGCCACCCCGTCGCGCACGTCGAAATGCGCCACGCCGCAACGGATCGGGGTCATCTCCTGATCGTCCGAGAACAGGGCCAGCAGGCCGGCCCCGACGTGGATGCCCAGCAGTTCGGCGAAGGCCTCGCGTATCTCGCCGCGCGGCACGACCAGGCTGATGGCCCCGTCGGCGTTGTCGGCGAACTGGTGGATCGAGGCCCCGGGCCCCTCGAGCCGGGCGCGGGCCTGCATCGTGCCGCGGACCGTCGGCGCGCCGTCGCGGGCCGGGATGATCGACTCCAGCGGAAAGCCGGAAAGCCGCAGGTCGACCCGGCTGCGCGGGACCTCATCGCGCGCGTCGATGCGCGCCGAGCCCTCCAGCGCCCCGCGGGCGAAGGCGAAACTGAGCGGCTCGACCTCGAGCACCCCGCCGTCCAGCCGCGCCCCAAGCCGGACGCCGGTGACCTGCAGGTCGTTGCGCCGGACCGAGGCGGCGCGGAAATCCAGACGCCCGTCCATCACCCGCAGCCGCTCGGCGTGCAGCGGCGAATCGGGCAGCAGCCGGCCCTGCCCGCGCAGGGCCGCGGCCATGGCCCGCTGCTCGGCCGAGGCGGTCTCGCCGCCGCCGACGCCCGGGGCGCCGCCGACCACGGCGAACAGGTCGTCCAGGTCCAGCGAGCGGGACACCAGATCGGCCTCGACCCGGCGACGGTCGCCGGCCTTGTCGACCACCACCTCGCCCGCCAGGTCGCTGTCGCCGACCGTGCCGGCGAAGTCGGCGAAGCGCCAGCGGTCGCCATTGCGGGTCAGATCGCCTGACACCTCGTACGGCGGGGTGTTCGGGGTGGTCACGCCGGTGATCAGATACAGGTCGGCCAGGTC
>CAZQBJ010000153.1:0-5499 GCA_964591465.1 uncultured Brevundimonas sp.
CCGAGCGGGTGGTGATCGCCGCCGGCCTGCCGGCCTCGCCCGGCGCGGCGACCGGCAAGGTGGTGTTCGACGCCGACGAGGCCGAGCGGCTGGGCCAGGCGGGCGAGGCCGTCATTCTGGTGCGCGACGAGACCAGCCCCGAGGACATCCACGGAATGCACGCGGCGCGCGGCATCGTCACCGCCCGAGGCGGCATGACCAGCCACGCGGCGGTGGTCGCCCGCGGCATGGGCCGGCCGTGCGTCTCGGGCGCCGGGGAGATCCAGATCGACGCCAGGGCGGGGGTGTTCCGGGCCCGCGGCCGCGAGGTTCGCGCCGGCGAGACGATCACCATCGACGGCGGCAAGGGCGAGGTGCTGGAAGGCGCCGTGGCGATGATCGAGCCGGAGCTGACCGGGGACTTCCAGACCCTGATGGGCTGGGCCGACAAGGTGCGCCGGCTGAAGGTGCGGGCCAACGCCGAGACGCCGCTGGACGCCAAGACGGCGCGCGGCTTCGGGGCCGAAGGCGTCGGCCTGTGCCGCACCGAGCACATGTTCTTCGACGAGACCCGCATCGCGGCGGTGCGCGAGATGATCCTGGCCGACGACGAGGCCGGCCGCCGCGCCGCCCTGGCCAAGATCGCGCCGTTCCAGAAGGCCGATTTCGTCGAGCTGTTCGAGATCATGGCCGGCCTGCCGGTGACGATCCGGCTGCTGGACCCGCCGCTGCACGAGTTCATCCCGCATTCGGCGGCCGAGCTGGAGGCGCTGGCCGCCAGTTCGGGACTGGACGCGGACAAGCTGAAGCGCCGGGCTCGCGAGCTGCAGGAAACCAACCCGATGCTGGGACACCGCGGCTGCCGGCTGGGGGTCGCCTATCCCGAAATCTACGAGATGCAGGTGCGGGCGATCATCGAGGCTGCGCTGGAGGTCAAGGCCAGGACCGGCGAGGCGCCGCTGCCGGAAATCATGCACCCGCTGGTGGCCAAGGGGCAGGAGATGAAATTCCTGCGCGAGCTGACCGACCGGACCGCCCGCGAGGTGATGGCCGAGCAGGGGGCCGAGATCGCCTATCTGGTCGGCACCATGATCGAGCTGCCGCGGGCGGCGCTGAGCGCGGCGGACCTGGCCGAGCACGCCGAGTTCTTCAGCTTCGGCACCAACGATCTGACCCAGACGACCTTCGGCATCAGCCGCGACGACTCCGGGCGGTTCCTGCAGGCCTACATGGACGCCGGCATCTTCGAGCACGACCCGTTCGTGCGGCTGGACCAGGAGGGGGTCGGCGAGCTGATCGCCACCGCCGCCGAACGCGGCCGCCAGGCGCGCGCCGGGATCAAGATCGGCATTTGCGGCGAGCACGGCGGGGACCCGTCGTCGATCGACTTCTGCGAGCGGACGGGCCTCGATTACGTCAGCTGCTCGCCCTACCGGGTGCCGATCGCCCGGCTGGCCGCCGCCCAGTCGGCCCTGGCCGCGCGCTCCGGGGCGGAGCGGGAAAAGGACCGGTAGGCGGCGTCCGGCCCTCACCCCCGGGCGAGGACGGAGGCTGACGCCTCCGTGCCCGGCTTCCCCCTCTCCCTCTGACGAGGGAGAGGAAAGGGGGACGTCCGGCCCTCATCTTCCGCGCGAGGACCTTCGCTGCGCTCCGGTGCGCGGAGCCTTCTTCTCCCGCTGCGCGGGCGAAGCGCGAGGGGCCCCGCGGCTTTCCGCGAATTAACCTGACAGCTTTGCAGGGGCGCGCCAGTTTCCGGAAAAACCGGGAGGGAGCCCCCAGATGGACTGGTCGCCGAAGCGCAAGGTCGTTGCGTTCGTTGTTCTGACGGCGCTGCTCAGCAGCATCTTTTACGCCCTGATCATTCGCGGCGGCGGCCTGGGCGCCGGCGGCGGGCTGTACGTCATGGCCCTGATGTGGTGCCCGGGCGTGGCGGCGATCCTCGTGCGCCTGATCAGCCAGGGGAACCTGCGGGGCATGGGCTGGATCCCCAAGGGGCCGGCCCAGCTGGGCCTGGGGTACATCATCCCGGTGCTGTACGCCGCGCCGGTCTATCTGCTGGTCTGGGGCCTCGGCTTCGGCGGCTTCCAGACCGAGCACTGGGGCATGCTGGCGGCCGACTTCAACCTGCCTCAGACGCCGGCCAGCGGCCTGCTGGTGCTGGCCACGGTCGGGGTCGCCTTCTCGATGATCACCGCGACCGGCGAGGAGATCGGCTGGCGCGGCCTGCTGGTGCCGGAGCTGGCCAAGTTCACGGGCTTCGGTGGCGCGGCCCTGATCTCGGGCGTGATCTGGACCCTGTATCATGCGCCGCTGCTGATCTTCTCGGACTACAATTCGGGGACCTCGGTCTGGTACGGCATGGCCTGTTTCGCTGTGATGGCGATCGCCATCTCGGTGGTCATGGCCTGGCTGACCCTGTGGTCGGGCAGCTTGTGGCCGGCGGCCCTGATGCACGCCTCGCACAACCTGTTCATCCAGGGCGTGCTGGACACGGCGACGGTCGACCGCGGGATCACCAAATGGCTGACCACCGAGTTCGGCGTCGGCCTGGCCGTCACCTCGGTGCTCGCCGCGGCGGTCGCCTGGCGGATGGCGGCGCGGCAGGGCCTGGGGCGGCCCGCGACCTGAGTCGGGAGCCGCCTGCGACGGCGCGAAATTTCACCTGACAGACGGAGCCGGTTGGGCTCTCATCTCCGGAACGATCGGGGGGAGACATGACGACGAGCAATTTCGACGCCGCGGCGGCGACCGCGGCCTATCTGGCGCGGATGTCGCCGGAGGAGCACGCGACGGCGATCGCCTACACCCAGGGCGGCCATTGGCTGATGCTGTGGGGCTGGCTGATCTCGCTGCTCGTCGCGTGGCTGATCATTCATTCGGGGCTGCTGACGGGCCTGCGCGACCGACTTGAGCGGCGCCGGCCCCGGCCCGTGCTGGTCTCGTTCGTCGTCGGCCTGGTCTATCTGCTGATCAGTTCGGTGCTGAGCCTGCCGTGGGCGATGTACAGCGACTGGTGGCGCGAGAAGGCCTACGGCCTGAACAACCAGACCTGGTCGGCGTGGCTGGGCGAGAACCTGATGGCCACGGCCATCATGACGCTCGGCACGGCCGCCTTCCTGGTGGCGCTGTACGCCCTGATCCGCGCAGCGCGACGCACGTGGTGGATCTGGGCCTCGGGCCTGACCACCGCCTTCATCGTGCTGAGCCTGGTGGTCTCGCCGATCGCCATCGAGCCGCTGTTCAACGATTACACACCGGCGCCCGAGGGTCCGGTGCGCGATGCGGTGGTCGAGCTGGCCGAACGCACCGGCGTGCCGTCGGACAAGATCTACATCTACGACGGGTCCAAGCAGTCCGATCGCTACACCGCCAATGTCTCGGGCCTGTTCGGCACGGCGCGGATGGCGATGAGCGACTCGATGTTCGCCCAAGGCGCCGACCTGGCCGAGGTGCGCGCAGTGATGGGCCACGAGATGGGCCACTATGCGCGCAGCCACATCCTGTGGTCGGTGGCGGTGCTGACCGGGCTGGCGGTGCTGGTCTTCTGGCTGACCGACCGGCTGTACCCGCTGTTCCGCCGCCTGCTGGGCGCCCGGCGCGAGGGTCAGATCGCCGATCCGGCCGGCCTGCCGGTGCTGGGGGCGGTGGTGTCCACCGTCGCCCTGCTGCTGACCCCGGCCATGACCACCCTGAGCCGGACGCTGGAAACCGACGCCGACCGTTTCTCGCTGGAGCACGCCCAGGAACCCGACGGCCTGGCCGCGGCCCTGATCAAGACGGCCGAGTACCGCGCGCCGTCGCCGTCGCGGCTGGAGGAGATCCTGTTCTACGACCACCCCAGCGTCGAGCGGCGTATCCGCCGGGCCATGGAGTGGAAGGCCGCCCACCCGGAGGCGGCGACGGACGGCGCAGAGGCCGGCGAAACGGTTGAAACGCCGTAACGCCGTTTGTGCCTCGTTTGCAACGTGGGGCGGAGAGTAACGGCCAAAGACTGGAACTTTCGGGTGCGCGACATACTTGTGTCTCCGCTGGGTAGGCAGTTCGACCGTAAGAAGTCGTCACTCACGGAGTAGCAACAATGCGTAACATTCTTCTCTCGACCGTTGCCGTAACTATGATCGCCGCGGCGCCGGCCATGGCTCAAAGCGAGCCCAACTGGTACGGCTCGCTCGGTTACTCGCACCTCAGCGCCGACGGCGCCGACGTGGACCTGGGCGCGATCACCGGCCGCATCGGCACCAAGCTGACGCCGTACTTCGGGGTCGAGGGCGAGGGCAGCATCGGCGTGCGGGACGACTCGGTCGGCCCGGTGGACGTCGAGCTGGAACATGACCTGGCCGCCTATGCGGTCGGCTTCCTGCCGGTGACGTCGAACCTGGAGCTGATCGGTCGGGTGGGTTACGGCACCACCTCGGTCGAGGCCTCCAGCGGCGCGCTGTCGGTGGCCGAGGACGGCGAGAGCATCAACTACGGGGTCGGCGCCCAGTACAACCTCGACTCCCACAACGGGATCCGCGCCGACTGGACCCGCCGCGACTTCCGCGACGACGGCGGCGAGGCGGATGTCTGGTCGCTGAACTACGTCCGTCGCTTCTAGGGCGACCCGGACGTCGGAAAGCCGGGCGCGCGTCCTTCGGGGCGCGCGCCCTTTTTCATGGGCTCAGGCGCGGCCGCGGCTGTTGGCCGACAGGGCCCAGCGGTGCGAGCCGGGGCCGTGGGGCAGGAAGAACAGGGCCTGGTCGATCGGCGACCAGTCCTCGCAATGGCGCTCGAAGGTGGCGATGATCCGGGCGCGCAGGTCGGCCTCGATCGGCGCGCCGCGCTGGCGGCGGAAGGCGCCGACGCAGTCGACCACCCGGTCGCGGTGGGCGGCCCCGCCCAGGTAGCGCAGGGCGTTGGCCACTTCCTGGGCCAGGTCGTCGACCTGCGCCTCCGTCTCGGGGATGTGCCGATCTTCGGCGGTTTTCTTGCTGTGCGCCGGCATGGGCCCTCCGGACGTCAGGAGATTCGGCCCTCAGTCCTGCCCAAGGCGGCCGCCGCACACAACCGTCGGGCCCGGTTCGCGTAATTCACGAATTTGAGAGCCGGTCGGCGATCAGCGTTTGCGGACGAACACCGTGCCAGCCGAATAGCCGGCCCCGAAGCTGCAGATCAGGCCGGTCTCGCCGGGGGCGAAATCGGCGTTGTGCAGGTGGAAGGCGATGATCGAGCCGGCCGAGGAGGTGTTGGCGTATTCGTCCAGGATGATGACGTTCTGGCCCGGGGCCGGCTCGCGGCCCAGCACCTTGCGGGCGATGAAGTCGTTCATGTTGATGTTGGCCTGGTGCAGCCACAGCCGCTTGAGGCCGTCGGCGGCCACGCCCAGGTCGGCGGCGTGGTCCAGGATCATGTCCGAAACCATCGGCACCACGTCCTTGAACACCTTGCGGCCTTCCTGGACGAACAGCTTGTCGGTGCGGCCGTCGGGCGAGGGGGCACCGGCTTCGGCGCCGACCTCGGCGCGGGTGAGGCCGCCGAAAT
>CAZQBJ010000154.1:0-5476 GCA_964591465.1 uncultured Brevundimonas sp.
GCTCATCGGCCCCGCCGGCCCGGGGGGAACCGTGGCGGGTTCGTCACAGCGGGCGCGACGGAAGGCGCCCTGAGAAAGGAAAAGGGCGGCGGGGTTTCCCCCGCCGCCCTCAACCTTGGCCGAAGCCCGGTCCTTAGAAGCGGACGCGAGCCGACAGCTGGAAGGTGCGGCCCAGAACGCGCTGGGTCTGCACATCCGTGTTGGCCTGGCCGGCATAGGCGCCACCCGGGAAGGTGGTGACGTCTTCGTCGAAGACGTTGCCGATCAGGGCCGTCAGCTGCAGGTCGTCGGTGACGTTCCAGCGGGCCGACAGGTCGAGGTAACCGGCAGACGGAGTCATCTGCGTGTTACCGGCGGCGTCCGGGCTCCACCAGTAGTCTTCCAGCTCCGGCAGGTAGCTCCAGCGACCCATGAAGGTCCAGTCATTGATGTCGTAGAAGACAGTCGTGACGGACTTCCAGTCGTGGACCGCGCCGCCGATCTGCGTGAAGCCGAGGCCGACCTGGTCGAAGCCGTCGAAGTCGGCTTCTTCCACGAGGGTGAACAGCTCGTTGATCCGCAGACGACCCGGCAGACCGATGTCGGCCATGTCCAGAGCCCAGTCGATCTGGAAGTCGTAGCCCTTGGTCGAGTAGTAACCCGAGTTGGTCCGGGTCGTGTCGACGTAGTCGATCTGACCGGAGACCGGGTCACGGACGACGCGGGCGCAGGCGACCGGATCGCTGTTGTTGTAGCACTGGCCGATCCAGTAGCTGGCGCCGAGCGACGAGATGATGTTCGTGAACTCGATGTCGTAGTAGTCGACCGAGGCACGGAAATCGCCGATCGGGAAGAAGTCCGGCTGGAAGACCAGGCCGACCGTGAAGGTTTCAGCCTCTTCCGGCACCAGGTTCGGGTTGCCGTAAGCGAACGCTTCGACCTGGCTGTTGGCCTGGACGATCGGATTCAGGGCGAAGTCCCAGACGCCGCCCGAGTTCGCCGTACAGGAGGCGGCCTCAGCCGGGGTCAGGGCGCCGGCGCACGGGTCGGTGTAGGACGGGAAGCCCTGGTCACCGGCCTGGAACAGTTCGAACACCGACGGCGCGCGAACGGCCGAGTTGAACACCGTGCGGAGACGCAGCCAGTCGGTCGGCTCCCACTCGAGGCCGATCTTGTAGGTGTCGAGGCCGCCAACGGTGTCGTAGTCCGAGTAGCGGTAGCCCGCTTCCAGACCCAGGTAGTTGGCGAAGGCCGCGTCACGAACCAGCGGCACCGCGACTTCGGTGTAGAACTCCGCCACGGTGATCGAGCCGGACTGCGGCTGAATGGCGTTGAAGCCATACATGTTGCCGCTGCGCTGCTCGTTGTCGACCTGGAAGTCGAAGTTCGAGTCACGCCATTCGAAACCGAACACCGCCGCGATCGGGCCAGCCGGGAGCTCCAGCAGGTCGCCGCGGACGAAGCCGGCGAAGCGCGACTCCTGGACTTCGGTGGTGGCGAACGTCGGGGTGGTCAGGTAGCTGACCATCGCCGGCGTCAGGGTGTTCTCGCCGAAGATGTCGACGATCACGCAGTTGGTGTCCGGAACCGGGTTGCCCGCGGTGTCCTGACAGCCGGCCAGACCGTTGTTGAAGTTGTTCCGGTTGGCGCTGTTGCGGCCGATGCTGGTGGCGTTGTTGACGCCGAAGCTGGCCGTCAGGCTCCAGTCCCAGTTGCTCTGACCGAAGTCGCCCGACAGCGTGGCCAGCATCGACAGCGAGTTGTTTTCAAACTCGCCGATACGCGGGCCCAGCTCGTTGGTCCGGCGGTCCATCGTGAAGCTGGCCGTCGGGTTCGGACGGCTGGCCAGGGCCGCCGCCAGATCCGGGTGGTTGGCCGCGATGTAGGCGGTCATCGCCGGGGTCATCGTCACGGTCAGGCCGGTGGCCGGGGTCGGCGCCAGCGAGACTTGCGACCAGCTGTTGGTGTAGCTGAGGCGCGTGTCCAGACGGATGCTGTCGGTGATGTCGTAGTGACCGATCGAGACGATGTTGAAGCGCTCGGCCGGAATGATCAGGTAGTTGTCCGGCGCATAGTTGTAGCGCGACGAACCCGCAGCGCGATCCGGCACCGCGCAGCCCAGCGAGCCGTGGTACGGCGACAGGGCGCCCGTGCTGTCGAAAGTCAGGTTCGAGCTGACGCCCGGCGTGCCATACGGGATGTCCGGAGTGGCCGGGTTACAGTCGTGGTCGTAACCGGCGAAGTTGCCGGCCGTCAGCGGGTTGGCGATCAGGGTCGCCGGGCTGAACGGGTTGGAGCCCACGTTGTAGATGGTGCCCCACGGCGAGGTGGCCGAACCACCCGACAGGCCGGTGCCCAGGCCGCCGGCGTTGTAGATGTCCCACCACTCGGCCGAGCTGTTGGCCAGGGTCCAGGCGCCGTTGGCGTCGGCGACCACGGCGGCCGAGACGCGCGACCAGTCGAACTCGCTCTGCAGAACGGATTCGCGGCTGTAGTAGTTGGCGTAGGTCGTCAGGTTGCCGCGGCCGTTGGCGAAGTCGCCGCCGATCAGCAGGCTGGCTTCGAATTCCGGCGCGTGGCCGTCGAACGAAGCGCCGTACGAGGCCGACAGCTCGGCGCCTTCGAAGTCGTCCTTCAGGATGAAGTTGACGACGCCGGACATGGCGTCCGAACCGTACACCGCCGAGGCGCCGCCGGTGACGACTTCAACGCGCTCGATCAGCGAGGCCGGGATGGTGTTCAGGTCGACCACGCCGGTGGTCGAGGAGGCCGGAACGCGCTCGCCGTTCACCAGCACCAGGGTGCGGGACGGACCAAGGCCGCGCAGGTCGACGGTGGCGAACTCTTCACCGCCCGAGTTGTTCGACGTGCGCATGTTGCCGGCGACAACCTGCGGCAGTTCGTTCAGCAGCGATTCGACGCTGAGCGTGCCGGTCATCTCGATCGTCTCGGACGTGACGGTCGTGATCGGGCTGATCGCTTCGTAGTCCTGACGGACGATGCGCGAGCCAGTGACGACGATCTCGTCGACTTGCGTGGCGCTCGTCTCCTGAGCGACGGCGGGCGCAGCGGCAAAAGCCATCAGCGCGGCGCCCCCGATCATCGTCGACGCCAGAAGGCGTTCACGAGTGGTATGGGTCTTCAAGGTTTCATCCTCCTGGGCTCGGCGTCGAAGTCCGTCCCAAGACGACCTTCCCCCCGCCAAAGCGATCAAAACGAATCGGCCCGCAGCCTCATTCTGACTGCGGATCACGGGGACGTTAGGAACGTCGCCCCATATTGGTCAACGGAATTACAGGTCCGTAACGATGTCGTCGCGGCACTGTCGCAATCGCGCCACAGGTTGGACACAGGCCCGCCACGGGGCCGGATCGGGACGGAACAGCGGCTTTGCGCTGATCCGACGGGGCCGCTAGTTTCGTCGCTCGCGCCGGGCCGGACGCCCGCGCCAGCCACAGGATCGCCGCATGAGCCCGTCCCTTCGCCCCCTCGCCGCGGCCGCCGTCGCCGCGGGATTCGCCCTGGTCGCCGCCCCCGCCGCCGCCCAGCTGCCCGTCGAGGGCCGCGCCGCGGTGCTGGACGAACTGGTCCGCTGCCGCGCGATCGCCGCGGCGGCCGAGCGGCTGGCCTGTTTCGACGCCGCAGCCTCGGCCCTGGACGCCGCCGAGCGGGCCGGGGACGTGGTGGTGGTCGACCGCGAGCAGATGCGCCAGACCCGCCAGCGGCTGTTCGGCCTGTCCCTGCCGGACGTGCCGATCTTCGAACGCGGCGAACGGCCCGAGCAGGTCGACTCCATCGAGACCACCCTGGTCAGCGCCCGCCAGCGGCCGCTGGGCGACTGGATCTTCGAACTGGCCGACGGCTCGGTGTGGGAGCAGATCGACAACGAGCGGATCAACACCTCGACCCGCCCCGGCGTGCCGGTGCGCATCCGGCGGGCGGCCATGGGCAGCTTCCTGCTCAGCGTCAACGGGGCCCGCTCGGTGCGCGCCTCGCGGGTGCGCTGAGCCGTGGTCGGCCGGCCGCTGACGCCGGACTTCCGGGCCGCGCCGCAGATCGGCCCGGGGGACCTCGCGGCGGCGGCGGCCGAGGGCTGCGTGCTGGTGATCAACAACCGGCCCGACGGCGAGGAGCCCGGCCAGCCGACCGGGGCCGAGATCGAGGCGGCGGCGCGGGCGGCGGGGCTGGCCTATGCGGCCGTGCCGGTGCGCGGCATGCCGCCCAGCCCGGACCAGGCGGCGGCCTTCGGGGCGGCGCTGGCCGGGGCCGACGGGCCGGTGCTGGCCTATTGTCGCTCGGGCACGCGCTCGGCGGCCTGCTGGGCCATGGCCGTGACCGCCGCCGGGGACCTGGAGCCGGACGAGGCCCGCGCCCTGGCCCGGGCGGCCGGCTGGGACCTCAGCTATCTGCCGCTGTGAAGCGGGCGTCCAGCGCCGGCGGCCGGTCGGCCGTCGCCTGACCCAGCCGGACCAGCCGGACCAGATGGGCCAGCACCGACAGGCTGGCCGCCGGCCATAAACGCTTGTCCACCCCCGCATAGAGCACCGGCACCATCTGGGCGATCGTTCGGTCGCCGGCCCGCAGCCGGGCCAGCACCTGGGCCTCGCGCGCCAGCCGGTGGGCCAGATAGGCCTCGAGGAACGGCGCCGGCTCGGTCACCGGCGGTCCGTGGGTCGGCCACAGGATGTCGAACCGACGGTCGATCAGGGCCCGCAGGCTGGCCAGGTAGGCGTCCATGTCGCCGTCCGGCGGCGCCACCACCGTGGTCGACCAGCCCATCACGTGGTCGCCGCTGAACAGGGCGTTCTCCTCGGCCAGGGCGAAGCACAGATGGTTCGAGGCGTGGCCGGGGGTGGCCAGGGCCTCCAGCGTCCAGCCAGGCCCGGCGATGCGCTCGCCGCCGCTCAGCACCACGTCGGGGAAGAAGCTGTCGTCGTCCCCCTCCTCCACCGGCGTCGAGACGTGGGTGGCGCGGGCCGGCGGGCGGGCGGCCAGCACCGGGGCGCCGACCGCCTGGGCGAACGGCCGGGCCAGGGGCGAGTGATCGCGGTGGGTGTGGGTGACCAGCACATGGCTGACCCGCTCGCCGCGCACCGCCGCCAGCAGGGCCTGCAGATGCGCCGGGTCGTCCGGGCCCGGGTCGATCACCGCCACCTGCCCCTGGCCGACGATGAAGGTGGCCGTGCCGGTGAAGGTGAAGGGGCCCGGATTGTTCGCGATCACCCGCCGGATGCGCCCGGAGACCCGGTCGCAGCGGCCGTAGGCGAACTCGAACTCACGCACGAAAGGAATCACGACGGTCCTCTTTGGCCGCGGCCCGGCCCTTGCGTTTAACGCCTCGTTAACCTCGAGGAGAGCGGGCGATGGTGCAATCCGCAGCCTATTTTGTGTCAAATCGGCTCCAGGCCGTGGCCGCGGCGGTGTTCTGTCTCATGGCGGCGCAGCTGATCCTGGCCTCGTGCACGCCCGAGCCGGCCCCCTACGCGGCCCGCGCAGC
>CAZQBJ010000155.1:0-5463 GCA_964591465.1 uncultured Brevundimonas sp.
TCACCGCCTTCTCGACCTTCTCGCCGAGATAGGCCTCGGCGTCGGCCTTGAGCTTCTGCAGGATGAAGGCCGAGACCTGCTGGGGCGAATAGTCCTTGCCGTGGGCGCGCACCCAGGCGTCGGCGTAGGGCCCCTAGACGATCACGTAGGGCACCATGCCCTTGTCCTTGGCCACCACCGGGTCGTCGAAATTGCGGCCGATCAGGCGCTTGATGGCGAAGAAGGTGTTGGCCGGGTTGGTCACCGCCTGGCGACGGGCGGGCTGGCCGACCAGGCGCTCGCCGTCTTCCTGGAACGCGACCACGGACGGGGTCGTGCGGTTGCCCTCGGCATTCTCGATGACCTTGGGGTTCTTGCCTTCCATCACCGCGACGCAACTGTTGGTCGTGCCGAGGTCGATGCCGATGATCTTGCTCATGGGCGTTGTCTTTTCACTCCGTTAGGCGGGCGGTGCGGCGGCCTTTGCTGCAAGCGCCGCGCTTGACCGTCCCCATACACCGGCCCGCCCCCAGGGCGAACCGGCAGGTTGCGATTGATGACGGACAAAGCCTTGAGAAACCGAGGATTGACCGTGCTGGCGTCGGATATGGGAAAGTCCCCGCCGCCCGCAAGGGTAATCGGGCCCGCTGGGCCGATTTCGCCGCACCCGGGCCCGCCGACGCCCCCTCTTTTCGCCGTCGGGGTTTCGCGGCCGGGGTCCGGCCCGCATATCGGGTCCATGAGCGCCGTCGCTTCCTCAGGTCCCGGACTGGCCGCCGGGCCGCCCGGCTTTCGCTATTTCCCCGGCGCGCTGGACGCCCAGGCCCAGGCGGCGCTGCTGGCCGAGGTGCTGGCCGCCGTCGAGGCCGCGCCGTTCTATCGGCCGACCACCCGTGGCGGCCGGCCGTTTTCGGTGCAGATGACCAATCTGGGGCGGCTGGGCTGGGTGTCTGACCGCGCCGGCTACCGCTACCAGCCGCTGCACCCGGTCACCGGGCGGCCCTGGCCGCCCATCCCGCGGCGCCTGATCGAGCTGTGGTTCGCCCTGGGCGGCGCGACCGCGCCGCCGGACGCCTGTCTGGTCAACCTGTACCGGGGTCCGGCCCGGATGGGCCTGCACCAGGATCGCGACGAGGCGGACTTCGGCCAGCCGGTGGTCTCGGTGTCGCTGGGCGACACGGCGGTGTTCCGCATCGGCGCGTCCGATGGCGGTCCGACCCGCAGCCTGCGCCTGGCCTCGGGCGACGTGTGCGTGCTGGCCGGCGCCGCCCGCCTGGCGCGCCACGGGATCGACCGTTTGCTGGCCGGCTCCTCCGGCCTGATCCCCGACGGCGGCCGCCTGAACCTCACCCTGCGCCGGGCGGCGGCGGTCTGACTCGACGGCGGCGTCAGGTCGGCGCCATGGTGAGCTGCCAGCAGACTGGAGAGCGCCATGACCGAGCCGCAAACGCCCAAGCTGACCCGTCGCGCCGTCGGCGGCCTGCTGTTCTCCGGCTATGCGGCCGCGGCCCTGGCGCAGTCGGCCGAGCCGGTGGTGACGCCCGAGGACGGGCTGATCGTCGAGGTGATCGCCTATCCGGCGCCCGACGGCTTCGAGATGCCCGCCTATGTCGCCCGGCCGCAGGCGCCGGGTCCGCATCCGGTGGTCATCGTGGTCTCCGAGATCTTCGGCATTCACGCCTATATCGAGGATGTCTGCCGGCGGCTGGCTCACGCCGGCTATGCGGCGATCGCGCCGGCGTTCTTCGTGCGCGTGGACGATCCGGCCCCGATGACCGACTTCGCCCGGATCCGCGAGGTCGTGGCCGCGGCGAGCCACGAACAGGTCATGGGCGACGTGGGCGCCGCCCTGGACTGGCTGGCCGACGCCGACTGGGCCTCGGACCGCATCGGCGTCACCGGCTTCTGCTGGGGCGGGGCGGTGACCTGGATGGCGGCGGCGCGGTTCGAGGCGATCGACGCCGGCGTCGCCTGGTACGGCCGCCTGGCCCCGCCGGCCGAGCCGGACGGGGAGGCCCGGCCGTGGCCGGTCGACGTGGCCGGTGAGCTGAAGGCCCCGGTGCTGGGCCTTTACGCCGGCCAGGACCGGGGCATCGCGCTGGACACGGTGGAGATGATGCGCGCCGCCCTGGCCGCGGGCGACGACACCGGCAGCGAGATCGTGGTCTATCCGGAGGCCAGCCACGGCTTCCACGCCGACTACAGGGTCAGCTACGACGCCGCCGCGGCCGAGGACGGCTGGCGGCGCCTGCTGGCCCATTTCGCCGTCCATCTGGCCGGCTGAGTCAGGCCTTCTCGTCGAGCGCCGCCCCCGCCGCGTCGCCGCCTTCGGGCGTATAGGGATTGGCCGCCGCGACGCGGGCGGCGACCACCACCCGGGCCGGCCGCACGACGCGGCCGAACAGCTCGTAGCCCGGCTGCATGGTGCTGACGACCGAACCGGGCGGCACGGCGTCGGAGGGCTGCTCCATCATGGCGTCGTGCAGGTGCGGGTCGAAGCGGGCCCCGGGCTCCGGGTCGACCTTCTTCAGCCCGTTGTTCTCGAAGGCGGTCAGCAGGGCCTTGTCGATCAGCTCCAGCCCCTCGACCACGGAGGCGGCCTCGCCGTCGCGCGGGGCGGCGGCCAGGGCCCGCTGCAGGCTGTCGGCGACGCCCAGCAGGTCGTTGGCGAAACGCTGGATGGCGTAGGCGCGCGCGTCGTTCATCTCGCGCTCGGCCCGGCGCTTGACGTTGTCGGCCTCTGCGGCGGCGCGCAGGGCGCGATCCTTCCATTCGGCGAGCTCGGCCTCCAGCCGGGCCACGGCATCCTCGCCCGCGTCTTCCGCCGGGTCGGCGGGCGCTTCGGCGGCGATATCTTCGGGAAGGGTCTCGTCGTCGTGTTGGGTCACTTTGGTCCGTCCAGAATCCGGCCCAGCACCCGGGCGGTGTAGTCCACCAGCGGGATAATCCGGGCATAGTTCAGGCGGGCCGGGCCGATCACGCCGATCGCGCCCAGCACGCGCTGCCGGCCCGTCATATAGGGCGCCGCGACGACGGCGGAACCCGAAAGCGAAAACAGACGCGTTTCGGCGCCGATGAAAATGCGCACGCCCTGGGCCGAATTGACCCCGTCGAGCAGGCCGATCAGCTGTTCCTTCTGCTCCAGATCGTCGAACAACATCTTCACCCGCTCGAGGTCGGCCAGGGCCGCCTGGTCCTGCAGCAGATTGGCCCGGCCGCGCACGATCAGGGCCCGCTCGCGGCCCTCGCCGCCGGACCAGGCGGCCAGCCCGTCCTCGACCAGCCGGGCGGCGGTCTCG
This sequence comes from uncultured Brevundimonas sp., assembly GCA_964591465.1. Classification (GTDB taxonomy): domain Bacteria; phylum Pseudomonadota; class Alphaproteobacteria; order Caulobacterales; family Caulobacteraceae; genus Brevundimonas. Next base: position 3,279 of record CAZQBJ010000155.1, read on the forward strand.
TCGAGCTGGCGGCGGGCCTCGTCGATCTCGCGGCGCATCTCGGTGCGGGCCTCGCCCAGCGGCCGGCCGCGCAGGCGCGCGTTGAGGAAATTGGACGCCTCCTGCAGGGCGGACGGGGTCACCCCGGCGGACAGCGGCATCAGCCGGTTCTCCACCGCGCCGTCCTCGGAGACCAGGATGGCCAGGGCCTGATCGGGCGACAGGGCGACGAACTCGACGTGTTTGACTCCGGCGTCCCGGACCGGGGAGACGACCACCCCGGCCCCGCCCGCCAGGCCGGACAGCAGGCCCGAGGCCTCGTCCAGCGCCTCCTCGAAATTGCGTCCGCGCCCGGCCAGGCGCGCGTCGATCTCGCGCCGCTCGTCCTCGCCCAGGTCGCCGATCTCCAGCAGGCCGTCGACGAACAGCCGCAGGCCCGCATGGGTCGGGATGCGCCCGGCCGAGCTGTGCGGCGCCGCCAGCAGGCCCAGCTGGGTCAGGTCCTGCATGGTGTTGCGGATCGAGGCCGGTGACAGGGCCACGCCGCCGCGCGAGACGGTGCGCGAGCCGACCGGCTCGCCGGTCTCCAGATAGGTCTCGACCACGCTGCGGAAGATGTCGCGCGCCCGCTGGTCCAGGGTGGTCAGGGCCGGCGAAGTCCAGGGCGACAGCATGGTCATGCCCGCGCCTCCCAGGCGGCGCGCTCCAGCCGGTGGACCAGGCAGTCGTCAGGGCCGAACCGGCGCCGCCCGACCGGTTCGAAGCCGAGCCGGCGATAGAAGCGGTGCGCGTCCTGGTTCGAGGCCAGCGGGTCGATGACGATCGCCTTGACTCCCGGCTCGGCGAAACAGGCGTCGATGGCCAGGGTCATCATGCGGCTTCCGTAGCCGCGGCCGAGGGCGTCGGCGGGGCCGATCCAGATGTCCAGCGCCCTCAGGTCCGGCTCGATGTCCCCCCAGTAGTGGTTCGGCTCGCGGGCCGGGTCGATGGTCAGCAGGGCCCCGACCGGCCGGCCGTCGACCTCGGCGATGTCGTAGCGGAACACCTCGGACTGGGCGGCCAGCTCCTCGCTCCAGTCGGTTCCGTCGAAGGCGCGTGCGGCGTCCGGGTCGTCGGTGGTCGCGCGGATCACGTGCGGCTCGCGATCCCAGGCCGCCAGCAGGGCCGCGTCGGCGGCCACGGCCGGACGCAGGCGGACGTCGGGCGCGGAGGTCGGACGGGACAGGCTCATGGTTTCAGGATAAGCACCGGGACCCGTCGTTCCCCTCCGCCCGCACCCCCGATCAGCTTCGCCCGGTGACCCTCGAGACCGGGGTCAACCGCTACGCCGAGGGCTCGTGCCTGGTGTCGTTCGGCCATACCCGGGTGCTGGTCACCGCGTCGGTCGAGGACAGCCTGCCGCCGTGGCTGCGCGGCAAGGGCCAGGGCTGGGTGACGGCCGAGTACGGCATGCTGCCGCGCGCCACCCATACCCGCGGCCGGCGCGAGGCCGCCGCCGGCAAGCAGTCGGGCCGGACCCAGGAAATCCAGCGGCTGATCGGCCGCTCGCTGCGCGCGGTGGTCGATCTGAAGGCGCTGGGCGAGCGGCAGGTGGTGGTCGACTGCGACGTCATCCAGGCCGACGGCGGCACCCGCACGGCGGCGATCACCGGCGCCTGGGTGGCGATGACCATGGCGCTGGACTACCTGCGGGCCGAAGGGGTGCTGGCGGCCGACCCGGTGCGCGACCAGGTGGCGGCCGTGTCCTGCGGGGTGTTCGCCGACACCCCGGTGCTGGATCTGGATTACGAGGAGGACTCCACCGCCGAGGCGGACGCCAATTTCGTGCTGACGGCCGGCGGCGGCATCGTCGAGATCCAGGCCACGGGCGAGAAGCGCGGCTTCTCGCGGGCCGAATTCGATCAGCTGTTCAGCCTGGCCGACCGGGGCTGCGCCGAGCTGTTCGCCCTGCAGCGGGCGGCGGTCGGCCGCTAGGGCCTCCCTCCTCGGCCGCGCAACGGAGGCGTCAGCCTCCGTTGCCGCGCGGCGGCGAGGGCGTCAGACTTCCGCCGCTTCCTCGGCCAGAATGGTCAGGCCGGCGGGGGTCACATCGGCGAAGCCGCCGCGGACGGTGAAGGTGCGCACCGAGGCGCCGTCGATCACCCGCACCTCGCCTTCGCGCAGGGCGGTCATGAACGGGGCGTGGTCCGGCAGCACGCCGAAGTCG
>CAZQBJ010000156.1:0-1132 GCA_964591465.1 uncultured Brevundimonas sp.
CCCCGGCTACCGCTTCCGCGCCGCCGACGTGCTGATGACCAATTTCCACCTGCCGAAGTCGACCCTGTTCATGCTGGTCTCGGCCTTCGCCGGGCTGGACACGATGAAGGCCGCCTACGCCCACGCCGTGGCCGGCGGGTACCGGTTCTATTCCTATGGCGACGGGTCGCTGCTATTCCGCACGGCCCCATGACCTTCCCGTTTGACATTTCCGCGACCGACGGCCGCGCCCGCGCGGGGGTGCTGAAGACGCCGCGCGGAGAGATCCGCACGCCGGCCTTCATGCCGGTCGGTACGGCGGCCACGGTGAAGGCCCTGACCGTCGACCAGGTGAAGCTGACCGGGGCCGACATCATCTTGGGCAACACCTACCACCTGATGCTGCGCCCCGGCCCCGAACGGATGGAGCGACTGGGCGGTCTGCACCGGTTCATGCGCTGGAACGGGCCGATCCTGACCGACAGCGGCGGCTTCCAGGTCATGTCCCTGGCCGGCATTTCGAAGCTGACCGAGGAGGCGGTGACCTTCTCCAGCCACGTCGACGGCTCCAGGCACGTGCTGACGCCCGAGCGCTCGATCGAGATCCAGGCCGACCGGCTGGGCGCCGACATCGTCATGCAGCTGGACGAGTGCGTCGCCTGGCCGGCGGAGGAGCCGCGGGCCCGCGAGGGCATGGAGCTGTCGGCGCGCTGGGCGAAGCGGTCGAAGACCGCCTTCGGGACGCGCGAGACCCAGGCCCTGTTCGGCATCCAGCAGGGCTCGACCTTCGAGAACCTCCGCCGCGAAAGCTCGGAGCGGCTGCAGGAGATCGGCTTCGACGGCTACGCCATCGGGGGTCTGGCTGTCGGCGAGGGCCACGAAGCCATGTGCGAGGTGCTGGACTACGCCCCCGCCATGCTGCCGGCCGACCGGCCGCGCTACCTGATGGGCGTGGGCAAGCCGGTCGATCTGGTCGAGGCTGTCTGGCGCGGCGTCGACATGTTCGACTGCGTCCTGCCCACCCGCGCCGGCCGCCACGGCCAGGCCTGGACCTGGGCCGGCCCGATCAACCTCAAGAACGCCCGCTTCGTCGAGGACGAGGAGCCGCTGGACGCGGAAGTCCCCTGCCCCGCGTCGCGCGACTATTCAAAGG
>CAZQBJ010000156.1:1142-2442 GCA_964591465.1 uncultured Brevundimonas sp.
TCATCCGCGGAATCGATATGTTTGACTGCGTTCTCCCCACCCGGATTGCCCGAAACGGCACCACCATGACCAGCCAGGGGCGATTGGTGGTGAGAAACGCGCGATACGCCCGGGATTTTTCGCCCTTGGACCCGGAGTGCGATTGCTACACCTGCCAAAATTATTCAAAGGCTTACCTGCACCATCTTGTCCGGACGGATGAAATCCTCGGCAAGGTTCTGCTCAGCTGGCACAACATCGCCTTCTTCCAGGCCCTGACCGCCGCCATGCGCGCGGCCATCGCCGAGGGCCGGTTCGATCAGTTCCGCCGGGACTTCCACGCCCGGCATGTGTCGAATGGCAGGGGTTAGGCGAAAGGCAGTAGGCAGTAGGCCGTAGGGTATCGGGAGAGCATGCTGTTTGTCCGCTAATCGCGCCGCGCGCGAGCCGCCTCCCGGCGCCAACCACTTCCTGCCTACTGCCTACGCCTACTGGCCTTATCGCCGCGGCCTGAACCAGGCGGGGGCCGCCGGCGGGGCGCAGTTCATCCGCAGCCCGACGCCCTTGAGGAAGCCCCGGCGCACCAGGCCGGCGCGGATCGCCGACTGCACCCGACGGCTGTGCTGCTCGGCGCCCGAAAGCCGCCGGATCCAGCTGCGCGCCGGGATCAGGTCGGTGGTCACGCCGCGAATGGCGTCTAGCGTGGCGTCGGCCGCGGCGTCCGCGGCGATCTCGCTGTTCAGCCGTCCGTCGGGCGAACTGTCGTCCAGATCCGGCCCCAGCGCCTCGTCCAGCCGCCGGACCTCCTCGGTCACGGCGGCGCAGGTGGTCACCCCGCGAAGGTCGTAGGGGTGCGCGCGCGCCTCAAGCAGGACCATCGGTATCTCGTCCCGGCGCAGGTTCAGGTCCTCCAGCGGCGCGGCCACCGCGTCGCCGAAACCGTCGCGCACCTGGCCGACGCCGCCCCCGGCCGACCGGCCGGCCGCACAGCCCGCGGTCAACGCCGCCAACGCCAGACACATCGCCAACTTGCGCATTCGTCCTCCCTCGTCCCTCCTGTTAAGCACGGTCTCCGGATCGACAAAAGCCGGCTTGCGGTCGGCGGAGCTCGTCCGTATGTTCCGCCGCTTCGCGATGGCGAGCGCCCCTAGCTCAGTTGGTTAGAGCATCTGACTTTTAATCAGAGGGTCCCCGGTTCGAGCCCGGGGGGGCGTACCATCCCTCTCCCCGCCCAAGCCGGAAACGGGTCCTGATCGCAGGGCGACACAGCCTTCGGCTGTCGGCGGCGTGGCGGTTCTGCATCAGATGGTCGGGATACGGG
>CAZQBJ010000156.1:2542-5448 GCA_964591465.1 uncultured Brevundimonas sp.
GACCAGATCGACCTGCTGGGCTGGACCAGCCTGATGCAGGCGGTCCGCTACACCTCGGGCATCACGGCCGAGAACTACGGTCCGGACGAGCGCTATGACTGGCTGACCCTGCGCGGCTTCAATCCCGTGCAGTACATCGACGGCCTGCAGGCGCCGGGCGGCTCGGTGCCCAATATCGGCACCGACCTGTACGGGGTCGAATCGGTCGAGGTGCTCAAGGGCCCCTCCTCGGTGCTGTATGGCTCGACGCCCCCCGGCGGCATCGTCAACCTGACCAGCCGCCGACCGCAGCAGCTGTTCGGCGGCGAGCTGGAGGTGCTGACCGGCAACATGAGCCAGCTGCAGGTCGCCGGCGACGTGACCGGCCCCATCGGCGACCGTCTGGCCGGCCGCCTGACCGCCCTGTACCGCCAGCGCGACACCCAGCTGGACGGCGTGGAATCCGAGCGCGCCTATGTGGCCCCGGCCCTCAGCATCGCGCTGGGTCCGGACACCGACCTGACGCTGCTGGCGTACCACCAGGACGACCGTGTCACCGGCGACGGCGGCGGCTTCCTGCCGTCGCAGGGGGTGGTGCTGCCCAACCCGCTGGGAACCGTGCCGACCTCCGCCAACCTCGGCGAGCCGGACTACAACCTGTTCGACCGCCAGCAATGGGGCGTCGGCTACGACATCCGCCACGCCCTGTCCGACACCCTGTCGATCCAGCAGAACCTGAAGGTGTTCTCGAACCGGGCCTACCAGACCGGCCCGTACGGCACCGGCCTGCTGGACGCGGACTTCGACGGCGTGCCGGACGACTACCGGACCGTCACCCGCTCGATGTTCTCCTTCCTCGAGGACGTCGACTCGGTCGCGGTCGACACCCGCCTGGCCGCGGCGTTCAGCGCCGGCGGTGTGCGGCACGAGGTCCTGGTCGGGGTCGACCACCGGGTGACCGATAACCTGCAGGCGTCCTACTTCGGCGCGGCGCCGTCGATCGACCTGTTCGCCCCGGTCTATGGCGCCCCGATCGTCGAGGGGCCGCTGGCCGCCTTCCTGGACCAGACCCAGACCCAGACCGGCCTTTACGTGCAGGACCAGATCCGCGCTGGCGGCCTGGTGCTGACCCTGGCCGCCCGCAACGACTGGCTGGACGTCGAGGATCACATCGGCGCCGGCGACAGCGACGACTCCGCCTTCACCGGCCGGATCGGCGCCAACTATGTGTTCGACAACGGCGTGGCCCCCTACGTCGCCTACGCCACCTCGTTCCAGCCGGTGAACGGCGCCGACTGGTACGGCAACCTGTTCGCGCCCAGCGAGGGCGAGCAGATCGAGGCCGGGATCAAGTATGACGGCCGCAACCTGCCCGAAGGCGTCGACCTGTTCGCCAGCGTCGCCGTCTACGCCCTGACCCAGACCAATGTGCTGACCCCCGACCCGGACCCGACCCACGTCTGGTTCAACGTCCAGACCGGCGAGGTCGAGGTGAAGGGGCTGGAGATCGAGGCCGCCGCCCGCTTCCACGAACGGCTCAGCCTCAACGCCTCCTATGCCTACACCGACAGCGAGGTGACCCGCTCGAACGGGCCGGACCTGGGCCAGGAGCTGGTCTCCACCCCGCGGCACAAGGCGTCGCTGTTCGTCGACTACACCTTCCAGACCGGCCAGCTGGCCGGCCTCGGCGGCGGCCTGGGCGTGCGCTACATGGGCGACAGCTACGGCGACGGCGCCAACCTGTGGGAGACCCCCGCGGTAACCCTGTGGGATGCGGTGATCCACTACGACATCGGCGACTGGCGGATTCAGGCCACGGCCAGCAACCTGTTCGACGAGGTCTATCTGTCGCGCTGCACCGCCGCCAACCAGTGCTTCTACGGCTCGCGCGGGCTGTACGCCGTCAGCCTGACGCGCTCGTTCTGATGGCCGACGGCTCGGCCAGCGCCCGGATCGCGGCGTCGCCGGCAAGGCGGTGCTTCGACCTGCGCGCGGTCGCCCTGCCATTGCACCGCTACATGGGGCTGGCCCTGGCCGGCTTCCTCATCCTGTCGGGCCTGACCGGCTCGATCCTGGTGTTCCAGCGCGAGATCGACGCGGCCATCAATCCGGGCCTGTGGGCCGCCTCCGAGGGCGGCCCGCGGCTGTCGCCGGACCAGATCGCCGCCCGCATCGAGGCTTGGGACCCGCGGGTGCGGGCCCGCTGGATTCCGATCGAGGACGGCAAGGCGCCGGACGTCTGGGTCGACCCCAAGATCGACCCGGCCACCGGCGCGCCCTTCGCCGTGCCGTTCAACCAGGTGTTCGTCGATCCGGTGTCCGGCGCGATCAACGGATCGCGGCCCTATGGCGGCTGGCCGCCGACGGTCGAAACCCTGATCCCGTTCACCGACATGTTCCACCGCAACATGATGATCCCAGGAATGTGGGGGACCTGGCTGATGGGGGCCGTCGGCCTGATCTGGTTCTTCGACTCGATCACCGGGGCCTATCTGACCTTCCCGCGCGGGCGGCCGTTCTTCCGCAAGTGGCGGCCGGCCTGGGCGATCAAGGCGGACGCGGCGCCGGTGCGGCTGAACATGGACCTGCACCGCGCCGGCGGGCTGTGGCTGTGGGGCGTGCTGATCATCCTGGCCGTCAGCGGCGTGGCGTTCACCCTCGAGCATGAGGTGTTCGAGCCGGTCGTCTCGATGGTTTCGCCGATCAGCGAGAACGCCTTCGAGCATCGACCGATGGACCCGTTGAACCCGGTCATGCCCGCCTTCGGCTTCGACGAGGCGATCGAGCGGGCCCGCGCGCTGGGCGAGATCCCCGCCGATGTGGAGGCCTCGGGCCTGTACTACGCGGCCGAACTGGGCGGCTACGGCGTGGCCTTCGGCGAGGCCTACCAGCCGGGCCTCGGCCCGACCTGGGTCTATATCGACGGC
>CAZQBJ010000157.1:0-3327 GCA_964591465.1 uncultured Brevundimonas sp.
GATCGAGATGCACTTCCTGCCCGACGTCTACGTCACCTGCGACGTCTGCAAGGGCCGCCGCTACAACCGCGAGACCCTGGAAATCCTGTTCAAGGGCAAGAGCATCGCCGACGTCATGGACATGACCGTCGAGGAGGCCGCCAGCTTCTTCAAGGCGGTGCCGTCGATCCGCGACAAGATGAAGACCCTCGAGCGCGTCGGCCTGGGCTACGTCCACGTCGGCCAGCAGGCCACCACCCTGTCCGGCGGCGAGGCCCAGCGGGTCAAGCTGTCCAAGGAGCTGAGCAGGCGGGCCACCGGCAAGACCCTGTACATCCTCGACGAGCCGACCACCGGCCTGCACTTCGAGGACACGCGCAAGCTGCTGGAGGTGCTGCAGGAGCTGGTCGACGCCGGCAACACCGTGGTGGTCATCGAGCACAACCTCGACGTCATCAAGACGGCCGACTGGATCCTCGACTTCGGGCCCGAGGGCGGCGACGGCGGCGGCCAGATCGTGGCCAGCGGCACGCCCGAGCAGGTGGCCGCCGACCCGGACAGCTGGACCGGCCGCTATCTGGCCGAGGTGCTGCGCCGCCACGAGGCCCGGCGCCAGGCCCGCAGGGCCGGCTAGTCGATCAGGCTCGGCGCGCCCCGGACCAGGTCCACCAGGTCCTCGGCGGTCGCCCGGACGTGCCAGATCAACCCCTCCGGCTCGGCGCAGACCAGCGCCCATGCCTTGGCGAACGACCGGTCCGGCGCAATGTCGTCCGGCGCCAGATCAAGCTGCCACACGGCCAGCGGCTCGGGCTGGCCCTGGGCGTGGAAGGCCTCGCCCAGGCGCTGGACGGTCCGCGCCTCGCAGTCGATGCCGAAGCGGATAATCTGGTAGTCGAATGTCCGCTCGCCTTCGAACGGCTGGGGCGCCATGCGCACCACCGCCGCGTCGAACAGGCGCATCGGGCCTTCCGCCTGAATGGATCCGCGGTCCACGGCGAAGGCCGATTCCTCGCTGACCCGGGTCACCGCCCAGTGGATCGCCGGCTGCGGTCCGGCCAGCAGGGCCGCCGCGATCATTCCGATCAGGTGCATGATCTTCTCCCCTTCGCCGGCCATCCTAGGGCGAGGCGGATCGGAACGGCAAAAAGCCCGCCGGCCGGGCCGACGGGCTTTTCCTCCGATTCAGGCGAACCGGCTCAGGCTTCGGTCGGCGCCGCGGCCGTCCCCTCGCCCTTGAGCGCCTGATAGGCGGCGCCGAACGGGGCGTAGGCGATGGCCATCTGCAGGGCCGACAGCAGGCCCAGGAACACGGCCCCGACGACCACCACCGGCCCCAGGGTCGCGAAGATCTGGCCCAGGTCGCCGGCTTCGAAACCGGGGCTCGCCAGGTCGGCCAGGCCGCCGCCCAGCAGGAAGAAGATCGGCATGAACACGATCCAGCCCAGGAACTGCACGACCATGGCCAGGATCATGGCCAGGATGGCCATGCCCAGCAGCGGCCAGAACCGGCCCCGGGTCAGGCCCCAGGAGTCGAAGATGGCGATGCGCCGCTCGGCCACGGTGATCGGCAGGGCCAGGCTCAGCCGCACGCTGACCCAGATGGCGACCGCGGCCAACGCCAGGCCGCCGAGAATCGCCACCAGGGCCGCCGCCCCGTCGCCGGCCGTGGTGCTCAGAATCACGATCAGCACCCCCAGCACCCCGCCGCCCACGCCGAAGCCGACCATGACCAGCACGGTCAGCACCAGGCAGACCACGAACACGCGCAGCTCGTCGGCGCCCAGCCGCAGATAGCCGAACGCCGACTCCGCCGGCCGCACCACGGCCCGCTGCACGGCGGCGTACATCACCGCGCTCGAGACCAGGCCGATCGGCAGGATGAGGCCAAGCATGGCGAAATAGGCGCCCATCAAGCCGGCCATCTGTTCAGGCGACGGCTCGGCCACCCCTTCCAGCGCCTCGGCCTGGGCGACGAACGCGGCCATCGGCCCGCCGACCAGCGCCAGGGCGACGACCGACACGACCAGATAGAACAACGCCCACAATACGATCGCCAGCGGCGCCCGCCGGGTCAGTCGAAAGCCCTCGAACGCCGCCTCGCTTGCGGAAAAAGCCATGATTGAGTCCCCCTTCGCGCGGCCTCCCAGGGGCCGCCCCGAACCGAGCATACCGCGCGCGGGCGTCGGACCAACAGGGATTCAGCCGCCGCGGCGCAACTCCGCATAGGCCCGCGCGCCCATGCCGGCCACGATGGCCAGGACCAGCACATTGACCACCGCCCCGGCCGCGTTCCACACGATCATCGCCGGGGTGAAATAGGCCTGCAGGCTGGAAAAATCCGGCGAGAACATCAGCCGCGCCACCTCGGCCCCGCCGAAGACCACGGCGACGACCGCGGCGAAGATCATCATGCACAGCAGCGCGACGATGGCCGCCAGCACCACGGCCAGGAACAGCGCCCCGCACAGCAGCCAGCCCCGGCCGCGGGCCAGGACCCAGGCGTTGGCCAGGCTGATCCGCCCGGCGTCCAGCGTCATGGGCCCGGCCAGCGACATCCGGCCCCACAGCCACAGCACCGCCACCACCATGCCGATCATGCCCAGGGCGCTGAGCAGGCCGCCGACCGGGGCCGAGGCGGCGCCGACGATCACCGCCGCGAAGCTGGCCACCGCGGTGATCAGGAACATCAGCGCCAGGCTGACCAGGCTGAGGACCAGCAGCACGACGAACTGGCGCGCCTCGTCGGCCCCCAGCCGCACGAAGCCCCGGGCCGACTGCGTCGGCTGCAGCACCGCGCGGGCGATGGCGGCGAACAGCACCGCGTACACCGCCAGGGTCAGCAGCCCGGCCAGCAGATTGGCCGGGGCCAGCTGCGCGAACAGCGCCAGCATACGCTCCGGATCGGCCGCCGCCCCGGCCTGGCCCAGGGCCAGGAACTCGGACAGCGCCTCGCCGGCCATGGCGATCAGCAGGGCGCTCGAAACCAGGTTGTAGGCGAAAAAGATCAGCGACCACAGGCCGATGGCCCGGGGGTGTTCGCGCGCCAGCCTGAATCCCTCGAAGGCCGCGTCGCTCGCCGAAAACGCCATGGTCTGCTCCCTGCTGAGCCCGGCAGACTAGGCTGAATCGCGCAGGCTGTCGCGGCCGGAGCGGCCGGGCGGGTGGGGGAGCGGCGACGCCGATCCCCCACCCCCCGGATCAGTGGTGGCCGTCCTTCTCCGGATGGCTTTCGGCGTGGGACTCAGGGTGGTCGGCCCCATGGCCGGCCCCGTGGTCGTCATGGCCCTGCGCCTCATGCCCGTGATCGGCGTGCCCGTGATCGGCGTGCCCGTGATCGGCGTGCCCGTG
>CAZQBJ010000157.1:3427-5438 GCA_964591465.1 uncultured Brevundimonas sp.
TGCCCGTGATCGGCGTGCCCGTGATCGGCGTGCCCGTGATCGGCGTGCCCGTGGCTGTCATGGCCGTGATGGTCGTCGTGGCCCGACGCCTCGTGGCCATGATCCGCGTGCCCGTGATCGGCGTGCCCGTGCGCCTCGTGGCCATGGTCGGCGGCGGCGTGGGCCTCGTGTCCATGACCGTCGGCCGCATGGCCGTGATCGTCGTGAGCGTGGGCGTCGTGAGCGTGGGCGTCATGGCCGTGGGCCCCGCCATGCCCATGATCGGCGTGCCCGTGGTCAGCGTGACCGTGGGCGTCATGGCCCGCCTCGTGGTGGCCGCCGCCGTGGCCGTGGTCGGCGTGCCCGTGCGCCTCGTGGCCATGGCTGTCGTGGCCATGGCTGTCGTGGCCATGGCTGTCGTGACCGTGGGCGTCGTGGGCGGCTGCCTCGTGACCGTGGGCGTCATGCGCCGGTTCGGCGTGGGCCGCCTCGGCCGCGCCGTGTCCGGCCGGTGCCGCGACCAGGGCGTCGCCGCCGCCGCCGGACTCGTCAGAGGCCATCAGCTGTCGGCAGGCGGAGGCCCACGGACCATAGGCCAGCGCCACGGACATGCCGCTCACCCAGGCCAGCGGGAGAAGGGCGACGGCGGCCGCGATGGCCAGGGTCGTCCGGTCGGGCGCGAAGCCCTGCAGGACGGATTCGATGGAGTCCGGATCGGCCGCCACCGCGCTGGCCATGTCGGCGGTGAACCCCACCCCGAAGGCGAAGCCGGCCAGGATCGGCAGGATCAGAAGGCTGACGAGACAGCTGACGATGCCGCTGAGCAGGGCGATGCCGAGCAGGCGCCACACCCGCCCGCGGCTCAGCCGCCAGCCCTCGATGAAGGCGAACTGTCTGATCGCCACCGTCATCGGGGTGATCAGCGACGCCCGCAGGCACACCCAGATCAGCAGCAGCAGCAGGATGACGCCCGTCGCCCCGATCACCGCGTACCGCGCCACCGGCTCCAGCGGCCAGGCCGCGAGGCCGACGCCCAGGCCGATCAGCGCCAGGATCATGATCAGGAAATAGGCGCCGAGGCCAAAGGCGAACTGGATCACCAGAACGCGGAATTCGTCCCCGCCCAGGCGCATGTATCCCAGCCCCCCGCCTCGCGGCTTGAGCACGGCGCGGGTCGCGGCGGCGACCAGCACGGCCGTCATCAGCAGCGCCAGCAGATTGAGAAGGGCCGAGGCGCCCTGGACATGAACCATGTGGGTGAGCATCGCCCGGATGTCCTCGGGGTCCGGTCCGACGCCGGTTCCGCCGAACGGATTGAGCCCGGGCGTGGTCGAGAACATCCAGCACACCAGCGCCAGGATGGCGGCGCTGAACAGCAGGGACACCAGCCCCCACAGCATGACCGAAACCGGCCGGCGGAAGCCGAGACCGAAGGCTTCGCCCACCGCCTTGCGGACGGACAATTTCTGTCTGCTCATGTCGATGTTCCCCCTCCGACGGCGTCAACCTTAACCGTATAACCGCGGTATACGCCAGAGGTGGCTGACGTTCGCGCGACAGGCGAATAGAAGGGGGCATGACCCTGTCTCCCATCCATGTCGTCGGCGGCGGACTCGCCGGTTCCGAGGCCGCCTGGCAGATCGCCAACGCCGGCGTTCCGGTGATCCTCCACGAGATGCGCCCGGTGCGCGGCACCGACGCCCACCAGACCGATTCCCTCGCCGAACTGGTGTGCTCCAATTCGTTCCGCTCGGACGACTGGGAGAACAACGCCGTCGGCCTGCTGCACGCCGAGATGCGGGCGCTGGATTCGATCATCATGGCCTGCGGCGACGCCAACCAGGTGCCCGCCGGCGGCGCCCTGGCGGTGGACCGCGACGGCTTCGCGGCGGCGGTGACGGCGAAGCTGGAGGCGCACCCGCTGGTCACCATCGAGCGGGGCGAGGTCGCGGGCGTGCCGCCGGCCGACTGGGACAAAGTGATCGGGGCCACCGGCCCCCTCACCTCCCCCGCCCTGGCCGACGCCATCCTG
>CAZQBJ010000158.1:0-5412 GCA_964591465.1 uncultured Brevundimonas sp.
CTGCCGACGCCGCTGGAGCCGGCGCCGCGCCTGAGCGAGGCGCTGGGGGTGGAGATCTGGGTCAAGCGCGACGACTGCACCGGCCTGGCCGGCGGCGGCAACAAGACGCGCAAGCTGGAGTTCCTGCTGGGCGACGCCATGATCCGCGGCGCCGACACCCTGGTCACCCAGGGCGCGGTGCAGTCCAACCATGTGCGCCAGACCGCGGCCGCGGCGGCCGCCCACGGCATGGCCTGCGAGATCATCCTGGAGGACCGCACCGGCTCGACGGCGCACGACTATGTGGCCAACGGCAATGTACTGCTGGACCGGCTGTACGGGGCGCGCCTGCGCACCGTGCCGGGCGGGACCGACATGGCCGCCGAGCTGGAGACCGCGGCGGCGGAGGTGCGGGCCCGGGGCGGGACGCCCTACATCATTCCCGGCGGCGGCTCGAACGCGATCGGCGCGCTGGGCTATGTCGATTGCGCCCGCGAGCTGGTCGGCCAGGCCGACGCCCTGGACCTGCCGATCGACCGCATCGTCACCGCCAGCGGCAGCGCCGGCACCCACGCCGGCCTGGTCGCCGGCCTGGCGGTGATGGGGGCCGACATTCCGGTGCTGGGCGTCGGGGTGCGGTCGCCGAAGCCGAAGCAGGAAGAGAACGTGCTCAAGCTGGCCCGCGAGACGGCCGCCCTGCTGGGCCACCCGGACCGGGTGACGGCGGAGCTGGTCGAGGCCGACTGCGACTATGTCGGCGAAGGCTATGGCCTGGTCGACGACGGGGTGATCGAGGCGCTGAAGCTGGCCGCCCGCACCGAAGGTCTGCTGCTGGATCCGGTCTACACCGGCAAGGCGATGAAGGGCCTGATCGCCCTGGCCGCCCGCGGCGCGTTCGAGGACGAGACGGTGGTCTTCGTGCACACCGGGGGGGCGCAGGGGCTGTTCGGCTACGAGAGCGTGATCGGAGCCGGGCTGTAGCGGCGGACCTTTCCCTTACCCCGCCCCGGCGGCGATCTGCATCATCACCAGGCCGGTGAACCAGGCGGCGGCGGTGCCGATGATGTAGCCGACCACCGCCAGCAGCACCCCGACCGGAGCCAGGGAGGGGTGGAAGGCCGCGGCCACCACCGGCGCGGAGGCCGCGCCGCCGATGTTGGCCATCGAGCCGACGCCGAGGAAGAAGCTGGGCGCGCGGATCAGGAAGGCCATGGCGAACATCAGCCCGACGTGGACCAGCATCCAGACGCCGCCGATCAGGAAGTAGACCGGGCTGTCCAGAATGGCCGCCACGTTCATGTTCAGCCCGACGGCGGCGACCAGCAGATAGACGAACACCGAACCGACCTTGGCCGCGCCGGGGCCCTGCAGCTTGCGCGCGCCGGTGAACGACAGGCCGACGCCGATCAGGGTGGCGATCAGCACCAGCCAGAAGAAGCTGGAATCCAGCGACAGGCGCTGGGCCCAGTCGAAGCTGGCGCCGAACCAGGCCGACAGCGGGTCGGCGATGGCGTGCGACAGGCCGACGGCGCCGAAGGCCACGGCCACGATGAACATCAGGTCCTTCAGCGACGGAATGCGGGCGTGCTCGGCCTCATAGGCCTCGGCCTTGTCGCGCACCCGGTCCACCGCGCTGACGTCGGCGCGGAACAGCCGGTCGACCCGGCGCTGGTTGGCGGCGATCCACAGCAGGACGGCCATCCAGACGTTGGCCACCATCACGTCAACGGCGATCCAGATGGAGAACACGTCCGGGCCGGCGCCGAAGATCTCGTACAGCGCCGTCTGGTTGGCCGAGCCGCCGATCCAGCTGCCGGCCACGGTGGCCATGCCGCGCCAGATGGCTTCCGGGCCGGCCCCCAGCAGGTCCGGGGCGATCCAGCTGGTCAGCAACAGGGCGATCGGCCCGCCCAGCATGACCCCGAGGGTGCCGGTGAAGAACATGATCAGCGCCTTGGGGCCGAGCCCCAGCACCGCCGGCAGGTCGGCCGAAACGGTCAGCAGCACCAGCGCCGCCGGCAGCAGGAAGCGCGAGGCGATGAAGTACAGCCGCGACTGCTCCGGATCGACCACCCCGAACGTGGTCAGCAGCGAGGGCAGGAAATAGCACAGCAGCAGGGCGGGGATGACCGCGAAGAACCGCCGGACCCAGGGGTGGTTGAGGCTGGAGGCCCAGAAGACCAGGCCGAGGATGGCGGCCAGCAGGCCCAGAACCACGGCGTCGTTGGTGATCAGGGCCGAGGCCCCCTCGGGCGGCGTCGTCATGTGGCGTCCCCTCGCATTTTGCGCGCATAAGGGCGGGCGGCGCCGGACTTGGCAAGGCGCGAATTTCGGGGGCGGACGCGATGGGCAAGGTGCTGGGCGTGCTGGGCGGCATGGGGCCGGCGGCGACGATCGATTTCCTGGCCAAGCTGCAGGCGGCCACGCCGGCGCAAACCGATGCGGAACACGTCCGGGTGGTCATGGACCTGCACCCGCGGGTGCCCGATCGGATGGCCGAGCCCGAGGCCGCGCGCGCCGAGCTGGCGGCCATGGCCGGGCGCCTGCGGACGGCCGGGGCGCAGGTTCTGGCCATGCCGTGCAACTCGGCCCACATCGCAGCCGACGCCATCGTCGAGGGCGGCGGCCTGCCGTTCATCGACATGATCCAGACGGCGGTCGCCGCAGCGCGGGCGACGGGCGCGCGCCGGATCGGGGTGATCGCCACCATCGCCGGCACGGGCCTTTACCGCGACGCGCTGGCGGCGGCGGGTCTTGAGCCGCTGTTGCTGGACGACGTGGCGCAAGGCCGGTTCCGCGCCCTGCTGACCCGGATCAAGGCCGGCGACCTGGGGGCGGCGGTGCGGGCCGGCATGGCGGCGCTGGCCGAGGACCTGGTCGCAGCGGGGGCCCAGGCGGTGATCGCCGGTTGCAGTGAGGTCCCCCTGGCCCTCGACCAGGCGCCGGTCCCGCTGATCGACGCCACCGAGGCGCTGGCTCGGGCCTGCGTCGAGGCCTGCCGCTGACCGCTACATGGCGCTGAAGGTGTCGCAGGCGGCCGGGTCGCCGGTGTCGTAGCCGCGGCGCAGCCAGCGCACCCGCTCGGCCGAGGAGCCGTGGGTGAAGTTCTCCGGCGCCACGCGGCCGCCCGCCTGGCGTTGCAGGGCGTCGTCGCCGATCGCGTTGGCCGCGCGCAGGCCTTCCTCCAGATCGCCCGCTTCCAGCGCCACCTGGCCGCCCGAGACCGAGGCGGCGTTGGCCGCCCAGACGCCGGCGTAGCAGTCGGCCTGCAGCTCGAGCGCCACCGAATAGCGGTTGGCGTCGGCCTGGCCGCGGGCGCGTTGCTGGGCGTCGCGCACCTGCTGGCTGGCGCCGGTCAGGGTCTGCACGTGGTGGCCGACCTCGTGGGCGATGACATAGGCCTGGGCGAAGTCGCCGCCGGCGCCCAGCTGGTCCTGCATGGTGCGCCAGAAGGACAGGTCCAGGTACACGGTGCGGTCTGCCGGGCAGTAGAACGGGCCCATGGCCGACTGGCCATAGCCGCAGCCGGTGCCCGTGCCCTGTTCGTACAGCACGATGTTGGGCGGCTGATAGCCGTCGAGCCGGTCGGCCCAGACGTCGCTGACATTGGTCCCGATCACGTCGACGAACAGCCCGGCCTCATCCTCGGGCGAGCCGACCTGCCCGCGTTCCTGCTGGCCGGCGCCGCCGAACTGGCTGGCGACCTGGGTGGTGGTGGACGGATCGATGCCGAAGACGAAGTAGCCGATCAGGGCCAGCACCGCGACGCCGATGCCGCCGCCGGCCATGGCGCCTCCGCCCATGCCCCGCCGATCTTCGATGCCGCCGCGTCGTCCGCCTCGCCAGCGCATGCGCGCCTCCCTCCTGAAAGTCACCTTGGCGGTAAACGCAACAGGCGGGGAACGGATGCCCTAGCGGCCGCGGTCCAGCCAGTCGTCGATTTCCGACAGGGATTGACGGGTCTGCTCGCGTCGGCGGGCCGCCGCGGCGCGTTCGGCGCGCGCGGCCTCGGCGTCGGCGGCGATCGCGGTCGGGCCCGGCGGCCGGGCGCGTCGGTCGGCCTGCAGGTCGGCGACGGTCTGGCGCGCTTCCAGCGCCTGGGCGCGGCGCAGGGTTTCGGCCCGGTCGGCGCGGGCGCGCAGGCGGTCGGTCTCGAGCCGATGGCGGCTGGCGACGGTGTCGGGCCGGGCCGGCGATGTGGCAGGGGGCGCCCGCACCGGTTCGGGCGGCGGGGGCGCGGCGTACGGATCCCGCTCCGGCTGCAGCGACTCGATGACCAGCCGGGTCTCCTGCTCCTGGCGGCGGCGCTCGGCCTCGGCCGCCTCAGCCCGGGCGCGCAGGCGGTCGGTCTCGTAGCGGTGGCGCGCGGCGACGTCGGCCGGACCGGGCGTTTGGCCGGGCCGCACCACCGGCGGCGCGACCTGAGCTAGAGCCGGCGCGGGTGCGGCGATGAGCAGGGCCAGAAGGAGCGCGCGCATGCACCGAAGATAGGCCCGCCGCGGGATTTCGCCAAACGGCCCGCAACCTTGCGCGCCCGCGCCGGTTGACCGCCCGAACCAGACAGGGAGATGCACCATGGCCCAGACATTGGCGGGCAAGACGGTGGCGGTGCTGGCCGCCGACGGCTTCGAACAGGTCGAGCTGACCGAACCGGTCAAGGCGCTGAAGGAAGCCGGGGCGACGGTCGAGATCGTCGGGCTGAAGGCCGGCGAGATTCAGGGCTTCAACCATTTCGACAAGGCCGACACGGTCCGCGTCGATCGCGCGGTCGGCGAGGCGGACCCCGGCGCCTACGACGCCCTGATGATCCCCGGCGGGGCGCACAGCCCCGACCAGCTGCGGGTCGACGAGGACGTGCGGCGCTTCGTGCGGACGATGTTCGACTCCGGCAAGCCGGTGGCCGCGATCTGCCATGCGCCGTGGGTGCTGATCGACGCCGGGGTGGTCGAGGGCCGCCGGCTGACCAGCTACCACACCTTGCGCACCGACCTGCGCAACGCCGGGGCCGAGGTGGTCGACGAGCAAGTCGTGGTCGACGAGGGGCTGGTGACCAGCCGCAAGCCCGACGACCTGCCGGCCTTCTGCGCCGCGATGGTCGAGGAGTTCGCCGAGGGCTCGCACGCCGATCGCCGCCGACCGGTGACCGAGGCGGCCAATGACGCCGGCCAGGCGGGCCTGCACTGAGGCTTACAGCGCCCAGACGCGGGTCCGCTTGATCTCCTGGTCCTCCAGCTCGCGGCTGGTGGGCACGGCGTAGTCGCCCAGCAGGGTCAGGCCGCTCTCGCGCGGGAAATAGCTGCGCCCCGGATCGCCGATCAGCACCCGCGCGCCGGCGGCTTTCGCCTGCGACAGCCAGGCCAGCACCCGCTCGGTCATCGGCTTTTCGTAGCAGACGTCGCCGGCGCAGATCACGTCGACGTCCGGCGGCGGGCG
>CAZQBJ010000159.1:0-5380 GCA_964591465.1 uncultured Brevundimonas sp.
CAGGAAAATGATCGGAAGGAAAACGCTTGTTGTATGAATTATTTAGAACACCATATTTGAGAACATCAATATCATTACTTACAAAAATATAATCAATCCTGTTTCTAAATTCACCATCGTACCGAAATCCATTGGATGTACCGACAGGCCCGAATGGTGGAGTTTTTGTAACAGAATAAGAATCTTTTAAAAGGGTCTGTATGTGCTGAATCTGTTCGGTATCAGGCCTTGAATTAAAATCTCCCGTCAAAATAACCGGAGCATCTTTTGCTATTTCTTTTATTTTAGACACCATAAGGTAACCCGATTGTCTTTGGGCTTCTCTTCCCATATGGTCAAAATGAACATTAAAGAAATAAAAAGTATTCTTCGTATTGATATTCTCCAATTTCACCCAACTGCATATTCTGATATTATGAGGAGCATCCCATCCCAATCCGGGAACATCGGGCGTTTCGCTCAACCAAAAATCACCACTGTCGATTAATCGAAACTTTTCATTTTTGAAATAAATAGCACAGTATTCTCCGGCTTGTTTTCCATCGTCACGTCCTCTGCCATAATACGAATATTGACTCAGTCTTCCAACATCCTCTACCTGTACGTGAACTGCTTCCTGTACACCCAGAATATCAAAATCGTAAAAATGAATAAGAGAATTAACCTCATTTTTTCTATTTTCCCATGAATTCTCCCCATCGTGTACATTCAGATACCGGATATTATAGGAACCAACAATCAAAGTTTCTTCATTTTGTGAAAAACCACAGAGATAGAAAAATACTCCAATTATGGTAATTAAATTATGTTTTATCATTTACTATCGATCACGGAACTGGAGTAGTAATTGGAGCGACCTCTATTATAGGCAACAATGTTAAGATATACCAGGGGGTTACCCTTGGAGCAAAGAGCTTTCCACTGGATGAGCAGGGCAACCCAATAAAAGGTATTGAACGTCACCCGATAGTAGAGGATAATGTAATAATCTATGCTCAGGCTACAATCCTTGGAAGAATTACTATTGGTGCAAATTCAGTTATTGGGGGTAATGTATGGATTACATCAGATGTTGCGCCCAACAGTAAGGTTGTACAGGAAAGATATCGTTTTGGAGGATTTGTCTGGGGGGATGGCATTTAGTTTTACTTCAATTTACGCACTGTTCGTCTTTGTATGCAGTACATTAGCCAAATAATGCCGTTTTTTGGAACGGATTTATCGAAATGGAGCGATATTCGGGTTCTGAAATTGGATTACGGTGTAAGAAAATTTTTATATTTGTTTGCAACTATGCTAAAGCTCTAAGATGGGATTCGACATCGATAAATGGTATCTGCGAAAGCTGCAAGGTGAGATAATAGTGAGATACATGGGGGACATTACTCCAGATAAGATCACTGAAATTCTCGAAGTAATCGAGTCGAATCTTAATCTTAAAAAAGTAAATAATCAAACCAGGAAAAAGGTATACAATGTATTTGTCGAGTGCATTCAAAAACTTTTCCAACATGTTGACGTACCTCCGGATAATACAATTAAGGCAGGTCAACGTTTTGGTGTGATTATTCTTGCCAGGGATAATTATTTTTATCGTGTATCGACCGGGAATTTTATCCATTTTTCTAAGGTCAATACTATCCGCGACAGGATAGACCAAATCAACTCACTGTCGTACGAAGAATTGATAAGTCTGTAAAGGGAAATACTTGGAAATGAGGGGATATCTTTTAAGGGCGGAGGTGGCCTGGGAATGCTTGATATGGTACGAAAGACCGGGAATAAACTTGAGTACTCGATATATCCGCATGACAAGGACTTTGTTTTTTTCGCTATTGATGTCTATATTAGTTAATAATTAGGTTTAGTACCGTTATGGAAACAATTATTCGTGAAGGGACCCCAAAAACGCCTTACGTCAAATTAGACGGTGAGAAGGGATTGGTCGAAATCAAAGGTCGTTCAATTCCTGAAAATTCTGTAGAGTTTTACAAGCCTCTGATTGACTGGTTAGACAAATATGGTAATGTTCCTTTAGAGGTTACTATCGTGAATATCCAACTGGAATACTTTAATACCAGCTCATCTAAATGTATACTAGACATTTTTAAGAAGCTCGAATTAATATATAAGAAGGGTAGCAAGGTTCAGATTAACTGGTATTATGAGGAGGATGATGAGGATATGTTTGAAGCCGGAGAAGATTACCAGTCTATTATAAACATTCCATTCTCTATGATTGAGATGGAGGACTAGAGCTGACTTTCTGAAAGCTCTTTTCTTGCCCTAATCCTTTTGCCGTAGTTCAGTAGTTTTCTAAAGACTTCGAAGTATAGCAGGATAAACAACAATACGTTGTATATCCAAATGACTGTCAGGTTTACTGTGTATGTGTTGATTTTATTGTTACTCAAACGTTTGACAGGTGCAAGGAAGTGAGCTTTCAGAAATGGATGTTCAGGTTCTGTATAAATGGGATCGAACTTCTTAATTATCTCATCATCAAGAACCACTATTCTACTCATAAACATATCGTTGGTTCTTCTCAGAAAACGCTCCAGATTATCATTGTGATATTCTTCCTTCAACTTTATAAGATACTCAGGACCATATTCTGTTATCAGCCTTCTCTTTTCAGATTCCATTAGTTCGTCAGCCTTATTATAAAGGTTGATATAGAAAGTCTTATAGACATCAAGTGTAATCCTTACAGTACGAATAACTGAAGTATCAAAAGGTTCAGTCCCCAGGTTCAGAGGATTAATTTGTGAGGCGGATTGGTAGATCCGCCTGTTATGCTTTTCTATTTCGTTACGTACCAGACTTTCAATTCTCAGCTTTTCACTTTCCTCAACTAAAGTGGACCACTTTGTCATCTGGTTGTTAAGCTCTGGTATCCAGTAATCTTTCCTGAATGTTGCTTCACTTTTAAGCTTTTCAAATACAGCGAAATGCTTATGATAGGCATTATCCATGTGCTGCTTCACAGCAAGTGCTTCAAATGCCCATCGGGCAGTAATAAGCTCCCCATACCATGGGATTTGCTTCTGCGAAGAAATCCTTGGGTTCAACTGGTCGTAGTTTACAAATACCCCACTGATAATCAGTTGGGGAATAATCAGAAATGGAATAAGTATATATACATTCACTGATTTATTTAAAGCATCAGATACATTAAGTCCAAGCAGGTTGGCAAATACCGCTGATGAAAACAATACAAACCAATATATTACACCCATGTCCTTGATGCCCATAATTGTGTTACCGATAAGAACAAACAGGGCTGTCTGAATTGCTGATATTGCAGCCAGTATAATAAACTTTGAACTGAGGTAACTAAAGCGACTCAGGTTGAGGAATGATTCCCGTCTCAACAGCTTTCTGTCTGAAATAATCTCTTCAGCACTCACTGTCAGTCCGATAAAGATAGAGATTATAACTGCAAGAATAATGTAAACAGTAAGGTTGGGGTTTTGACTGAAGATATACCCCCGGCTTCCGGCACCAATATCAAAATACAGTATTAAGGAAGACAAAATAAAGGCCAGAAGTGGAGATTCCAGGAAATTTATAAGCACATATTGCCTGTTAGACAGCTTTGCCAGCACGTCCCTGGTTATAAATACCCATAATTGGTTTAGCCTGTTGGGAATCTTGAAGCTGACTTCAGGGAGCTTTTGTGGTACCTGAACATGCTCACTTGCATCTGTCTGCTGCGACTTATGTTTCCGGATATACAGGTCATACCACTCATCGGCATCAACTTTCCTGTCTCCCGTAGGATTACCATATTCATCAAGTACATTGCTGTTTACAATGGTCAGAATCTGTTCCGGACTTACATTACCACACAAAGGACACTCGCTTTCCTCCTTGTTTACATGGTTTACGCATTCCTTGAAATAGTTGATAGCTTCAACAGGTTCACCATCATAAATCATGCGCCCACCGGTATCAAGAACCAGGAGCTGATCAAACATCTTGAATATCTCTGAAGAAGGTTGGTGGATTACTACAAAGATCAGCTTTCCCTTTAAGGAAAGTTCCTTGAGTAAGTCCATTATATTTTCGGAGTCCCTCGATGACAGTCCCGATGTGGGCTCATCCATAAACATTACAGCCGGTTCCCTAATCAATTCAAGGGCGATATTCAAGCGCTTGCGCTGACCACCACTAATCTTTTTGTTGAGGGGATTACCCACCTTCATATTCCTGATCTCATAAAGTCCAAGACTCTTGAGCAGGAGATCTACCTTTCGGCTTAGATTGGGTTTGGAAATATGGGCAAAACACAGTTTTGCATTGTAGTAAAGATTTTGATATACAGTGAGATCCTCAATCAGGAGATCATCCTGAGCTACATATCCGATCAGACCTTTTACCTTCTCAGGGTGGTTGTAAATATCAACACCATTAATCTTTACCGAACCGTTTTCCGGTTTTAGCATACCGGTGAGCAGGCTTATAAGGGTGGTCTTACCTGAACCTGAGTCTCCCATTATTCCAACAAGATTACCCGAACCTGAAGAGAAGCTCATTCTTCGTATGCCTGCATTACTCTTGTCATACATGAAGGAGATATCCTTTACCTCGAAGAGAATAGGATCCTTATGCTTACTCTTGTAAAACTGGTTGGCTATTGTTGTATAGGTCAGTGGTGCAAGTCGACGATGGCGTAGGGAACTTCCCTGGCGCATAAAGTAGACCTTACCGGGTTGAATCAATTGCCCGTTTAGCGTAAGAGCACTTGCCTTTCGGGCTTTAAGCAACATCAGGTTGCTAGAACTCAGATTAAGAACCCTTAACTCATTTTGAAGGTGCTCAAGATAAAAATAGCCACTTTTGTCTTTGTCGCCCGGTTCACCGCTAATTATCAACAGGTTGCTTCCCGGAAACTGACTCTTGAAGTTGTCCGTAATAAAAGCGAATATCTCAAGATATTCGCTGCTATTAATATTGAAGGTTGCCGAGATGGTATTTGCAAATTCCGTCTCAACGCTAGACATTCCATGCCTTCCGCTGTTGAAAAATTCAAGCAGCTGGATTAATACAACAAGCTTCTGATAATAGTTGAGTTCCTCGTTAATGGAAGTGGCTATTTTAAGAACCTTAACTGAACTGGCAGCATGCCTTTTCCTCAGTTTTGAGGGTTCACTAAGGCGCATCTCCTGTTCATGAACAAAGGAGTCATACATTGCAAGATACTCTTCAACCTTCTGACTGTTTAGCTGTTGTGACAGATAATTGCGCACAACATCGCGTCTGTGTTCTTCATTCTGGTTAGGAGAAGAAACCAGAGCAAACAGTTGCATTAAGGCCTTTAGTATCTCTTCACTCATCTTGTTTTGAAGCCAAGAAGCATTATGGCAATGCCCGATTC
>CAZQBJ010000160.1:0-5343 GCA_964591465.1 uncultured Brevundimonas sp.
CGGCGGTAGGCCCGGCAGGACTCGAACCTGCAACCAGACCGTTATGAGCGGTCGGCTCTAACCATTGAGCTACGGGCCCCTCCGCGAGGAGACCGTCCGGTTAGCAGGCCCCGTTCGCCGCGCAAAGGCCATGATGGTGAGCACCGTGCAACCTAGCTGAACCGTGGCTGCATGCGCGCCGGGCCCGCGGTTCAGGCCACTTCCTCCACGGTGCGCGCGCCGGGGAAACAACCGGCGCCGTAACCGTTAACAACGCCGCACAGTCAGGAGACCTTCCATGATCCGCACCTTCCGCGCCGCTTCGCTGGGCGCCGCCCTGCTGGCGGCCGCCGCCGTCACCGCCCCGGCCATGGCCCAGACCACCGACCACGGGGCCATGCACGCCATGCACCAGGTCCCGACCTTCACCCTGTCGGCCTATGGCGAGGTCAAGGTCGCGCCGGACCTGGCCACGATCAATTTCGGCGTCGTCACCGAGGCCGCCACGGCCCAGGAGGCCATGAGCCAGAACGGCGAGCGGATGAACCGGGTGATGGCCGCCCTGCGTCGCGCCGGCATCGCCGAGCGGGACATCCAGACCTCGGGCCTGAACCTGTCGCCGCAGTACGACTATGTACAGAACGAGCCGCCGCGGCTGCGCGGCTATCAGGCCTCGAACCAGGTGACCGTGCGGGTGCACGACCTGAACCGGGTCGGGGCGACCGCCGACGCGGTGGTCGCCGCCGGGGTCAACCAGATCAACGGGATCAGCTTCGGCCTGAACGATCCGCAGACGGCCGAGAACGCCGCCCGCGAAGCGGCCGTGCGGGCCCTGCAGGCCAAGGCCGAGCTGTACGCCCGGGCCACCGGCCTGCGGCTGGTCGGCCTGCGCTCGCTGAGCGAGGGCGGCGGCTACCAGGCCCCGCCGCCGATGCCGATGTACCGCATGGCGGCCATGGAGGCCTCGGCCGACTCCACCTCGGTCGCCCCGGGGCAGCTGACCCTGCGGGTCGATGTGCAGGGCGTGTACGAGGTGGCGCGGTAGCTTTGCGCTGAGGGTCTCCCTCCCCCTTGTGGGGAGGGACGCCGGCGCGAAGCGACGGCGGGGTGGGGAGGACTTCGGGCGCCGCCCCCACCCGGTCGCTTCGCGACCACCCTCCCCATGAAGGGGAGGGAGAAGGAGTCTAGGCCGCCTTCTTGATCTCGTTGCCGTCGCCGAGGAGGACCACGGTGGGGGCGTAGTTGCGGGCTTCGGCGGCGTCGAGCTGGCAGTAGCTGACGACGATCACCTTGTCGTGCTTCTGCACCAGGCGGGCGGCGGCGCCGTTGACGCCGATCACCTTGGAGCCGCGCGGGGCCTCGATGGCGTAGGTGGTGAAGCGCGCGCCGGTGGTGATGTTGAGCACGTCGACCTGCTCGTGCGGCAGGATGCCCGAGGCCTCCAGCAGCTCCGAGTCGATGGCGATCGAGCCTTCGTAGTCGAGGTCGGCCTGGGTCACCGTCGCCCGGTGAAGCTTGGCCTTCATCATGGTGACCAGCATGGGAGGTTGCGGTCCATTGAGGCGGCGCGGGGGAGCGCCCGCTGACAGGCCCCGCATATACGCAACCGGACCGGTCGCTTCAATGATTATGCTGCGACGCAGCACGGGGCGCCTGCGCCGTATTCGCGTGTGACACGACGTTCATTTGACGGTGACCGGTCCGCCTTTATGGTCAAGGGTCGGTCGGGCCGCGGGGGCTCATGGCCGTCGCAGGACGCCTGAGACGCTGATGAAGCAGTTTTTCCTCACCATGGCCGGAGTGTTCGCCGGCCTGCTGGTGTTCTTCGTGGTCGTGCCGATCATCCTGATCTCCACGGCCATGGGGGCGGCCTCGTCGAAGGAGCCGGTCCACGCCCGCTCGGTGCTGGAGCTGGACCTGCGCGGCGGGCTGACCGACCAGGCGCCCAACAACCCCTTCGCCAGCTTCGGCGGCGGCGGGCTGGCGGTGATGGACGTGGTCCAGACGCTGGACCGGGCCGAGGAAGACGACCGGATCAAGGTGGTGCTGATCCGCCTGCCCGAGGGCGGCGTCAGCCCGGCGGCGGCCGACGAGCTGCGCCAGGCGATCCGCCGCTTCCGCGCGGCCGGCAAGCCGGTCATCGCCCACAGCCAGGGCCTGTCTCCGGTCGGGGCGGTGGTCTCGACCTATATGGTCGGCGCCTCCAGCGGCGAGCTGTGGATGCAGCCGAACGCCTCGTTCCAGGCCACGGGCCTTTACAGCGAGACGATCTTCTTCGGCCGGGCCTTCGAGAAATACGGGGTCGAGGCCGATTTCGAGCAGCGCTACGAGTACAAGAACGCGGTCAACACCTACACCCAGAGCGGCTACACCGAGGCGCACCGCGAGGCCCAGACCGCGTGGATGAGCTCGGTCTACGAGAGCGCCCTGGCCGCCGCGGCCCAGGACCGCCGGCGGACCCCGGCCGACCTGCGCGCGGCCCTGGAAGGCGGACCCTATTCGGCCGAGGAGGCGCTCGAAGCCGGGCTGATCGACCGGGCCGGCCATGTGCGCGAGGCCGAGGCCGAGGCCCTGCGCCGAGCCGGCGACGGGGCCCAGCTGATCGAGTTTTCCGACTACGCCGCCGCCATCGGCCGCCACCGCGGCTCGGGCCGCAACGCGATCGCCATCGTAGGCGGCGAGGGGGCCATCGTCACCGGCGAGGGCGTGGCCGATCCGTTCGGATCGGGCTCGATGATGTTCTCCGACGACATCGCCCGGGCGATCTACGACGCGATCGAGGACGACGCGGTCAAGGCGATCGTCTTCCGGGTGTCCTCGCCCGGCGGCTCGCCCGAGGGCTCCGAACAGATCCTGGCCGCCGTGCGCGCGGCCCGCGCCGCCGGCAAGCCGGTGGTGGTGTCGATGGGCTCGTACGCCGCCTCGGGCGGCTACTGGGTCTCGTCGGAGGCCTCGGCCATCGTGGCCCAGCCCAGCACCCTGACCGGATCGATCGGGGTGTTCGGCGGCAAGTTCGTATTCGACGAGGCGCTGGGTCGCTTCGGTCTGGACATCGAGGGCATCAGCGTCGGCGGCGAATACGCCGACGCCTTCAACGCCCGCACGCGGTTCAACGCCGCCGAGCGGGCCGAGTTCGCCGGCTGGATGGACCGGATCTACGACGACTTCATCGAGCGGGTGGCCCGCGGCCGCAACCTGCCGGAGGCCCGCGTGCGTGAGATCGCCCGCGGCCGGGTGTGGACCGGCGCCCAGGCCCGGCAGCTGGGCCTGGTCGACGAGCTAGGCGGGCTGCACGAGGCCATCGCCCGGGCCCGGGCCCTGGCCGAGATCCCCGAGGACGAGCAGGTGCGCTTCAAGTACTATCCGCAGCCCAAGACGGCCTGGGAAGCGCTGTCCGAGGCCTTCGGCGTGTCGGGCGAGGCGGCCCGGGCGCTGGTGATGATCGGCGGTGTGACCCGGGACCCGCAGGCCCGCGCGGTGATCGACCAGGTTCGCACCGAGCGGATGCGGGCCCAGGGGGCGGCCGTGCTGGCGGACCAGCCGCTGCCCTGAGACCGCCGGCAACACTCGCCTGTGAAGGGCGGTCGCATTGACGCGCCCGGACGCAGGACCGAGATTGGGAGTCAGGCGTTATCCCCTCGACGGGGAGCCCGCCGCGAAAGGCTGAGGACCATGATTGGACAGATGCAGGACCGTCTCACCCGCGCCGCCCAGACGCCGCGGTCCGGCGTCTGGGCGCCGGTCGCCTGGCTGGGCGGACTGCTGGCCGGCCTCGCCGCGGTGACCATCGGAGCCCTGCTGGCGGTGTTCACCGCCGCCGCCGTGGCGGTCATCGCCGTGGTCGCCAGCGTGCTGTTCTTCGTCACCGGCCTGGCCGTGCGCGCCCGTCGCGCCGTGCGCCCCCGCGCCGCCCGCGAGGACGGCCTGATCGAGGCGCACAAGGTCAACGGGACCTGGGTCGCCTATGGCTGGGAACGGCAGAACCGCTAGCGCGGCCGGCCCGTGGCGGACCTTGCCTTCATCGAGCGCCCGTCGCCCAACACCGACGCCCGTCGCGGGCCGCCGGACCTGATCCTGCTGCACTACACCGGCATGCAGAGCGGCGAGGCCGCGATCGCCCGGCTGTGCGATCCGGAGGCCCGCGTCTCGGCCCACTATGTGGTCGAGGAGGACGGCCGCATCTTTCGCCTGGCCCCCGAGGCGCGCCGCTGCTGGCACGCCGGCAAGAGCTGGTGGAAGGGCGAGACCGATGTCAATGCGGTGTCGATCGGGGTCGAGATCGTCAATCCCGGCCATGAGTTCGGCTATCGCCCGTTTCCCGAGGCGCAGATCGAGGCGGTGATCGCCCTGGTCGGGGACATCCGCACCCGCTGGCAGGTGCCGGACGCGCGCATCCTCGGCCACTCGGACGTCGCCCCGACCCGCAAGACCGATCCGGGTGAGCTGTTTCCGTGGAAGCGGCTGGCCGAGGCCGGCCACGGCCTGTGGTTCGAGCCGGCGATGGAGCGGGTCGCCGCCCTGGGCCCGCCGCTGGGGCCGGGCGACGAGGGGCTGGGCGTGCAGGTGCTGCAGGCCGGGCTGCACCGGCTGGGCTACGAGCCGACGCCGACCGGCATCTATGACGAGGCGACCCGGATCACCGTCGAGGCCTTCCAGCGCCACTGGCGTCCGGCTCGGGTCGACGGCATCGCCGACGGCGACACCCGCGCCCGCCTGATGGGCGTGCTGCAACTGGCGGCCATCGAGGCGGTGACGGGCGTCATCTAGATATTTCCCTCCCCTTCATGGGGAGGGTGGCCGCGAAGCGGCCGGGTGGGGACGGCATGCCCGTGACGGTCGCGCAGAGATGGTGAGGCGCGACGATTCGACTTAAAAGAGTCGTGATCGTATTCTCCCTCCCCTGAAGGGGGAGGGACGCCGCCGTGACGCGGCGGCGGGGTGGGGACGGCGCCCATGGCCATCATCGCCAACGCTCGTGAGATGCGAAAGCGGATGACGCCGCCGGAGGCCCGGCTTTGGGTCGCGCTGCGGCCGCTACGCGCTGAAGGCTATCATTTCCGTCGCCAGGCGCCGGTGCGCGGCTACTATCTCGACTTCGTCTGTTTCCGCCACCGGCTGATTGTCGAGGTCGATGGCGCGACGGACGATGACAGGGTCCGCCACGACGCCATCCGGGACGCCGTGTTCAGGCGCGAAGGCTTTCGGACGCTGCGGTTCCGCAATGCGGAGGTGCGCGACGACCTTGAAAGGGTGATGGCCGAGATCAGGGCGGCGCTTGGGCCTTCGGGCCGTCCCCACCCCGCCGCCGCTTCGCGCCGGCGTCCCTCCCCATGAAGGGGAGGGAGAATGCGCCAATTGCAATCT
>CAZQBJ010000161.1:0-5314 GCA_964591465.1 uncultured Brevundimonas sp.
GCTCAGCACGTCTGGAATCCACTGTCGTAAAAGGACGGGCGGGGCCCGTCGGCGGCGGCGACTATAGAAATCGGCGCGGCCGCCGTCCAGCGATCGAATGCCGCGCGCGCCCATCAACATCTTGTGGGTAAGGCATTTGCATTCCCCCACATTTATTGATCCACGTCCGGGACCGGCCTAACCTCGCGGCCGTGCGCCCCGTGGAGGACCCGATGCGCTTCGAATCCCGTTTCGCCGACCGCGCCGCGACCCTTCGCTGCGAGCCCCGCGTGATCGAACGCCCGGACCGGCTGGTCGAGGTCCTGGCCCCCGAGGACTGGAGCGACGCCCGGGTCGAAGCGGCCCTGGACTGGGCCGACGGCCTGCCGCGCGACTGGCCCAATCTGACCCCCGACAGCCTGACGTCCGGCGACGAAGCCGGTCCGCTGGCCGGCGGCCCGCGCCGCTGGGCCAACCGGCTGGCCGCCTGGGGCTACGCCATGGGCGCCTTCGAGGACGTGCGCGAGGCCGAGACCTTCGCCGCCGAACTGGCCGCCGGCGTTTTGCTGGGCGCCCTGGCGCCCGGGCGCGGCCTGGCCGAGGGCTGCCGTTTGCATCCGGTGGCCGACGACGCCCCGGCCCCGGCCGCCGAGCCCCAGCTGGTCGACCTCGCCGATCCGACGGCCGAGGCCGTCATCGGCGCCCACGTCGCGGCCGCCCGCGGCGCCCGACTGGCCCAGTCGGCGCTGGACGCCCTGCACGCCCGCCTGGACGCCGTGCGCGAGGCGGTGACCCGCTGCGAAGGGCCCGCCGAAGCCTGCGCCGACCCGAGCCGGAACCCGGCCTTGGCCCGCGCCATGGTCCGGGCCCGCGAGGCCGGCGCCTCGGACGCGGTGATCCTCGCCGCCCTGGACGGACCGGACCGGCCCCGGCCGCTGGCCGAGGCGGCCCCGCCGAGGGATCTGGCCGTGCTGTTCGCCCGCGATCTGGCCGCCTCGGGCGCGCCGCAGACCGCCCTGCTGGCCGACGCCGCCCTGGTCGGCGCGCCGGTCACCCTGACCTTCGACGCCGCCGACGCCCAGACCCTGAGCCAGCCGGAGGCCGCGCCGTGCGCCGCCCTGGACCTGACCGCCTTCGCCGACACGGACGGCCAGCTGGACCTGGACGCCTTGTGCGAAACCGTGCGCCTGCTGGTCGCGTCGCTGGACGTCGAGGCCGCCTCGGGGTTCGTCGGCGATGGCGAGACGGCCCGCGTGCGGCGCGACAGCCGCCCGATCCGTCTGGCCCTGGCCGGCCTCGGCGCCCTGACGCAGCGGCGCGGCCTGGCCTGGGGCGGCGAAGCGGCCTGCGCCGACCTGGCCGCCCTCGCCGCCGGCGCCCACGCCGCCGCCGCCCTGGCCTCCACCGAACTGGCCGCCCGGCTGCACGCCTGCCGCGACTGGCCGGCCGTGGCCGAGGAAACCCTGGCCCGCCTTGAGCTGCGCCAGGCCCAGGTCGAGGGACTGGACTCGCCCGCCGCGGCGAGGGCCGCAGAGCTCTACGGCAAGGCCCGCAAGGCGGCGGCCCGACACGGTCTGCGCAACGGGCTGATCGGCCTGACGGGCGGCGGCGCCGATCTGGCCCTGCGGCTGGGCGCGGAGGGCCTCGGCGCCGTCCCGGCCTCGCTGCTGGACCTCTACGAGACCGGCGACGGCGAGGTCGGCCGCCGGCTGAGCCCGCATGTGGCGACGGCCATCGCGGCGGCCGGCGGCGACGTCGCCTCGGCCGAGCGCTGGCTGTTCGGCCGCCGGACGCTGCACGACGCCCCCGGGGTCGATCACACGGCCCTGCGCGCGGCCGGCTTCACCGATCTGGAGCTCGAAGCGGTCGATCAGGCCCTGGCCGACGCCGGGCAGCTGGCCGATGCGTTCAATCCGGCGGTGCTCGACCAGGGCTTCATGCGCGACGTGCTGGGGCTGGACGAGGCGGAGCTGACGCCCGGCTTCGACCTCCTTTCGCACCTCGGGTTCGACGCCGGGGCGGTGGCCGAGGCTTCGGCCTACGCCCTGGGCCATCCGGACCTGTCCCGGTGGCCCGACAGCCCCGAAGCGCTGCGGCCCCTGTTCGCCCCCGTGGAACCGGCCGCGCGGCTGGCCATGATCGCCTCGCTGGAGGCGTTCAGCGACACGCCCGAGGTCGCCCTGGTCCCGCTGGCCTGGAACGCCGCCCGCGACCAGGGCGCGCGCCTGCTGGCCGACGCGGCCCGGGCCGGCGTCCGGGCCGTGCGCCTGGCCCCCGAGCCGGCCCCGTTCGGACCGCTGTTCGACCTGCCCGCCCTCGACGAGGCTCCGGCCCGCGCGGCCGCCCCGGAGGTGCGCACCGTCGAGCGGGTGGTCGAGAAGGTCGTCGAGCGCGACCGGGTCCGCCGCAAGCTGCCGGACCGGCGCAAGGGCTACATCCAGAAAGCCGCGGTGGGCGGCCACAAGGTGTACATCCACACCGGCGAGTACGAGGACGGCGAGCTGGGCGAGGTGTTCATCGACATGCACAAGGAAGGCGCCGCCTTCCGCAGCCTGATGAACAATTTCGCCATCGCGATCTCGATCGGCCTGCAGTACGGCGTGCCGCTGGACGAGTTCGTCGACGCCTTCGTCTTCACCCGGTTCGAACCG
The DNA here is from genome assembly GCA_964591465.1 of uncultured Brevundimonas sp. Lineage (GTDB taxonomy): Bacteria > Pseudomonadota > Alphaproteobacteria > Caulobacterales > Caulobacteraceae > Brevundimonas. The sequence goes on from CAZQBJ010000161.1 coordinate 2,631, forward strand.
GCCGGCAGGGTCACCGGCAACGACTCGATCAAGTCGGCGACCTCGATCCTGGACTACATCTTCCGCGAGCTGGCGGTGTCCTATCTGGACCGCCACGACCTGGCCCATGTCGATCCGGAGACCCTGACCGGCGACGGCCTGGGCGCGGGCGGAGCCGAGGGCGGCGAGGCCGAGCCCCTGCCGGCCGCGCGGTTCATGTCCAAGGGCTTCGCCCGCGGCGCGGCGCCGGACAATCTGGTGGTCCTGCCGTTCGGGCCCCGGCGCGAGGAGCGGGCGCCGGCCCCGGCCGCCCCGGCGGCGGACGCCTGCCCGGCCTGCGGCGACTTCGCCCTGCAGCACAAGGGCGGCGGCTATGTCTGCGACTCGTGCGGCGCGGCCCCGCAGATGAGCGGCTGAGGCCTCAGGCCCCGATCACCCCGACGGCCAGCGCCGCCCCGATCCCGATCATCAGGACCGCGACGATCAGGCGCAGCCCCTGCAGGCTGGTCTTGCGGATGTAGCGGGCCCCCAGCCAGGCGCCGAGAAACGCCGCGCCGGTCCCGACCGCCAGCAGCCCGGCCTCGCGCCCGGTCAGCACCAGCGCTCCGCGGCTGAGCGCCGCCGCATAGACCGGCAGGCGCGCCAGGTCGACGAGCACCGCCAGCACCACCCCGGTGGCGATGAACCGGGCCGGGTCCAGCCCCGTCTTGAGCAGGAACATCGAGCGCAGCGCCCCCTGCTGGCCGGTCAGACCGCCGAAGAAGCCCGAGGCCACCCCGCCGACGGGCAGCAGCCGCGGCGGCGCCGACAGCCGCTGGAACCACGGCTGCAGCTCCAGAACGGCGAACAGGATCATCAGCAGCCCGACCACCACCCCGGCCGCCGTCGGGCTGAACTCGCGGCCCCCAATCGCCCAGCTGAACGCCGGCGCGGTCCCCAGTCGGCCCAGCAGCCAGCCCCCGAGAATGGCCGCCGGCACGGCCGGCAGGCCGAAGCGCAGCACCGTGCCCCAGTGCGCCTGTCGTCCCACCAGGGCCGCCTTGAACACGTTGTTCAGCAAATGGACCACCGCCGTGGCCGCGACCGCCGCCGGCGGCGGCAGGAACAGGGCGAAGGCCGGCAGCAGCAGGGTGCCCAGGCCGAAGCCCGAATACAGGGTCAGGCCCGAGGCCACAAAGGCGACCGCCGCGATCAGCACGAATTCCATGACCGTCCCTCCCCTCGCGGCCCGCCTTTTGCTTGAGTACCGTGCACCAAGCAATCGCGAGGCCCGTCATGAGACTGATTCTGATCGCCCTGGCCGGGGCCCTGGCCGCGGCGACGCCGGCCGCGGCCCAGAACGCCGGCCAGATCGCCCGCGTCCAGGGCGGGGCCAGCTGCCCCGGCTGCAACCTGTTCCAGGCCGACCTCGGCGGGCTGGAGGCGCGCGGCCTGAACCTGTCCGGCGCCCGCCTGCGCCAGGCGGACCTCAGCCTGTCGGTGATGAACCGGACGAATTTCGCCAACGCCGACCTGCGTGACGTCAACGCCTACGGGGCGGTGTTCTCGAGCGCCAATTTCTCCGGCGCCAACCTGACCAACGCCAGCTTCGTCGGGACCTTCCTCGAAGGGGCCAATTTCCGCGGGGCCAACCTGTCCGGGACCAACCTGTCGGGGGCCCAGCTGTCCGGGGCCCGCGGCCTGTCCCAGAGCCAGCTGAACCAGGCCTGCGGCGACGCCTCGACCCTCCTGCCGGGCGCTCTGCGCATCCCCAGCTGCTGATTCTTACGGCGATTTAAGTGGCTTCCGGCCCGGCGCGCGCGCATGGATCAGGCGTGATCAAAGCTGCGCACCACGTCCGTCGCCTCTCCGCCGGCCTGGCTCTCGCCGGGGCGGCCCTGATGGCGACCTCCGCGTCGGCCCTGCACGTGCTGGGCGACCGGGATGTCGCACGGATGGTTTCGCTGGGCGGCTCGTGCCTGCGCTGCGAGCTGTCGGGCCGCGACCTGACCGGCGCTGTGTTCACCGGCGCGACCTTCACCCAGGCCACCCTGGTGGGGGCCAATCTGCGCGGCGCCGAGCTGTTCGGCTCCAACTTCGCCCAGAGCGATTTCACCCGCGCCGACATGCGCGGCATCGAGATCGTCGGCGCCTCCTTCGTCGAGGCGACCTTCACCAGCGCCCGCATGGACGGGGCCGAGGCCCACGGCGCCAGCTTCCTGCGCGCCGACCTGACCCGCGCCAGCCTGGCCGGAGCCGAACTGGTCGGGGTCAATTTCGGCCACGCCACCCTGACCCGCGCCGACCTCAGCGAGACTGAGCTGTTCGGCGCCGACCTTTCCCACGTCGACGCCACCGGGGCGGTGTTCCGCAACGCCGAGATGGTCGCCGCCAATCTGTCCGGCGGCCGCTTCGACCGGGCGGACTTCGCCCACGCCAACCTGCAGTCGGCCCGCCTGACCGGCGGCCGCTTCGACCGGGCCGATTTCGCCAATGCCGAGCTGAGTCGCTCGGACATCCGCGGGGCCAATCTGTCGGGCGCCCGCAATCTCAGTCAGAGACAGGTCGACGAGGCCTGCGGCGACGGCGGCACGCGCCTGCCGGCCGGCCTGACGGTGCGGCACTGCTCGGCCCGGACGATCATGATCGGGCGCCCCCCGGCGCCGCCCGCCCCGCCGGCCCCGCCGGCGGCCGCCCGCCGGCACATCTGGACGGCCGGCCAGTAA
>CAZQBJ010000162.1:0-5245 GCA_964591465.1 uncultured Brevundimonas sp.
CTTCATCACGCTCTCCGACGCCTTCACCACCGGCAGCTCGATCATGCCGCAGAAGCGCAACCCCGACGCCGCCGAGCTGGTGCGGGCCAAGACCGGCCGCATCACCGGGGCCTTCGTCGCCCTGTCGACGGTGATGAAGGGCCTGCCGCTGGCCTATTCGAAGGACATGCAGGAGGACAAGCCGCCGGTGTTCGAGGCCTTCGACGCCCTGGACCTGGCGCTGTCGGCCATGACCGCCATGGCTGCGGCCATCGCGCCGGACGCCGCCCGCATGGCCGCGGCGGCCGGCTCGGGCTTCTCGACCGCCACCGACCTGGCCGACTGGCTGGTGCGCGAGCTGGACCTGCCGTTCCGCCAGGCGCACCACGTGACCGGCGCGGCGGTCAAGCGGGCCGAGGCGCTGGGCGTGGATCTGGCGCAACTGCCGCTGGAAGAACTGCAAAGCCTGGACGCACGGATCACCGCGGACGTGTATAAGGTGCTGACGCCCGAGGCCTCGGCGGCCAGCCGCCAGAGCTTCGGCGGAACCGCGCCGACGCAGGTTCGCGCGCGCATCGCCGAGTGGAAGGAACGCCTGTCGTGAAGAACGCCCTTGTCATCGGCGCCGTGGCCGCCGCCCTCCTCGCCGGCCTGGCCGGATGCGGCCGCCAGGCGGAGCTGGAGCCGCCCAGCGCGCGCGAGACCGAGCGGGCCCGCCGCTCGCCGCTGGACGACAACCTGGTCGAGCCGGCGACGATCAACCGGCCCTCGAGCCAGGTGCCGATCGACGGCGGGCCGTCCAACCCGTTCTAGGGCGTTTCAGTCCATCGCCCGGATGTCGGGCAGGCCGCGCAGGCGCCCGGCGGCGTCCAGGCCGTAGCCGACCAGATACCGGGCCGGCGCCTCCCAGGCGACGAAGTCCGGTTCGACCGCACGCGGGGTCGGCCAGGGCTTGCGCGCGAACACCCCGGTCAGCACCCGCGCCGCCCCGGCCTCGCGCACCAGCCGCGTGGCCTCGGCCAGCGACAGGCCGGTGTCGATGACGTCGTCGAGGATCAGCACCGTGCGTCCGGCCAGCGACCGCCGCCAGGGCGCGCGGACGGTCACCGCGCCGGCGCTGGCGCGGGCGTCGCCGTAGGAGTCCAGCCACAGGGCGTCGAAGGCCGGCAGCCGGCCCAGCCGGGCCAGCGCCCGGGTCAGGTCGGCGGCGAACCACAGGCCGCCGGTCAGCAGGCACAGAATGACCGCCTGGTCGTCGATCCGGGGGGCGATGTCGGCGGCCAGGGCGGCGACCCGCCGGCCCACCTCGGCCTCGCTCAGCAGGATGGTCGGCGGCGGCGCGCCGGGCTCAGCCATGGCGCGGGGCGGAATCCGCCGCCGCATGGAGCGCCAGCCGGTTCGGCGGGGCCGGCGTGGCCTCGACCGGGGCCGGCTGGGGTGGCCCAAGGGCCGGCCGCAGGGGCGAAGGTTGCTCGCTGGCGGTCCCGGTCGGCGCCTCGGCGTCGATGTTCTCGGCCGCCGGCGCGGCGGGGGCCGGCGCCGGGGCGGGCGCGGCCTCGAAATCGAAGGTCACCCCGACGTCGGCCGCCTGGGCCAGCGGATCGGGCAGGATGACGGCGAAGCCCTGCACCGCGCCGGGGGCCAGGGTGTCGGGCTGGACCGCGATGACCCGCGAGGCGACCCGTCCGCCGCGCTCGTTCAGCAGCGAGACGCGCACGGCCGGAATGGCCGCGGCGCGGCGATCGACATTGCGCACGGCGCCGGCGACCAGCACCGAGCCGGGATCGTTGGGCGCGGCCCGGGCGCTGACCGCCTCGAACTCCAGCCCGGTGGCGTTGACCGGGGCGCCGATGGCCGCGTAGGCGGCGGCCGCCCGCGGGAAGGTGCGCACGATATCCACCCGCATCAGCCAGCCGGCGGCGACCAGGCCGACGAAGGCGGCGCCGATGCCGGCCCAGACGGCCCCGTGGGCGGCGGCGCGGCGCAGGCGGCGCTGTTGCTCGGCGCGGGCGCGGAACGCCCTGGGCAGTTCCGGGGCGCTGAGGTCGGCGGCGGCCTCGGGCCGGCGGGCGAACTCGGCCAGGGCCGCGTCGGAGGTTTCGGCGGCCGGCGGGACCAGGTCCAGCGGGGTCTCGGCGGCGGCCCGCCAGGTGTGGCCGCAGGCGTGGCAGCGGACGCGGCGGCCGGCCGGCCCCAGGCTTTCGTCGGGGACGAAATAGCGGGTGGCGCACTCGGGGCAGGTCAGTATCATGGCCGCGAATGCGGGGCGCAGGCCCCCTCCTGTCGAGGCGCCCAGGGCGCCAGCCTCATCGAATCAACTTGACCCTGTCACCTCAACGAGCCGCCGGGCGTTCCGTTTCCGCAAACCCCGAAACCGTGCGCCTGGAAGGCGTGAGCCTGGGGTATGCGGGGGCGCCCGACGTGCTGAGGCAGGTCGATTTAACCTTGCCGCCGGGCTCTTTCCACTTCCTTACCGGGCCTTCGGGGGCCGGCAAGTCGTCGCTGCTGCGGCTGATCTACCTGGCCGAGCGGCCCCGGCGCGGCCGGTTGAGCCTGTTCGGCAGGGACGCCAGCGAGCCCAGCCGGCGCGACATCCCCGGCTTTCGCCGCCGCATGGGGGTGGTGTTCCAGGACTTTCGCCTGCTGGACCACCTGAGCGTGTTCGACAACGCCGCCCTGCCGCTGCGGGTGGCCGGGCGCAAGCCGCGCGAGTACGCCGCCGACGTCGAGGAGATGCTGCACTGGGTCGGGCTGGGCTCGCGGCTGGACGCGCGCCCGGCGGTGCTGTCCGGCGGCGAGAAGCAGCGGCTGGCCATCGCCCGGGCCGTGATCAACCGGCCCGAGCTGATCCTGGCCGACGAGCCGACCGGCAACGTCGACGCCGAGATGGCCGGGCGGCTGCTGGGCCTGTTCCAGTCGCTGAACCGGCTGGGCACCACGGTGCTGATCGCGACCCACGACCGGGCCCTGGCCGAGGCCTCGGGGGCCACCCTGCTGCACCTGCGCGACGGAACCCTGGCCGTCGAGGGAGGCCGCCCATGAGCGACCCGGTGCGCGACGCCGCCTTCGCCCCGCGCCGTCCCGAGCCGCTGCTGCCCCGCCGCAGCGAGGGCCAGGCCTGGCTGGGCGCGGTGGTCGCGGTGCTGTGCTTCCTCGCCTGCCTGGCGGCGGTGGCGGCGGTGGCCGCCGACCGGGCGGCCCACGGCTGGGCCCGCGAGCTGCGCGGCGAGGCGACGGTGCAGGTGCGCCCGCGGCTGAACGAGAGCGGCGAGACGGCGGCGGCGCGGGCGGCCGAGACCCTGTCGGGGACCGCCGGGGTGCTGGAGGCCGAGGCGCTGGACCGGGCGGCGGCCGAGGACCTGCTGCGGCCGTGGCTGGGCGACGCCATCCTGCCGGACCTGCCGCTGCCGCATCTGGTCGTGGTGCGGCTGGACCCGGAGGCCCCGGCGGACGCGGCGGCCCTCAGCCGGGCGCTGGCCGAGGCGGGACTGGACGCCAGCGTCGACGACCACCGGCTGTGGATGGCCGATGTCGAGCGGGCGGCCAATCTGGTCACCACCCTGGCCGTCGGCATGTTCCTGCTGACCGCCGCGGCGGCGGCCGCCGCGGTGGCCTACGCCACCCGGGCCGGGATGGCGGCGCGGCGCGACGTGATCGAGGTGCTGACCCTGTCCGGGGCCACCGACCAGCGCATCGCCGGCCTGTTCGAATGGCGCTTCGGCCTGCTGGCGGCCAAGGCCGGGGCGGCCGGGGCCCTGGCGGCCGCCCTGGTCGCCGCCCTGTTGCGCCTGGTGGGCGGCGGCGACGGCTTTTCCCCGGCCCTGCCGCTGGCCTGGAGCGACATCCTGTTGCTCTCGCCATGTCCGTTGCTCGCCGCTACGGTGGCGGCGATCGCCGCGCGCCTGACCGCGCTGCGCATTCTAGGGGGACAGGATGAAGTCACTGGCGGCCATGGTCCTCGTCGCCCTGGTCTGGTTGGCCGGCTTGTTCGCCTTCGCCGACCGGGTGCGTCAGTCGACCCCGGCGCCTGAGCCGGCGGCCGCCGACGGGCTGACGGTGCTGACCGGGGCCTCGGACGAGCGCATCTTCACCGCCATGCGCCTGCTCGAGCAGGGCAAGGGCCGCCGGCTGCTGGTCTCGGGCGTGAACCGCGACGTGCGGCGCGAGGAGCTGCGCGCCCTGCTGCCGATCTCGGGCCGGCTCTACGACTGCTGCGTCGAGCTGGGCTTCGACGCCCAGGACACCATGGGCAACGCCCAGGAGATCGCCGCCTGGAGCCGGGCCAAGGGCTTCGACAGCCTGATCGTGGTCACCTCGGACTATCACATGCCGCGCGCCCTGCTGGAGATCCGCGGCATGGCGCCGGAGGTGCGGCTGACCGCCTATCCGGTGCGCACCCCGTCGCTGGACACCGCCCGCTGGTGGCGCTCGGCCACCGGCGCCCGGCGGATGACCGTCGAGTACTGCAAATACCTGGTGGTGCTGGTGCGCGAGACGGTGCTGGGCGTGTTCCGCGACGCCCCGGCCGACCGGGCCGAACCGGCGGGAGCCGCCTGACCTTGCTCGTGCTGCGCTCCCTGCTGTTCACGGCCTGGCTTTATCTGTCGATGCCGGTGTTCGCCATCGGCCTGTCGCCGGCCCTGCTGATGAGCCGGCGCGCGGCCATCGGGGTGATCGCCCTGTGGGCCCGGTTCGTGCTGTTCGGCCTGCGCGTGCTGTGCGGCGTGCGGGTCGAGGTGCGCGGGCTGGAGCATCGTCCGGCCGGCGCCGCCCTGATCGGGGCCAAGCACCAGGGGATGCTGGACGTGATCGCCCCGTTCACCTTCCTCGACGACCCGTGCTTCGTGATGAAGAAGGAGCTGATGCCCCTGCCCTTCTTCGGCTGGTTCGCGTGGAAGACGCGGATGATCCCGGTCGATCGCTCGGCCCACGCCCGGGCGCTGAAGGACATGGTGCGGGCCGCGCGCGAGCGGCTGGCCGACGGCCGGCAGATCGTCATCTTCCCCGAGGGCACCCGCACCCTTCCGGGCCGGCCGGGCGACTACAAGCCGGGGGTGGCGGCCCTGTACCGCGATCTGGAGACTCCCTGCTGGCCGGTGGCGACCAACTCCGGCGTCTGCTGGCCGGCCCACGGCTTCATCCGCCGCCCCGGCACGGTGGTGTTCGAGTTCCTCCCCCCCATCCCCGCCGGCCTCAAACGCGCCGAGTTCATGACCCGCCTGGAAACGGACATCGAGACGGCGTCGCGGAGATTGCTGGAGGGGGC
>CAZQBJ010000163.1:0-5180 GCA_964591465.1 uncultured Brevundimonas sp.
TAATTATGGCAGGTTTCTGAATCAGACTCCTGCCATTTTTCTATCCCCTCTGATGATATCCCTGATATCGGCAACTATCATAAGGGCTTCTTCGCGTACTTCGTATGGCAGGTTGATGTTTCTCACCTGTAGACTACGTAGCCAGCCTGCAACATCTTCATCGCGCATGGTATAGAGTATCTCCTTGAATTCATCGATCTGGTCTTTTCGGTAATCTTCAGGCCTCATACCTGCATACTTGTCAAGTTCCTCATCATCATAATAAACGACAGTCGCAGAAGTTGCAAGCAGACTGTCTTTATCACATACCTCATGTGCTCCACAACAGCCTTCGCTATCGTCGCTAGCAACTGCGGTATCGACGGTAGTGCTTCCCTCCTTTGATGATGCTGATGCCTTACTCCATGTATAGGCGAGTATCCCAACTGCGATAATGATTAATATAGTCAACCACATACTGCAAATTTACATCCTTTTAGGGAGGCTCCTCCTTATTTTGAGTTAAAAATATTGAATCAGACGGGGTTTGAGAACTGAAAAAGAAATGTATTTTTGAATTGGGGTAAAGCCCTTGCCTGAGAAAATAGAGGCAGCAGTTTACAATTCAATCCGTGATATGAGCAGAGCAATGGAGTTCTGGCACAAGAACAGGAATTTTGTTTTTGTCCTGTTTGCTGGCCTTTTTTTATTGGTACTATGTAATAGAGTCCTGACCACTGATACTGATTCGGAAAAGAAGGAACCTGCCGGTACTGTAGTTACTGAGGATAGTCAATATCGGCCTTTGAGTCTCGAGGAAATCGAAAAGTATAAAGAGACAAAAAGTCGTTCTGATGATAGTTCCTTTATCAGGATCCTGGTACTGGCAATGGCCCTGATTTTATTTGTGAAGTTTGGCTTTAAAAAGGGCTGGTTTGCCTACCTTATGCCTCAGGTGGTGCACTTCAAAGCATCCCTGCGCAGGAGTCGGAAAACAGGACGACTTCTGATGAGGATATCGTTCTTTAACAATACTCCTCAGAGCAAAACTTTTAATGCCCCTCATGTGTTTTTTAAGAAGGGGGCAAAAATCAGAAATTTCGTTCTTCGAAATGAATACTTCCCTCTTACACTTCCTTCCGGAAGCTCACATATAATGCTGATTGACGTGGAACAATTCTGGGATAAGGTCGCAGGATTGGAGCATTATAAGAGGGTAGGGGCCTCGATTGAAACAACGACTGGAGAGAGATTCAGATCTCTGTCATTGCCCAGATGGTTGGTAATTTTTAAGGCTGAGTAAGATGAAAAAGGGCATACTAAAAGAGCGATGGAATAAGTACAGAAAAAGGAAGCGCTGGTGGAGTATCCTGTTTGATTTTATTTTTCTGGTGCTTATTGTAGGCATGCTTATACCCCAGAGCAGGAAGAGTATTTCATCCTTTGTTGTGAGACAGACCTTGTTAGCTCCCCGGGAATCATCAAACACATTTATACTTGGTAAGGATGATTGGGACATGAAGTTGCAGGATAGAGAAGGGCGACTTGTGACCTTGTCAGATTTTCGTGGAAAACCAATCTTTATTAATTACTGGGCAAGTTGGTGCCCTCCCTGTGTAGCTGAGATGCCCTCTATTAGTAATCTTTACGACAAATATAAGGACTCCGTCAACTTCATTTTTATTTCTACAGAATCACACATAGATGCAGCGAAATATTTGGAAAAGAATTCCTACGACTTCCCGGTATATACTACTGCCGGGGAAATCCCGGAAGCCTTGATTACCTCTACTATTCCTACTACAATACTGATAAGTAAAGGTGGAAACCTTGTGATGTACAAGACAGGAGCTGCCCGTTGGGATTCTAGGAATGCCTATAAAATAATTGACAGGTTACTAAGTGAAATTTGAGATTTCCTGAAATTATCGCAATTTATAAATGCAAAAAGAGGCTGACTCTGCTGAGTCAGCCTCTTTGTTGTCCCGCAAGGATTCGAACCCTGACTAGATGGACCAAAACCATCTGTGCTACCATTACACCACAGGACAATTTGTCCGCTTTTGTTTTGTCAAAAGCGATGCAAATATAGATGGTTTTACCAAATCTTTCAAAAAAAAATCTGCTAAAAATGCTTTCATCAGGCTAATTTTGTTTTATCTGACTGTGATACAGCCTGAAAATGTGGTTTTATTTTAGATCCCTACTGAGCTTATTTGCCCTGAATGGCTTATTCATGGTTGTTTAGCCCTCATCTTTTATAAGAATATTGTATTATCGGCAGACAAGCGGTTTTAGTTTATCGAATTTGTAAACTTTCAGTTATGCAGCATTATAATCGTTTGAATAATCTGTTTGGATGGCTCGCCTTTGTGGTTTCGGCAGTTGTATACATCCTGACCATTGAACCAACTACCAGTTTTTGGGATTGCGGTGAGTTTATCTCCTCAGCATATAAGCTACTTGTCGGACATCCCCCGGGTGCACCCTTCTTTATGTTACTGGGTCGTTTCTTTACTTTGTTTGCAGGCGATCCATCCAGGGTTGCACTTACAATGAATGTTATGTCAGCTCTTGCCAGTGCATTTACAATCATGTTCCTGTTCTGGACTATCACACATCTTGCACGTAAGGTGTTTATTGATGCAGTTGAGAATGCCGAACCATGGAGGATTATTGCTGTGATGGGTGCTGGATTTGTAGGGGCTATGGTCTATACATTTTCTGATACATTCTGGTTTTCAGCTGTTGAGGGTGAAGTCTATGCACTTTCTTCATTATTTACTGCTGTTGTCTTCTGGTGTATTCTCAAGTGGGAAAATGTGGCTGATGAACCTCATTCCAACCGCTGGTTAATACTTATTGCATATCTGATGGGGTTGTCTATAGGTGTTCACTTATTGAACCTGTTGACAATACCTGCAATTGTAATGGTATACTACTTCAGAAAGTATGACGTGTCACTTAATGGGGCTTTCAAAGCCTTACTTTTATCATTTGTAATTCTTGGAGTCGTGTTGTATGGCGTAATCCCAATGATTGTAAACATTGCTTCCAAGTTTGAGTTGATATTTGTAAATAGCTTTGGTCTGCCCTTCAACAGTGGAGTGGCATTTTTTGCTTTATTACTCATTGCTGCTGTTATCTTTGGAATCTATATAACCTACGTAAGGGAATTACCAGTTGCTAATACCATAATTACTGCTTTTGCAGTGATAATATTGGGTTATTCCTCATATGCTACTATCGTTATCAGATCCCATGCTAATCCGACTATGGACCAGAACTCCCCTGAGGATGTCTTTTCTCTGATGGGGTATCTTAACAGGGAGCAATACGGTAACAGACCTTTGATTTCTGGCCAATACTATAGTTCTCCACTAGATTGGGATGCAATTAAGGCTGATAAGGGTAAGCCGGTCTATGTGAAAGGAGATGGAAAGTATGATATTGTCGACCACAGGCCGGATTACAAGTTTAATGAACGCACTACAACCTTATTCCCCCGGATGTACAGCAGTGATCCCTCACATATAAATGAGTATAAAGCCTGGGGTAGGGTAAAAGGGAAGACAATTATTGTAACTGATGCATCAGGTAAGAGAGAGGCTGTAGAATTGCCTACCTTTATAGAAAACCTGAGATTCTTTATTAGCTATCAGGTTGGTCATATGTACCTGAGGTACTTTATGTGGAATTTTGCTGGTAGGCAAAACGATATACAGGGTCATGGTGAGATTCATAAGGGTAACTGGATATCTGGTATTCCTTTTATAGACTATTTGCTCTATGGAGATCAGGATCTCCTACCTGACTCCTATAAGAATAATCCCGGACGAAATAAGTACTATATGCTTCCCCTATTGTTGGGACTGATAGGCTTATTCTATCAGGTGGGTGCTGGAACTAGGGGCAAGAGAGACTTCTCGGTTGTTATGTTGCTGTTCTTCTTTACAGGACTGGCTATTGTGATATATCTGAATCAGACTCCACTTCAACCGCGTGAAAGGGATTATGCTTATGCAGGTTCTTTTTATGCCTTCTCTATATGGATTGGACTAGGAGTCCTCCAGCTTATTGACATACTCAAAAACAGCAAAGTACCTGGCGTTGTAACAGCATCAGCAGTATCTTTAGTAGCCCTGATTGTTCCCGGAATTATGGCTGCAGAGAACTGGGATGATCATGACAGGTCTCACCGTACAATTGCACGTGACTTTGCCTACAACTATTTAAATACTGTTGGAGAAAACGGTGTGATATTTACTAATGGGGATAATGACACCTTCCCTCTCTGGTATGCTCAGGAAGTTGAAGGAGTTAGGACTGATGTTAGGGTTTGCAACCTCAGCTATCTGCAGACTGACTGGTACATTGACCAGATGAAGCGACCTGCATATAAATCTGAGCCATTGCCGATTTCTATGGAAAGGAAGCAGTATGTGCAGGGCAAAAGAGATGTAGTTTACTTACTGGATAGGGTTAAGGGTGATACTGACTTAAAGGAAGCTCTAAAGTTCCTTGCAAGCGACGATCCACGTACCAAGAACATTCCTAACTATGGCCTGGTTGATCACTTGCCTGCCAAGAAGTTTGTATTGAAAGTTGACTCCGCAAGAGTTGCTGAAAGCGGAATGGTAAGCAGCCGCTATACAAGCCTGATTAAACCAGAAATCAGGATAACTCTGAATAAGGAGCGCTTGCTCAAGAATGAAGTGATGGTTCTTGATATGCTTGCTACGAATGATTTTAACAGACCAATATATTACGCTGTTACTGTAGGCAGTGACAATTATGTTGGACTTGAAAGATACTTCCAGCTTGAAGGTTTTGGATATCAGATAGTGCCGATAGATGCCCAATCAAGGGACGGACAGTATGGCAGGGTTGATACACAAAAGATGTATGACAATGTAATGAACAAATACATCTTTACTGGCTGGGATGATCCAAGGGTATATCTGGATGAGAACCACAGAAGGATGGGATTGAATTTGCGCAATAATTTGACAAGACTTGCAAGTGCACTCTTAAGTGAGGGTGATACTGCAAAGGCAGTTGAAGTACTTGACAAAACTGTTGCTATTATGCCTCATGACAGGGTTCCTCATAATTTCTTCTCATTGTTTATCGCTGAAAACTATTACAAAGCAGGAGAACCTGAAAAAGGAGATCAGGTAATGAGGGAACTTGCCGAAGAG
>CAZQBJ010000164.1:0-5155 GCA_964591465.1 uncultured Brevundimonas sp.
GCCGGGGCGGACGATCGCCACCTGCACCACCAGATCGTAGAAGCACGCCGGCTTCAGCCGCGGCAGCATGGCCATCTGGGCCCGGCTCTCGACCTGGAACACGCCCAGGGAGTCGGCCTTCTGCAGCATCCGGTAGACCCGCGCCCGCTCCCTCGGCACGGCGGCCAGGTCGGGAATGCGGACGCCGTAGGCCTCGGCGATCATGTCCAGGCCGCGTTTGAGGGCCGTCAGCATGCCCAGGGCCAGGACGTCGACCTTCATGATCTTGAGGGCGTCGATGTCGTCCTTGTCCCATTCGATGAAGGTGCGGTCGGCCATGGCCGCGTTGCCCACCGGCACGGTCTCGACCAGCGGCGCGCGCGTCAGGACGAAGCCGCCCACGTGCTGGGACAGGTGACGGGGGAAGCCGATCAGCTGTTCGGCCAGCTCCAGGGCCAGGGCCAGCCGCGGGTCCTGGCGATCGAGGCCGGTGCGGTCGACGTGGTCGTCCTCGACCCGCGATCCGTGCGAGCCCCAGACCGTGCCGGCCAGACGGGCGGTGACGTCCTCGGTCAGCCCCAGGGCCTTGCCCACGTCGCGGATGGCCGAGCGGGGCCGATAGTGGATGACGGTGGCCACGATGGCCGCCCGCTCGCGCCCGTAGCGGGCGTAGATGTACTGCATCACCTGCTCGCGCCGCTCGTGCTCGAAATCGACGTCGATGTCCGGCGGCTCGCTGCGTTCGGCCGAGATGAAACGTTCGACCAGCAGGTCCTGGCTGGTGGGATCGACGCTGGTGATCTTGAGGCAGAAGCAGACCACCGAATTGGCCGCCGAGCCGCGGCCCTGGCACAGGATGGCGCGCCCTGGCGCCCGGGCCCAGGCGACAATGTCGTGCACGGTGAGGAAATAGGGCGCGTACTTCAGCTGACGGATCAGCCGCAGCTCCTTGACCAGGGTGGCGATGACGTGCGGCGGCGTCCGGTCGCCCCACCGTTCGCGGGCGCCGGCGAAGGCCAGGGCGATCAGTCGCCGCTGGGCGGTCCAGCCGGCGGGCACGGGCTCGTCCGGATACTCGTAGGCCAGTTCGTCGAGGGAAAAGCGACAGGCCTCCAGCACCTCCAGGGTGCGCGTCAGGGCCTCCTCATGGCCGCGGAACAGGCGGGCCATCTCCCCGGGCGATTTCAGATGTCGCTCGGCGTTGGCCTGGAGCCGCAGGCCGGCCGCGTCAATGGTTGATCCCTCGCGCACGCAGGTCAGGACATCCTGTAGCCGACGGCGGTCGCGATGGTGGTACAGCACCGCATTGGTCGCCAGCAGCGGGGCGTCGGCCCGGCCGGCCAGGTCCGCCAGCCGGTTCAACCGGGCCCGGTCGTCGCCCCGGTGCAACGGCGCCGCGGCCAGATAGAGCCGGTCCGGCCAGGCCCGCCGCCAGGCTTCCAGACGGGTCTCGAAGGCCGGGTCCGGCCGCTCGGGCGCGGGGACCAGGGCGACCAGCCCTTCTCCAAACGCGACGGCCTGGTCGAAGCCCAGGCGGGTCTCGCCCTTCTCGACGCGCGGGCCGTCGGCGGTCCCGGTCTTGCCGATCGACAGCAGGCGGCAGAGCCGCCCGTAGGCGGCCCGGTCGCGGGGAAAGACGATCAGTTCGGTCCCGTCGGTGAAGGCCAGGCGGCAGCCGACCAGCAGCCGCAGGCCGGCCTCGCGGGCGGCGACATGGGCCCGGACGACCCCGGCCAGGGTGTTGCGGTCGGCCAGCCCGATCGCCGCCAGCCCCAACGCCCGGGCCTGGGCGATCAGTTCGCGCGGATGAGAGGCGCCCTCCAGAAAGCTGAAATTGCTCATCGCGCCGAGCTCGGCGTAGGCGGGCGGGCCTTGGGAAACGGTCGCGCTCACGGGAACATCCCGTGCATCCACCACGACGGCGTCGCCTCGCCCTGGCCGCGCGGTTCGTAAAGGCCCTCGCGGAACAGCCAGTAGCGCACGCCCTGGTCGTCCTCGACCCGGTAGTAGTCGCGGGTGCGCGGCTCGCGCGGGGTGGGCCGCCACCATTCGGGGGCCAGCCGCTCGGGCCCCTCGGCCCGGGCTACCCGGCGAGCGACCCGCCGCCAGGTGAACCGCGCCGGCGCCCCGTCGGGCAGTTCGGCGATGGCGTCCACCGGTTCGGGCGGATGAAACAGCAGGGCCGGCCGGGGCCGGTCGGCGGCGCGCGCCGGTTCGGCCGGCCCGGCGGTCTGGGCCGGGACCCACAGCTCGGAGCGTTCGGGCAGCCAGCTTTCGCGCAGCCGGGGCCGGCGCACCGCCGTTTCGCCCAGGCGGGCGCACAGCCGGTCGATCAGCTCGGACAGGTCGCCCGGATCCGCCTGGTCGGCGGCCTGAAGCGCGACCTGGCGGGCGCTCATCGCCTCGACGGCGGCGGCCGACAGCATCAGGGCGTCGATGCCGAAACCGAGCTCCAGCCGGCCCAGGCCCTTCTCGCGGAACAGCCGCAGCCAAGCCTCGACATTGCGCGAGGGCGCCCCGAGCCGCACGTCCAGGGCCGCGACCTCGCCATCGGTGCGAAAGCCGGACAGGACCAGGGCCCGCGCGCCCTGGCCGTCGCGCTCCAGCTGGGCGGCCAGGGCCTGGGCCAGGCCCTCGAGCCGGCCGGCGACCCCGTCGATGTCGGTCAGGACGTCGGCGTAGCTTTCCCACGCCCGGTAGCGGGCCGGCGGCCGCACCGGGGCGAGGGCCTCGGCCGTCTGGCCCAGGGCCTGATCCAGCCGTCGCACCAGTCCCAGGCCGTCGGCCTCGCGAAACCGTCGCGCCAGGCCGGCGCGGGGCAGGGCGTACAGATCGCCGATCCGCTTCAGGCCCAGGCGGCGGGCCAGGGCCAGAGTGTCCGGGTCCAGGCGCAGGGCGGCCACCGACAGGTCGCGCAGGGCCTCGCGCGCGCCGCCGGCCGGAACCACGGTGCGGGCCGCCTCGCCGTACCGGGCCAGGGCCCAGGCCGCGCCGGCGGTGTCGGCGACCGCCAGCCGGCACGCGATGCCCGCGCGCGCCAGACGCGTCTGCATCTGCGCCAGCAGGACCGTCTCGCCGCCGAACAGATGGGCGGCGCCGGTCATGTCGAGGAACAGGCCCTCGCGGCCCTCGGGCGACAGATCGAGGCTGACGGCCGGGGACCAGCGCTCGCACCACTGGGCCAGCCGGGTCAGGGCCTGGCGCTCCCGCTCCGGCTCGGCCATCGCCGCGACCAGTCCGGGGGCGATGGCGAAGGCGTCGGCGCGGCTCTGCCCGGGGCGCAGGCCGGCGGCCCGCGCGGCCCCGTTCAGGGCGCGCAGGGTCAGGCCGCGGGGGCCCTTGTCGATCAGGGCGAAGGGGAGGTCCTCAGGCGGCGGCGGCCGGCCGGGCGTTCTCGACCAGACCGTCACCGGCCAGTCGATCAGCCAGACGGAGACGATGCGTCTCATCGGTCTGCTCCAGCATCCAGACGCCCGGGGGTTCGCTGCGGCTGCGCACCAGTTCGGCGCGGATGCGGAACGGGCCCGGCGCCCGGCCGTCCAGGGCGTGGGGCGCGGCCGGGGCCGGACTGATCCGCCAG
Organism: uncultured Brevundimonas sp.; assembly: GCA_964591465.1. GTDB lineage: Bacteria > Pseudomonadota > Alphaproteobacteria > Caulobacterales > Caulobacteraceae > Brevundimonas. The sequence continues at coordinate 3,560 of CAZQBJ010000164.1, forward strand.
CGTCGCCGCGCGGCGCTCAGCCCGCCTTCGCCCGTCCGCAGCAGAAGCCCCGTCGCCCGGCCCTCGCGGGCGGCGAATTCCAGCCGGCGGGACTGAGCCAGGGAAAAGGTCTCGGCCGCCCCGATGACGCCGCGCACGGCGCCCGAGCGCAGGGCCTGCTCCATGGCCCACAGCACCTGCTGGGGCGTGCGGGCGACGACCAGCAGCTGATCGCCCCGATCGCCGCCCTGGGTGAACGGCCGGCCGTGCTCGGCCAGCCATCCGCGCGGGGCGGCGAACAGAAAAGGGCGCGGGTCGTCCGGCGGCAGGCGCAGGCCGGCGAAGACGAAGGCCGCGGCCATGGCGCGCGCGGTCGCCGCCGCGGCCTCCTCCAGCGAGGCGGCCGGCGGCAGGGCGGCGCGGGGAATGGCGGGAGACAGGGAAAGCATACGCACCTCGAAGTTCCTATTTTGTTCTCATGGCCCGGGGGAGTCAACGCGCCCGGGCCAGACAGTCACACCCGCCGCCCTTGCGGTTGACGAGACGCCCATCGCCTGTCTCTTTGCGCCCACAAACGGCCAAGGGTGAAAACGCCCGGCCCGGTCCTGCGCGCGCGTTCGCGCGGACCGAAACGTTCAGGAGAGAGCGCGTGACGACCCAAACGACCGTGCCGGGGCTCGACGAGGCCCCGACGAACCACCGTGGACTCATCGAGTGGGTGCGCCAGATCGCCGCCCTGACCAAGCCGGACCGCGTGCACTGGTGCGACGGGTCGGTCGAGGAGCACGACCGTCTGGCCGAGGAGCTGATCGCCAAGGGCACGCTGAAGCGGCTGAACCCGGAGAAGCGCCCCAACTCGTTCTACGCGGCCTCCGATCCGAAGGACGTGGCGCGGGTCGAGAGCCGCACCTTCATCTGCTCGGAGCAGGAGATCGACGCGGGGCCGACGAACAACTGGATGGCCCCGGCCGAGATGCGGGCCAAGCTGGACGGCCTGTTCGACGGCTGCATGCGCGGGCGCACCATGTATGTGGTGCCGTTCTGCATGGGCCCGCTGGGCGGCAAGATCAGCGCCCTGGGCGTGGAGATCACCGACAGCGGCTATGTCGTGCTGTCGATGCGGGTGATGACCCGCATGGGCAAGCCGGCGCTGGACATGCTGGGCGACGACGGCTTCTTCGTCCCGGCGGTCCACACCCTGGGCGCGCCGCTGGCCCCGGGCCAGCAGGACGTGCCGTGGCCGTGCAACGACGACAAGTGGATCGTCCACTTCCCCGAGAGCCGCGAGATCTGGTCGTACGGCTCGGGCTACGGCGGCAACGCCCTGCTGGGCAAGAAGTGCTACGCCCTGCGCATCGCCTCGGTCATGGCCCGCGACGAGGGCTGGCTGGCCGAGCACATGCTGATCCTCAAGCTGACCTCGCCGGAGGGCAAGGCGCACTACGTGGCCGCCGCCTTCCCGAGCGCCTGCGGCAAGACCAACCTGGCCATGCTGCAGCCGACCCTGCCGGGCTGGAAGGCCGAGACGGTCGGCGACGACATCGCCTGGATGCGCTTCGGCGAGGATGGTCGGATGTAAGCGGGCAACCCGGAAGCCGGGTTCTTCGGCGTCGCCCC
>CAZQBJ010000165.1:0-5068 GCA_964591465.1 uncultured Brevundimonas sp.
AATGGCGAGCCGATCGCCGACGCTGTGCGCGGGATTCTCGACGGCCACATCGTGATGGACCGCAAGATCGCCGAGCGCGGCCGCTTCCCGGCCATCGACGTGCTCAAGTCCGTCAGCCGCACCATGCCCGGCTGCCAGACGCCGGAGGAACGCGAGCTGAACCGCCGCGCCCGCCAGTGCCTGTCGGCCTATTCGGACATGGAGGAGCTGATCCGCATCGGCGCCTATCGCGACGGGGCCGATCCGATCGTCGACCGCGCCATCGCCCTGAACCCGGCGCTGGAAGCCTTCCTCGGCCAGGACAAGGACGACGTCACCCGCCTGGCCGACGCCTTCGCCCGCCTCGAGCAGATCCTCAACCAGGGCATGATCAAGGAACCTGACGCATGACCCAGTGGGCCCACTCGCTGATCCGCATCTCCAACTACGAGGTCGAGACGCTGCAAAAGCGGCTGGCCGAGATTACCGCCCGCCGCGTCTCGGCCGAGATGCGCCTGACGGTGCTGGAGGCGGAAGCCGAGCTGGAGCGCGAGCGGGCCCGCGCCGACCACGAGGCCGGCATGATGCTGATCGCCTACCTCAAGGGCTGGAACCTGCGCCGCGAGGAGGCCGAGGCCGAACTGGCGGTCATCGACCGCGAGGAGGAAGGCGCCCGCGACGCCCTGACCGCCGCCTTCGAGGAACTGAAGAAGTTCGAGCACGTGGCCGAAACCACCCGCCTGGCCGCGCTCGCCGCCGCCCAGAAGCGCGAGGCCGCCGCCATGGACGAGGTCGCCGCCCGCCGCCGGGCCATCTAGTGACGCCCACCCGCCGCGGCTTCACCGCCCTGGCCCTGGCGCTCGGCGCCTGCGGTGGCCGCGCCGCGGCCGCGCCCGAGATCGGTCCGCTGAAGGACGCCGCCCCCTTCCCCCTGGGACTGGCGGCCATGACCGCCCAGCTGGCCGACCCGATCTGGGACCAGCTGGCCCGCACCCATTTCGACCGCCTGACCCCCGAATGGGAGATGAAGGCCGAGGCCTTCTTCACCGGCGACGGGCTGGAGCCGGACTTCCGCCGCGCCGACGAACTGGCCGCCTGGGCCGACCGGCGCGGGCTGGGCCTCTTCGGCCACACGCCGGTCTGGTACGCCCAGGTCCCGGCCGGGTTCGAAGCCCTGGCCGGCGATCGGGCCGCCTTCGAGGCCGCCTGCCGCGCCTATGTCGGGACGGTGGTCGGACGATATCGCGGCCGCGTCGCCGGCTGGGACGTGGTCAACGAACCGGTGACCGACGAGGGGTCCGAGCTGCGCGAAGGCGTGTGGACCCAGGCCCTCGGCGTCGACGGCCACATCCGCATCGCGCTGGAGGCCGCCCACGCCGCCGACCCGGACGCGCCCCTGTTCCTCAACGACTACAATCTGGAGACCAATCCGAGGAAGCTGGCGACCTTCCAGCGCCTGGTGGAGCGCCTGCTGGCCGCCGGAGCGCCGCTGCATGGCCTCGGAACCCAGACCCACGTCGCCTGCGACCTGCCCGCTGGCGCCATCACGGCGACCGTGCGCGAGCTCGCGCGCTTCGGCCTGCCGATCCACATCTCCGAGCTGGACGTGTCCACCCGCCACGGCGATCCGGCCCGCCAACCGGCCATCTTCGCCGAGGCGGCCGAGGCCATGGCCGCCCTGCCGCCGGCCCAGCGCTTCGGCCTCACCATCTGGGGCGCCCGCGACTCCGACAGCTGGCTGACCCGGTCGGGAAACCGCAATCCCCTGCGCCCCGAACGGCCCCTGCTGTTCGACGCCGGCGGCCGCGCCAAACCCGCCGCCGCCGCGCTGGAAGCCGCGCTGCGCGCCTAGCCCCCGTCGGTCCACACCGTCTTGTACAGGTCGAAGCGGCGGTCGCGCAGGTTGCGCACCGTGCCCTGGGCCTTGGCCCAGGCCAGGTCGGACAGGTCGAGGTCGGCGATGGTCACGGTCTCGACGTTCTCCGACGCCTCGGCCGCCACCCCGTCGCGGGCGAAGGGGAAGTCGCACGGGGTCAGGATGCACGACTGGGCGTACTGGACGTCCATGTTCTCGACATTGGGCAGGTTGCCGACATTGCCCGACAGCACGACGTAGCACTGGTTCTCGATCGACCGGGCGTGGCTGCAGTAGCGCACCCTGAGGTAGCCCTGCCGGTTGTCGGTGCAGAACGGCACGAACAGCATCCGCGCCCCCTCGTCGACCAGCCGGCGGGCCAGTTCGGGGAACTCGCTGTCGTAGCAGATCAGCACCCCGATCGGGCCGCAGTCGGTGTCGATGGCGTGCACCCGGTCGCCGCCCTTGATGTTCCACCAGTGGCGCTCGTTGGGGGTCGGGTGGATCTTCTCCTGCTCGTGCACCGACCCGTCGCGCAGGAAGACATAGGCGACGTTCTGAATGTCCCCGTCGTCGGTCCGCGTCGGATGCGAACCGCCGACGATGTTGATGTTGTACGACACGGCCAGCTTGCGGAGCGCCTCGACGAACCGGGGCGTGTAGCGGGTCAGGGCCTCGATCGACTCCGCCGGGGTCAGTTTCTGCGCTTCCAGCGACAGCAGCTGCAGGGTGAACAGCTCGGGAAACACCACGAAGTCGGCCCGGTAGTCCGAGGTCACATCGACGAAATATTCGACGTTGGCGATGAACTCCTCGAAGCTGGCCACCTTGCGCGCCTGCAGCTGCACCGTGGCCACCCGCACCGTTTCCTTGACCGCGAAGGCCGGGCCGCGCCCGTCGCTTTCGACGTAGTACGGATTGCGCCACACCATGTGCGCCGCGTGGCCAAGCGAGGCGGCGTCGGAGTCCAGATAGCCGCGCAGCACCCCGACCGGCTCGAACCCGGCCCGCAGGTGAAAGCCGATCACCGGGTCGTTCAGCTTGCGCGCCGTCACCGCGTCCAGATAGGCCTCCGGCTCCGGATAGGCCTTCTTCCGCCGGGCCAGCCCGGGCATGCGGCCGCCGAACACGATGCCCTTCAGGTTCTGCGCCTCGCACAGGCCGCGCCGGGCGTCGTACAGCCGCTGGCCGATGCGCAGCCGGCGCCGTTCCGGATCGACGCACACCTCCATGCCGTAGAACCATTCGCCGGCCGGATCGTGCCGGGCGGCATAGCCGCCGCCGGTGATCTGGGCCCAGGTATGCGGGGCCATGGCCGTCTTCTCGTCGATGCGGAAGCCGGCCGCGTAGCCGACGATCTCGCCGCGGAATTCGACCACGAACTGCCCATCCGGCCAGGCGGCGATCTGGCCGCGCACCATGCCGGTCGTATAGGGCGGCATGTCCTTGTAGACCCGCCCGACCAGATCGATGATCGCCTTCACGTCGCCCGGGCGGGCGTTGCGGATGTTCAGGATCGCGGACTGGCTTCGCTGTGTCATGGGCCCATAACGCCCGTCCGGCGCGGGCGGATCAACCGCCTGCGACGACCAGACCTTCGGCCTCGCGCAGCCGGTTGTGAATATCGGTCGCGGCCAGCGCCGCCTCGCCAGTGGCCACGGCGATCTGGTTCAACCCCCGCACGACGTCGCCGGCGGCGTACAGCCCGGGGATGGAGGTCTGCTGGTGCGCGTCGGTGGTCAGCCGGCCCTCCGCATCCAGCGCTGCGCCCAGATCGCGGGCCAGGTCCGCCGAGGGCGTGCAGCCCAGGGCCGAATAGACCACGTCGAACCGCCGCGCCTCGCCGCCCCAGGTCAGGGCGGTGACCCGGTCCCCGTCCAGCGCCACCGCCTCGATCGGCGCGTCCACCACCGCGACGCCCAGCCGCGCCATCTCGGCGCGCGCGCCCAAGGCGTCCGGCCGGCCGGTGTGGATCAGGGTGACGCGATCCGAATAGGTGCGCAGAAAGGCCGCCTCCCGGGCGCCGGAGTCGCCGTCGCCGATCACCGCGATGGCGCTGTCCGAAGCCTCGAAGGCGTCGCAGATCGGACAGATGCGCACCAGGCCGCGCTCGATCGCCCGCTCGACCCCCGGCAGGTCCGGATGGCGGTCAACCACGCCGGTGGCCAGAAGCACCTTGCGCGCCCGCACCGGCGCACCGTCCAGCCGGGCGGCGAACTCCCCGTCGGTCCCGCCCAGGGCTTCGACCCGGCCGGTAAGGATTTCGGCGCCATAGCGCTCCGCCTGGGCCCGCATCCGCCCCAGGATCTCGTCGCCGCCGACCCCGGCCGGAAAGCCGGGCGCGTTGTGGCTGCGCGGAATCCACGACGCCCGGGGCGCGCCGCCGTCGGCCACCAGCACCCGCCGATGAAACCGCGCCAGATAGGTCGCCGCCGTCAGACCTGCCGGGCCGGCGCCGACCACAAGCACATCGTGGATATCCATGCCGCCTCCCGCTCCGCTTGTGCGGACCCGGGCGTAACCGCTGACCGCGGCCAAGGTTCAACCCGGGCGCCGAGAACCTGCGTCAATCCCGGTCGCATCCCCGTTTCGGGCGAAAAGAACATATTGCGAACGCGAACAAACCGTGCACATAGTCCGCTTCACAGGGAGCGGGTCACGGCCACGGGGCCGACGGCGGACCTCTCCCCCGAAGTCAGTACGGGAATCATGGCAAGGGAGAGGACGACAGTGGCACAGGCGGCATTGAAACTCGTGGGCAAGGACGACGGCGACAAGCAACGCGCTCTGGAGGCGGCGATCGCGCAGATCGACCGGGCCTTCGGCAAGGGCTCGGTGATGAAACTCGGCAAGGCCGGGCAGGTGGCCGAGATCGAGAGCGTCTCGACCGGATCGCTGGGGCTGGACATGGCCCTGGGCATCGGCGGCCTGCCGGTCGGCCGGGTGATCGAGGTGTTCGGACCCGAAAGCTCGGGCAAGACGACCCTGGCCCTGCACACCGTGGCCGAGGTGCAGAAGAAGGGCGGCGTGGCCGCCTTCGTCGACGCCGAGCACGCCCTGGACCCGGTCTATGCGCAGAAGCTGGGCGTGGACCTGGACGACCTGCTGGTCTCCCAGCCGGACACCGGCGAACAGGCGCGCGAGATCGGCGAGACCCGGGAGCGCTCCGGCGCCGGGGACAACGGGGTGGTCGACTCCGTCGCCGCCCTGACCCCGCGGGCCGAGATCGAGGGC
>CAZQBJ010000166.1:0-4995 GCA_964591465.1 uncultured Brevundimonas sp.
GCGGCGGCCATCTATCGAACCCTGACCAAGGGTGAGCTGCTGCTGACCGACGACCGCTCGGCGGAGTTCGTCAAGCTGGCCGAGAACGCCTTTCGGGACGTCAACATCGCCTTCGCCAACGAACTGTCGCTGATCTGCGACCAGCTGGGCCTGAACGTCTGGGAGATCATCCAGCTGGCCAATCACCATCCGCGGGTCAACATGCTCCGGCCGGGGCCCGGTGTGGGCGGGCACTGCATCGCGGTGGACCCGTGGTTCATCGTCGCCCAGGCGCCCGAGACCGCGCGGCTGATCCGCACGGCGCGCGAGATCAATGACGCCAAGCCGCGCTTCGTCATCGACCGCGCCTGCGCCCTGATGGACGCCGATCCGCAGCTGGAGCTGGCCTGTCTCGGTCTCGCCTTCAAGCCGGACGTGGACGACTTCCGGGAAAGCCCGGCGTTCAACATCGCCCGCGCCCTGACGGCGCTGTATCCGGGCCGGGTGGTCTGCGCCGAGCCCTACAGCCACGCCCTGCCCGACGGCCACGGCCTGACGCTGGTCGATCTTGAGGCGGCGCTGAGCCGCCCGGCCGCCGTGGCGCTGGTGGCCCATTCGGACTTCAGGGCCGCCGCGCGACCCGCGACGGTGATCGACGCCTGCGGTCTCTGGAGCTGAGCCGAATCCCTTTCGGGCGTTACGACCCCAACGCCTGATCCAGGTCGGCAATGAGGTCGTCGGGGTCTTCCAGGCCGACGGACAGGCGGATCAGGTTGTCGCCGATGCCGCAGCGCCGCTTGGCCTCGGGCGAATAGTCCGAATGGGTGGTGCTGGACGGGTGCGAGGCGAGGCTCTCGGTGCCGCCCAGGCTGACCGCCAGCTTGAACAGCCGCAGCCGGTTGAGCGCCGCGAAGGCCTCGGCCTCGCCGCCGGCCAGCTCGACCCCGAAGGTGGCCCCGGCCCCGGCGCACTGGCGGGCGAAGATCGCCTTCTGGCGCTCGTCGGCTTCCGGCCCGCCGGGGGTCAGCACCCGCTGGACCCGGGGGTGGCCGCGCAGGTGGTCGGCGATGCGCGCGGCGCTGCTCGCCGCCCGCTCCATGCGGATTTTCAGGGTCTCGAGGCTGCGCAGCAGCAGCCAGGCGGTGTGGGCGTCGCAGACGCCGCCGCAGATGGTGCGCATCTCGCCGACCTGGGCCATCACCTCCGCGCGGCCCATGCAGGCGCCGGCGATCAGGTCCGAATGGCCGCCGACGTATTTGGTCAGCGAGTACAGCACCAGGTCGGCGCCCAGCTGCAGCGGCTTCTGCCACAGGGGGCCCAGGAAGGTGTTGTCGACCATCAGCAGCGGCCGCGCTTCGCCCGGCAGGGTCTTCAGGTGCGCCGCCAGGCCCGCGAGGTCGACCAAGGTGTTGGTCGGGTTGGCCGGCGTCTCGACATAGACCGCAGCCAGCCGCCCGCCGGCGTCCGCGGCCGTCCGGATCGCCTCGTCGATGGCGGCGATCTGGGCCTCCAGCGGCGCGGCGGCGTCGACCGGCCGGGCGCCGACGCCGTAGCGGGGCAGGATGCGGTCGAACAGATACTCGGTGCCGCCATAGGCCGGGGCGGTGTACAGCACCACGTCGCCCGGCCGGCAGGCCGACAGCACCGCCGCCGAGATGGCGGCCATGCCGGTGGAGAACACCAGCGCCTTCTCGGCTCCGTCCCAGACCGCGAGCCGATCCTCGAGAATCTCGAGGTTCGGGTTGTTGATGCGCGAATAGATCAGCCCCAGGGCCTCGTCGGGGCCCTTGTCGCGCAAGCCGTAGGCCACCTCGAAGAACCGCTTGCCGTCCTCGGCCGAGCGGAACACGAAGGTCGAGGTCTGGAAGAGCGGCGGCTTGATCGCGCCTTCGGACAGGAACGGGTCATAGCCGAACCCCATCATCAGGGTCTCCGGCGCGAGCGCCCGCTCGCCCAGCTTGCGCAGGTGCTGATCGTTCATGAATTTGTCCCCTGCATGCGGCGGTCATGGGCCCAAAACGCCGGACAAGGCAAGGCGGGCGTTGGCCGCTACACTGCGCCGAATCGAATTGGAGCGCCGTCGGTATGGCCGATCCTCTGGACAGCTTGAAGGGCGCCCCGGTGCTGGTCACCGGCGCCGGGGGCTTCATTGGCAGCCGGCTGTGCGAGCGGCTGGTCGAAAAGGGCGCCCAGGTGCGGGCGCTGGTGCGCTACACCTCCAGCGGGGCCGCCGGCTGGCTGGACGAATCCCCGCTGCGTGAGTCGATCGACGTCCGGCGCGGCGACCTGGCTGATCTCGACACGGTGCGCGCCGCGATGGACGGAGCCCGGATCGTGCTGCATCTGGGCGCCCTGATCGCCATTCCCTGGTCCTACGACGCGCCCGAAAGCTATGTGCGGACCAACGTCATGGGGACGCTCAACGTCCTGCGCGCGGCGCGGGAGGCGGGCGTGGCGCGGCTGGTTCACGTCTCGACCAGCGAGGTCTACGGCACCGCCCGCTTCACCCCGATGACCGAGGAGCACCCGCTGCAGGGGCAGTCGCCCTATTCGGCGTCCAAGATCGCGGCCGACAAGCTGGCGGAGTCGTTCCACCTGTCGTTCGGCACGCCGGTGGTGACCCTCAGGCCATTCAACACCTACGGGCCGCGACAAAGCCCCCGCGCGGTGATACCCGCCATTGCGGTGCAGGCGCTGGCGGGCGACACGGTCCGCCTGGGGGCCACGGCGCCCACCCGGGACTTCGTCTTTGTGGACGACACGGTCGAGGCCTTCGTCCGGGCCGCCGCGGTCCCTGGGATCGAAGGACAGACGATCCATTTCGGCGGCGGCCGGGAGGTGTCCATCGGCGAGGTGGCCGGGATGATCGCCGCCATCGTCGGACGCGAAATCCGGCTGGAAACCGATCCGAAGCGACTCCGCCCCGCCGGTAGCGAGGTCGACCGGCTGGTGGCGGACGCCTCGAGGGCCCGGGCGATGCTGGGCTGGGCGCCGGCGACGCGCCTGGAGGCCGGGCTGGAGCAGACCGTGGCGTTCATCCGCGACAACCTGCACCGCTATCGGCCGGGCGAGTACGCCAAATGACCCGCCTCGATCCGCCGTGGGCCGAGCGGCTGTTCGTGGTGGCCGAGGCCGGCGTCAACCACAACGGGGATCTCGGTCTGGCGTTCGAATTGATCGAGGCGGCGGCGGACGCCGGCGCAGACGCGGTGAAGTTCCAGACCTGGGTCCCGGGCGAGATCGTCGGCCGCCACACCCACAAGGTGGCCTATCTGGACCGGAGCACCGAGGCGTCGGAAAGCTTCTACGACCTGGCCGAACGGCTGAGGCTGTCGTTCGAGGACACCGCCCGGCTGCGCGATCGCTGCGCCGAACGGGGGATCATGTTCCTGTCTACCCCCGAAGGGTTCGAAAGCCTGCCGTTTCTGGTCGAGCGGCTGGACATGCCGGTGATCAAGATCGGGTCGGCCGAGGTCAACCATTCGGCCCTGCTGGCGGCCGCCGGCCGCTACGGTCGGCCGGTCATCCTGTCGACCGGCGCCAGCACCCTCGAGGAGGCGGCCGGCGCTCTGGCCGCCGTGCGTTCGGAGGCGCCGCCCGACCTGCCGGTCGCCGTCCTGCACTGCACGTCCGAATACCCCGCCCCGGACGCGGACATGAACCTGCGGGCCCTCCAGACCCTGGCGGGGGAGCTGGGGGTCGCGGTTGGCCTGTCCGATCACTCAACCGGTCCCGAAGCGGCCATCGCCGCCGCGGCGCTGGGGGCGCGGGTGATCGAGAAGCATCTGACCCTGGACCGGACCCTGCCGGGGCCCGACCACGCCGCCTCCATGGAGCCGGCGGCGATGAAGGACATGATCACCGCCCTGCGACGGGTGGACCGCATGCTGGGCGACGGCCGCAAACGGCCGATGCCCAGCGAGATCGACAACATCGCCGGCATTCGCCGCAGCGTGGTGGCGCTGCGACCGTTGCGGGCCGGCGCCGTGCTGGCGGCAACGGATCTGGCGTGCAAGCGGCCGGCGACCGGGGCGCCGCCGGACGATCTGCCGCGCCTGGTGGGCCGGACCCTGACTCGGGACGTCGAGGCGGACGAGCCGATCGCCTGGACCGACGTGGCGGCCGGGTGAGCCGGCGGCGGATAGCGGTGGTCTCGGTCTCGCGGGCCGACCGCGCCGCGGCCGACGCCGTGAGCCTCGCCCTGCGACGGCGCGGCGACGACGTCGAGCCGATGGCGATCGCCGTGGACGATCCGCACGACGTGGCCGGCCCGGACCTGTCGCCCGGCGCTGGCCTGATCCGCCTGCCCCACCTGTTTCGCGCCGACGCGCCGGCCGCGGCCGCGATTCGCGCGGGCGCCTTGACCTCGGCCTTCGCGGAGGCCTTCGCCCAGGCCCGGCCGGACATCGTGGTGGTGGCCGGGGATCGCTATGAGACGCATGCGGCGGCGACCGCCGCCCTGCTGGCCGGTTCCGTCCTGGCCCACCTGCATGGCGGCGAGATCACCCGCGGGGCGCTGGACGATCCGCTGCGACACGCCATCAGCAAGCTGGCTCACCTGCATTTCTGCGCCACTCCCCAAGCCGCCCGGCGGCTGGTCGCCATGGGCGAGGAGCCCTGGCGGATCACGCGCGCGGGGGCCCCGGCTCTGGATTCGCTCATGGCGCGGCCCCGGCCGGATCGGGAGGCGTTCTTCGCGGCCCTGGACTGGTCAGATCCCGGACCGTTCGCACTGGTCACCTACCATCCGGTGACGGCGCGCCCGGACGAGAGCTTGGCGGGCCTCGACGCCCTCCTCGCGGCGCTGGTCGAGGCTGGCCTTGCGGCCGTGTTCACCGGGGTGAACGCCGACCCCGGGGCCGGCCCGATCGCCGCCCGCATCGCCGGCTTCGTGGCGAGTCACCCAAACTCGCGCGCCGTCGCGGGGCTGGGCGAACTCTATCCGGCCGCCCTGGGCCACGCCGCAGTGATGCTGGGCAACTCCTCCAGCGGCCTGATCGAGGCCCCGTCCTTCGG
>CAZQBJ010000167.1:0-4986 GCA_964591465.1 uncultured Brevundimonas sp.
AGCCCGACAACCAACCTAAAAGGAACGGCCCCCGGAGCCTCTCCGGGGGCCGTTTTCTTTTTTCTTTTGCGCCGGGACCGGGACGCTCAGGCCTCGCCGGGATTGGGCTTGCCGGTGGCCGGATCGGTCGCCGTCTCGCCGCTGTTGCTGGAGCCCTCGGAGCCCCGGGGCTCGCTGGCCGGGCGCGGCGGCTCGCCCTCGCGGCGGGGCCGGCGCTGGCCTTCGTTCTCGACTTCCCGGTTGTCGGGGCGCGGGTCGATGGTCATGGGGGGTGATCTCCTTTGCCGCACAACGCTCCGCCGCCGTCACGGTTTCGTTCACCATGCCGCTCAACCATCCCGCAACAGGGGCTGAGGCATGGTGCGCCGTGCCCGACGCCGCGTCGGGAGGGGTTGGGATGGCCGAACCGTTGCAGGTTGAGCAGATCGCGATCGACGCCCTGGGCGCGCCCGAGCGGGACGCCTGGGCGGCCCTGCGCGCGGCCAATCCGGCCCTGGCCCATCCCTATTTCGATCCCCGCTACGCCGAGGCCGCGGCCGAGGCGCCGCACGCGCGGCTGGCGGTCCTGCACCGCGGCGGCGAGATTTTCGGCCTGTTCCCGTTCCAGAAGCGCGGCGGGCTGATCCAGCCGCTGGGCGCGCCGCTGAGCGACTATCACGGGGTGATCGCGGCGCCCGACGCGGCGATCGACCTGCCGGCCCTGACCCGGGCGCTGGGCGGCCGCGCGCTGCGGGCGGGCGGCTGGATGGGTCCGGCGACCGGGGCCGCCCGCAGTCCCCGGGTGCGCATGGTCTGCGATCTGAGCGGCGGGCCCGAGGCCCTGGCCGCCGCTTTCGAGGCCCGCGACCACAAATTCTGCAAGAACATGCGGCGCAACCAGCGCGGCATCGAGCGCGACCACGGCCCGGTGACGTTCCACTGGGAAGAGCGCGATCCGGCGGTGCTGGACTGGATCATCGCCCGCAAGCGGGCCCAGTACGCGCGCACCCGCCGCCACGACGTGTTTCGCTGCGGCTGGACGGCGCGGCTGCTGCATCGGCTGCTCGAGACCGCGACGCCGGAGTTCGGCCTGCGCGTGACCGCCCTGCGGGCCGGCGACGGGGACATCGTCGCGGCCGAGGCCTCGCTGCAGGGCGACGGCGTGCTGCACCTGTGGTTCCCGGCCTATGCGGAGGCGTACCGGCGCTATGGCCCCGGCACCCTGCACGTGCGCCAGCAGCTGGAGGCGGCCGCCCGGGCCGGGCTCAAGCTGGCGGATTTCGGCTGCGGCGAGGAAAGCTACAAGTCGACCTTCGCCGAGCCGGCCGGGGAGGTGCTGGAGATCAGCTGCACCCGGCCGCTGGCCGCCGCCGCCGCGCGCGCCCTGGATCATCACGCCCCGGCCCCGGTGCGCCGCTTCGCCGGCAGCGTGGGCCGCCGCCTCGACATCATCAACGCCTGCGAGACCCGGCCGGCCGGCTGGATCTCGGGGGCCCTCGCCGCCGCCGGCGCCGCGGCCCGTCCGCGCGCCCAGGGAGCCTGACCGTGAGCGAACCTCTCATTCCCCTCTGGTCCGAGGACCAGGTCGCGGCCTTCGACCGCACCCCGATGACCTATCGTCACCGGCTGCTGGAGACCGGCCTGTTCGAGGACGACGCCCTCGCCCGCCAGCTGGAGCGGCATCCCGAGGAGCTGTGCGACATCAACCTGTTCGACTACGACGAGCAGGGCCAGGCGATCCTGCGGACCGGGACCAAGGGGCGGCGCGACGGCCCGGCCCTGCTGGAGGCCGTCAAGGCCGGCCGCGTCTGGTGCCAGATGCGCCGCATCCAGGATCACTATCCGGAGCTGGGCGAGGTCATGGCCCAGGCCTTCGCCGAACTGTCCGAGCGCGTGCCGGGCTTTCGCCCGGTGCAGGTCACCGGCCAGCTGATCCTGTCGGCCCCGGGGGCCAAGGTGCCGTTCCACGCCGATCCGCCGGGCGTGACCCTGTTCCACCTGCGCGGCGAGAAGCGCATCTGGATCTATCCGCCGGACGAGGCCCACCTGCCGGCCCGGGTGATGGAGCAGGTGCTGATGAAGCAGCAGACCGAGGACCTTCCCTACCGGCGCGAGATGGACGGCGCCGCCCAGGTGTTCGACCTGAAGCCGGGCATGGCGGCCGCCTGGCCGCTGCATTCGCCGCACCGCATCGAGAACCAGGACAGCTTCAACCTGTCGCTGTCGTGCGACTACCAGACCTGGCGTTCGCGCCTGACCAACGGGGCCCACTACGCCAATGGCGTGTTCCGCCGCTGGGGTCTGCCGGTGACGCCGGCCGACCAGGCCCCGATGGCCGCCCGCGCCGCCCTGTGGGGGGCGTCCCTGGGGCTGCGCCGCATGGGCGTGGTGCGCGACCGGTTGAAGGATTTCGAGCGGTCGTTCGAACTGGGCGACGCGCTGGAGCCCAGCCGACCCGCTGCATGACAAGGGTTTAATGACCCCGAATTAAAGTGACTTCGCCTCCTGGGGGCCGCACCTTTTCCGCCACATTCCGCGGAGGAGGTTATCCCATGAAGCCTGTCTGTCTTGTCGCCGCCGTAACCGGCGTGCTGGCCGCCGCCGGCGCCGCCAGCGCGGCCGACGTGAAGATCGAGCACGCGGTCGCCCGCGTGGTGGTCATTCCCGAGGCCCGTTCCGACGTCGGGGTCGAGATCGTCCGGGGGACGGCCGAACTGCCGGCCCTTCAGGTCCGTCGCCGCGGCGACCGGGTCGAGATCGACGGCGGGCTGCGCCGCCGCATCGGGGCCTGCAGCGGCGACGCCTCGGGCGCCAGTCAGCCGGGCGAGGGCGCCCGGGTGCGCGTGCGCGGGATCGGCGAGGTCGAGGTGAGCCAGGCCCCGCTGATCGTCCTGCGCACGCCGATGGACGTGGACGTGGAGGCCAATGGCGCGGTCTACGGCGCCGTGGGCCGCGACGCGACCTCGGTCGAACTGGGCAACGGCGGCTGCGGCAGCTGGACGGTGGGCAACACCGCCGGCCGGCTGGATCTGTCCGTGGCCGGCTCCGGCGACGTGCGGGCCGGGACGTCCGGCGATCTCGACGTCTCGGTGGCCGGGTCGGGCGATGTCGTGGCCGGGGCCACGCGCTCGTTCGAGGCGGCCGTGGCCGGATCGGGCAATGTCGTGGTCGCCCGGGTCGACGGCAATGCCGACATCTCGATCGCCGGTTCGGGCGACGTCACCGTCCGCGCCGGCCGCGCCCCGTCGCTGGACGTGGCCATCGCCGGGTCGGGCGACGTCCATTTCGGCGGCGAAGTCGGCAACGTGGACGCCTCGCTGATCGGTTCGGGCGACGTGCACATCGCCTCGGTGACCGGCTCGATCGACCGCAGCGTGATCGGCTCGGGCCAGGTGATCGTCGGCCGCTAGGGCCGGCGACTGGACAAAAAGAACGCCCCGGAGCCGAGGCTCCGGGGCGTTTTTCGTGTCTCGAAAGGACAGGTCGGGGAGGGGCGGGGCCCCTCCCCGGAGCGCCTTAGAACGCCGAGAACAGGCCGTCGATGCCGCCCAGGTCGGCGCCCGAACGGTCGCGGGCCCGCAGGTCGCCGCCGAACGAGTAGCGCAGGCCGATGCTGAAGGTGTCGACGGTCACGTCGGCGGTGTCCAGCTCAGCGCGGTCGTAGCCGGCGGTGATGCTCCACGGGGTGCCGGCGAACTGGTACTCGCCGCCGACGCCGATCGACCACATGTCGTCGTCCACCGGGCCCAGGTCGACGTTGGCGAAGTTCAGGCCGCCGTCGATGCGGAAGTTGTCGCTGACGAAGTAGCGGACCTGGCCGCCGATCGACCACAGCTCGATGCTGGAGTCGTCGACTTCACCGTAGGCGACCTGACCGACCAGGGTGGTGTTGGCCAGGTACTTGGCGCCTTCGAAGCCGACGGCCCAGGCGGTCTCGTCCGCCACTTCGGCCAGGCCGACGAAGCCGCCGACGCGGGCGTCGCCCAGGTTGCGGGTCAGGTGCGCCGTGCCGTTGACGCCGAATTCGTCGCTCGCCGCATCGTCGTCATAGGTGACGCCGCCGTCCAGGGTGACGGTCCAGTTCTGACCGGCCGGGATGGCGACCGACACGTCGGCCGTCCAGATGTCGGAGTCGACGTCGAAGCCGCCAAAGTCGGCTTCGGCGTGGCTGTAGCCGAGGCCGGCCGAGCCGACCGACTGGGCCAGGGCGGGGGCGGCGACGAACAGGGCGGCGGCGGCCGCCGAGGCGAACAGGACGTTCTTCATTTTTCTTGTTTCCATTCTCGATCGCGCGGGCCCGACAATCGGCCCCGCGCACCGCCGGCAGCTATGGCCGCCTGTGCGCCGCAACAAGGGCGTCCGGATTACAAAACCGCAACGCTTATATGACGGATGATCCAGCGTTGCTGCGCCGCAACGCATCGTGGCCGGATTGCGTCAAAATCGCCCCGAGATTGGGGCGATCCATGAGCCGGGCGTCAGAAGCGTGAATCCGGCGCCGGTTCGCCGTCACAAGCCTTGACGAGATCGGAATCGGCGGTCATAAGCGCGCCTCTTGTTGGACCGGCTGTGCATCGCAGGATGCAGACGCGGTTCGCAGGAACGACCTGAGGCACTGTTCTTTACAGCGTATCGGGAGTGAAGGGCCCTCGCGGATGACCTGCGCGGGCCTGTCGTTTTTGCGGATTACGCGTGCCCGAGGGCTTCGGCTCGAAGGCTCCGGTCTTTGAAATGGTTCACAGGGACGCGGTTCCGCCGCTTCTAGGAAACACGAGCGATATGGATCGTCAGAACATCCGCATCCGCCTCAAGGCCTTCGATCACCGCGTCCTGGACCATTCCACGCGCGAGATCGTCAACACGGCCAAGAGAACGGGCGCCCAGGTCCGCGGGCCTATCCCGCTGCCGACCCTGATCGAAAAGTTCACTGTCAACCGTTCGCCGCACGTCGACAAGAAGTCGCGCGAGCCGTTTGAAATCCGCACGCACAAGCGCGTGCTCGACATC
>CAZQBJ010000168.1:0-4947 GCA_964591465.1 uncultured Brevundimonas sp.
CAGGGCGCCGAGGCGCAGGAACGTGTTGGACATGGATTTTCCCTCCGACGAAGGCGCGTCGTAAACCGCCGTTCTCCAGGTGGATCAAGTTACTTCGCCGTCACCCTGGCGGCGCGATCAGGGCGCTTCGAGCAGACGGACCAGCGCCTTCTCGAACGCCTGGGCCTCGGGACCGGGCAGGGCCTCGGCCAGACGCCCGTCGGCATAGGCCTCGAACACGCGCGGATGGACATAGGCGCTGCGGCAGACGGTGGGCGTATTGCCCAGCAGGCCCGAGACCGCCTTGACGCACACGGTGATGCGTCGGCGCGCCTCGGCCTCGGAGGCCGGCGTCGGCTCGAGGCGCAGGGCGCGGGCCGCGGAGACGGTGCCGGCCCAGGTGCGAAAATCCTTGGCCGAGAACTGCTCGCCGAGAGTCTCCCGAATGTAGTCGTTGACGTCCTCCGAGCCGATGGGGACCAGGTCGCCGGCGTCGTCGACATATTTGAACAGCTGCTGGCCCGGCAGTTCGCGCAGTGAGCGCAGGATGCGCGTCAGCCGCCGGTCCCGCACCCCGACCCGGTGCTCGACCCCGCTTTTGCCGCGGAAGTGCAGGGCCAGGCCGGCCGAGCCGGTCTCCAGATGCCGCTTGTGCAGGGTCGTCAGGCCGAAGCTGCGGTTCTTTCGGGCGTATTCGCGATTGCCGACCCGGATCAGGGTCAGCTCCATCAACCGGACGGCCGTGGCCAGCACCTTCTCCCGCGGGTGTCCGCGCAGCGACAGGTCGGCCTCGACCCGCCGGCGCAGCCGGGGCAGGGCCGAGGCGAACTCGGTCAGCCGCCCGAACTTGTTCTCCGACCGGGCCTCGCTCCAGTCCGGGTGGTAGCGGTACTGCTTGCGGCCCTTGGCGTCGCGGCCGACCGCCTGGATGTGACCGTCGGCCCGCGGGCAGATCCACACCTCCGTCCAGGCCGGGGGAATGGCCAGGGCCCGGATGCGCGCCAGCACAGCCTTGTCGCGCACCGGCTCGCCGTCGGGCCCGTAGTAGCTGAAGCCGCGGCCGCGCCCGACGCGCCGCAGGCCCGGCAGCTCGTCGCTGCAATAGACCAGCCCCGCAGACCGGGCGGCGACGTCGAAGGCGGGGGCGCCGTCAGGCATGATCTGTCCAGGGGCTCCGGAACTGGGCGGGCGACCGGCAACGGCACAGGCCGGGCGGCGGTTCCGTCTTGACGCGGAGCCGGCCCCGGGCGACGGGCGCGCATGAACTATCGCCACGCGTTCCACGCCGGGAATTTCGCCGATCTGGTCAAGCACGCCGTCCTGCTGGCGGTGCTGGACGAGATGAAGATCGACGCGCGCCCGATCACGGTGCTGGACACCCACGCCGGGGCCGGCCTGTACGACCTGTCCGATCCCAACCAGGCCCGGTCAAAGGAGGCGGAGGCCGGGATCAAACGCCTGTTGGCGCGGGAGCCGGAGCCGGCGTTCGCCGCGCTGGCGGCAGCGGTGCGGGCTCTGAACGGCGAGGGGGAGGTGCGGTTCTATCCGGGCTCGCCCTGGCTGGCGGTCACCGCCCTGCGGCCCGGGGACCGGCATGTCGGCTGCGAGCTGAGGGCCGACGACCACGGGCAGCTGGAAACCACCCTGCGCCGGTTCGCCCCCCGGGGCGTCGGGGCCGAGGCCCGGCGTGTCGACGGCTACGCGACGGCGTTGGAGCTGGCCGGAGAGGCGGGCCGGCTGTGCGTCCTGATCGATCCGCCGTTCGAACGGCCGGACGACTATGTGCGGGCGGCGGAAACCGCCAAGGCGGTGCTGAAGGCGCGAATGCGTCCGACGCCGGTGATGATCTGGACTCCGCTGAAGGACCTGGAGACCCTGGACGGCTTCCTGCGGCGGCTGGAGGGCGTTGGACAGCGACCGGCCCTGGTCGCCGAGGCCCGCCTGCGCCGTCTGGACAATCCGATGAAGATGAACGGCACGGCCATGGTGGTGCTGAATCCGCCGGTGCGTCTGCGCGAGCAGGCGGAGGCGATCTGCCGGGCGGTGGTCTCAGGCCTCGGCGAACCGGGCGGCGAAGCCCGCGTGTGGTCGCTTTAGTCCCGGGCGGCCGAGGCCAGCTCGACGATCACCGGCCGGTGGTCCGAGCCGGTGGGCCGGCCCAGCGACCGGGCGCGGATGGCGAGCTCGTCGCTGACCCAGACCTGATCGATGGTGATGCGCAGCGGGCCCGGCAGGGCCGCCGGCCAGGTGCCCAGCCAGCCGGACGCCGGGCGAAGGCCGGTCTCGTCGCGCACCATCCGGCCGACGCGGCCGGTCGAGACGCTGTTGAAGTCGCCGGCCACGATCACCGGGTCCTGCAGCGGCGAGAGCCGCCGGCCGAGCGCCTGGACCTGGGTCAGCTGGCCCCACTGGTACTGGAACGGCCAGGGGCGGGTCAGATGGGCGCCGACCACATTCACCGGGCCGAGCGGCGTAAGGGCCGCGGCCGACACCGCGTGCAGGCCGTCATAGCGCCGGTCGAACTCCCGCAAGGGATAGCGTGAGGCGATCACCGAGCGCGCGGCGCCGCTGGGCCGGTCGATGCGCGGCGTGGTCACCCGATGCGGGTAGCCGGCCAGAATGTCGTCCAGCCGCGCCGCCGGGGCGTCGCCCAGCTCGATCAGCACCACGATGTCCGCGTCGGCCGCCCGGATCGACCGGCCGATGGCCTCGACGTCGGTGTTTCGCGCCCACAGATTGGCCGAATACAGTCGGATGGTCTCTCCGTTGTGGGCGGCCGTGGCGCCGTCGGGCCGCCACTGGGGCCAGGCAGCGACGAGCAACAGCAGCGACAGCCCCGCGCCGACGAAGGCGGGCGCTCGCAGGCGCAATAAAGCCCACAGCGCGGTCAGCGCCAGGGTCGCCGTCAGGGCCGGGGCGGCGAACTGGACCAGCAGGTCCGGCCAGCGGTGATCGAACCGGCCCAGGGCGGCCAGGGCCACCACCGCGGACGGGCCCAGGGCGGCGAGCGCGGCGAGACGGACCAGCCGCCTCACCCCAGTTTCACCGCCGTGCCGCTGGCGGCGACCATCAGCATGCTGCCGCCGGCGCCCAGGGTTTCGTAGTCGAAGTCGATGCCCACCACGGCGTCGGCGCCCAGCTTGCGCGCCTCGGCGGTCATTTCATCCAGCGCCGTCTGGCGGGCCTCGCGCAGCACCTTCTCGTAAGAGCCGGACCGGCCGCCGACCACGTCGCGGACGCTGGCGAAGATGTCGCGAAAGACGTTGGCGCCAAGGATCGCCTCGCCGGCGACCACGCCGAGATAATCCCGGATCGCGCGGCCCTCGATCTGCGGGGTGGTGGACACGAGCATCGTCCTGCCTCCTATCCTGTGAAACGGTGTAGGTGCGAAAGCGTTACCTTGCCCACGTCGGAGGGGAAACCATGGCTGTGCGGACCTTTCGGGATATCGAGAAGGTCTGGTCCAACGTCGAGGGCATCAAGAAGCTCTCGGACCGCGTGGTGGGGTTCGGCCCCTTCGGCATCGGACTGGACGGCTTGCTGACCTGGGTGCCGGGAGTCGGGCTGGTCTACACGATCGGCGCGGCCGGCATGTTGTTCGTCAACGCCTTCCGGGCCAGGGCCTCCGCCGGGACGATGGCCAGGATGGGCGCCTATCTGGCGTTCGACGCCCTGACCACCGAGGCGTTCCTGATCGGCAGCGCGGTCGACTTCTTCTTCCCCGGTCACCTGATGGCGGCCAAGGCGCTGCAGAAGGAGATCGAGACCACCCACTGGGTCGAGGCCAGCGAGCGCGAGGCGCGCGCATCCGGCGACCACGCGCGGCACGTGGCGGCGATGAAGGCCGAGCGCAAGCGGCGGCTGGTCTATCTGGCCGACTAGGCCGGATCAGCCCGCCGGCGGCTGGGCGTAGCCGAGCCGCTGATTGAGCCGCTCCAGCAGGTCCACGGCGCAATCGGCGATCACCGTGCCGGGCGGATAGACCGCCGCGGCGCCGGCCTCGAGCAGGGCTGGCACGTCCCCCGGCGGGATCACCCCGCCGACCACGATCATGATGTCCGGGCGGCCCAGCTTCTCCAGCTCGGCCTTGAGCTGCGGCACCAGGGTCAGGTGGCCGGCGGCCAGCGACGAGGCGCCGACCACATGAGCGTTGCCCTCGACGGCCTGGCGCGCGGCCTCGGCCGGGGTCTGGAACAGCGGGCCGGCGTCGACCTGGAAGCCCAGGTCGCCGTAGGCGGAGGCGACCACCTTCTGGCCCCGGTCGTGGCCGTCCTGGCCCAGCTTGGCGATCATGATGCGCGGCGGGCCGCCGTCGTTCTCGACGAAGGCGGCGACCATCGACCGGGCGCGAGCCACCGCCGGGTCGTCAGCGGCCTCGGCGCCGTAGACGCCCCGGACCGTGCGGATTTCGGCCACGTGGCGGCCGAAGGCGGCCTCCAGGGCGTCGCTCATCTCGCCGACCGTGGCGCGGGCGCGGGCCGCCTCGATGGTCAGGCCAAGCAGGTTGGCGTCGCCGCGCGCGCCCTCGGTCAGCGCCGCCAGCGCGGCCTGGCAGGCCGCCTCGTCGCGCGTGGCCCGCAAACGCTTCAGCTTCTCGATCTGGCCGGCGCGGACGCGGGCGTTGTCCACTTTCAGCACTGGCACGTCGTCGGACAGGTCGGAGCGATAGCTGTTGACCCCCACCACGGTCTGGCGGCCGGTGTCGATCCGCGCCTGGGTGCGGGCGGCGGCCTCCTCGATGCGCAGCTTGGGCAGGCCGGACTCGATCGCCCTGGCCATGCCGCCGAGCGCCTCGACCTCCTCGATGTGGGCCAGGGCCCGCTCCGCCAGATCGTGGGTCAGGCGTTCGACGTACCAGGAGCCGCCCCACGGGTCGGCGGTCTGGACCAGCTCGGTTTCCTTCTGCAGCAGCAGCTGGGTGTTGCGGGCGATGCGGGCCGAGAAATCGGTCGGCAGGGCCAGGGCCTC
>CAZQBJ010000169.1:0-4918 GCA_964591465.1 uncultured Brevundimonas sp.
CACCTCCCCGGCCTGTATCTGGCCGGGCCGATCAACGGCACCACCGGCTATCAGGAAGCCGGCGCCCAGGGCCTGATGGCCGGCCTCAACGCGGCCCGCGCGGCGGGCGGCCAGGAGGAGGCGGTGCTGGGACGCGACGAGGCCTATATCGGGGTGCTGATCGACGATCTGGTGACCCGCGGGGTGACCGAGCCCTACCGGATGTTCACCAGCCGGGCGGAGTACCGCCTGACCCTGCGCGCCGACAACGCGGATCAACGGCTGACTCAACGTGGAGTCAACCTTGGCTGTGTGGGCCCCGTCCGGGCCGCCCGGTTCGCGGCCAAGGCGGCCGCCCTGGCCGAGGCCCGCACGCTGGCCGGGTCGCTCAGCTTCACCCCGTCGGAAGCGGCGGCGGTCGGCCTCAAGGTCAATCCCGACGGCCAGCGCCGCACCCTGCTTCAGCTGCTGGCGTACCCGGACGTCCAGCTGGCCCGGTTCGCGGCCGCGTGCCCGCAGATCGCGCAGTGGCCGTCCGAGGTGGCCGAGCAGATCGTCATCGACGCGACCTACGCCGGCTATCTGGAACGTCAGGCGGCCGACGCCGCGGCCCTGCGCCGCGAGGAGGCGCTCGCCCTGCCGGCGGATCTGGACTACGGCGCCATCGGCGGGCTGTCGGCCGAGGTGCGCGAGAAGCTTGAGGCGGTGCGCCCGCGCACCCTGGGCCAGGCCGGCCGTATCGAGGGGGTCACCCCCGGCGCCCTGACCGCCCTGCTGGCCCATGTGCGCAAGCCGCGCCCGGTCCGCGCGGCGTGACTCCCGAGCAATTCCATGCGGCGACCGGCGCCACGCCGGGCCAGATGGCGGACCTGCAGGCCTATGTGGACCTGCTGACCGAGGCCAACGCAGTGATGAACCTCGTTGGCCCGGCCACCCTGCCCGAGTTCTGGACCCGCCACGCCCTGGACAGCTGGCAGCTGCTCGGCCACGCGCCCGAGGCGATCACCTGGGCCGATCTGGGCGCCGGGGCCGGCCTGCCGGGCGTGGTGCTGGCCATCTTCCTCAAGGGCAGGCCGGGCGCGCGGGTCTGGCTCGTCGACAGCCTGACAAAGCGTTGTCGTTTTTTGCAGCAGGTGGTCGACGCCCTGGATCTGCCGGCCACGGTGGTCAACGATCGCGCCGAAGCCTGCGCCCGACCGGTGCAGATGGTCGCGGCCCGGGCCTGCGCGCCGATGGACCGGCTGCTCGGTTATGCACAGCCGTGGCTGTCGGCCGGTGCACAAGCCCTCTTCCTCAAGGGAGAAAAGGCCGAGGCCGAGTTGAAGCAGGCGGCCAAATCCTGGAAGGTTTCGGCCGAGCTTAGCCCGTCCATCAGCGACCCGCGCGGTCGCGTGGTCCGCGTCCGGAGCCTTGCCCGTGCCCGTTGAGTCCGTGCCTTCGTCCACCCGCGTCCTGGCCGTCGCCAACCAGAAAGGCGGGGTCGGCAAGACCACCACCGCGATCAATCTGGGCACCGCCCTCGCCGCCGTCGGCGAGCGCGTCCTGCTGGTCGACATGGACCCGCAAGGCAACGCCTCCACCGGCCTGGGCGTGCCCCGGGAGGTGCGGCGGGTGACGATCTACGACGTTGTGGTCGACGGCCGGTCCATCGACGACGCGGCGGTGCCGACCACCGTGCCTGGCCTGTCCATCGTCCCGGCCGACGCCGACATGTCGGGTGTCGAGATCGAGCTGTCGCAGGCCGAGCGCCGGTCATACCGGCTGCGCGACGCCCTTGCGGCGCAAGGCTCAGGCGGTCAGACCCGGTATGACTATGTGTTGATCGACTGCCCGCCGTCGCTCAATCTGTTGACGCTCAACGCGATGACCGCCGCCAACGCCGTGCTGGTGCCGCTGCAGTGCGAATTCTTCGCTCTCGAAGGCCTGACGCAGTTGATGCGCAACGTCGATTTGGTCCGCTCCAGCCTCAACCCGTCGCTGGAGATCCAGGGCGTGGTGCTGACCATGTATGATCGGCGCAACGCGCTGTCCGGACAGGTCGCGGCCGACGTCCGGGCCCATTTCGGCGACAAGGTCTATGAGACGGTGATCCCGCGCAATGTGCGGGTCTCGGAGGCCCCGTCGTTCGGCAAGCCGGTGCTGATCTACGACCTGAAATGCGCCGGCAGCCAGGCCTATCTGAAGCTCGCGCGCGAGCTCGTATCGCGCGAGCGGCTGCGCCGTGCGGGTCTGGCGGCCTGATAACCCTTTGATTAGTTGGGATTAACTTCGTGTCGGTACAGCAACGAGGATTGGGTCGGGGCCTGTCGGCCCTGCTGGGCGAGCAGGCGGCCGAACCCGCGGCCGCTCCTGAGGCCGCGACCGGAACGGCCCAGGGCGGTCCGCGCGAGACGCCGATCGAACTGCTGGAGCGCAATCCCGATCAGCCGCGCCGCACCTTCACCGAGGCGGAGCTGACCGAACTGGCCGCCTCGATCCGCGAGAAGGGCGTGATCCAGCCGATCCTGGTGCGCCCCGCCCCGGACAAGCCCGGCCGCTTTCAGATCGTGGCCGGCGAACGGCGCTGGCGCGCGGCCCAGCTGGCCGCCCTGACCACGGTGCCGGTGATCGAGCGACAGCTGGACGACCTGGAGGTGCTCGAGGTCGCCCTGGTCGAGAACGTGCAGCGCGAGGATCTCAATCCGGTCGAGGAGGCGCGCGCCTATTCGACCCTGATGGAGCGCTTCGGCCACACCCAGGAGGGCCTGTCGCGCGTGGTCGGCAAGAGCCGCAGCCACGTGGCCAACACCACCCGCCTGCTCAGCCTGCCCGAGCCGGTGCTGGATCATCTGGCCGCCGGCCGGCTCAGCGCCGGCCACGCCCGCGCCCTGGTCACCGCAGCCGAGCCGGTCGCCCTGGCCGAAAAGATCGTGGCCGACGGCCTCAACGTCCGCCAGGCCGAGAAACTGGCCAAGGGCGGGGCCGACGGGGCCGGGCGGGGCAAGTCGCGCGGCGGCGAGACGACCACCCCCGACAGCCTGGCCCTGCAGCAGGACCTGGCCGACGCCCTCGGCCTGAAGGTCGAGCTCAAGGATCGCGGCGGCCGCGGCGAACTGGTCATCCGCTACGCCACCCTCGAGCAGCTGGACGACCTGTGCAGCCGCCTGATGCGCGGCGCCTGACGCCCGGCCTGCGCCCGTCGAAGCGCGGACGGTAAACAACCCCTTAACCCTGTGGGCCCCACAACAGGCGCCGAGTCTCTGGCGTGGAGGAACATAGATGGCCGCGGCGGTCGCCATGGGGGCCCGGGTCTGGGACAGCGCCCGTCTTGTCTGGAGCGCGCCGCTGATGGTGCGCCTGCGCGCCGGCGCGTTCGCGGTCGCGGCCCTGATGCTGCTGGCGGCCATGGCCTCGTGGCGGCCGGCCGATCCCAGCTGGAACGCGGCCGCCGCGGGCGAGCCGGCCAACTGGCTGGGCGGCGGCGGCGCCGTGGCCGCCGACCTGGCCCTGCAATCGATCGGCCTGGCCGCCTGGCCTGCCGTCCTCCTGCTGCTCGCCTTCAGCGTGGCCCGCGCCATCGGTCCGGCCCAGGAAGGCCGGCTGCGGCCCGGGCCCCTGCGCAGTTGGGCCGCCGTCGCCGGCGTCCTGGCCCTGGCCGCCGCCCTTTCCGCCCCGGCCCAGCCGGCCGCCTGGCCGCTGGCCAGCGGCCTGGGCGGTCTGTGGGGCGACACCGTCCACGGCGGTCTGGCCCGCCTGTTCGGCCTCGCGCGCCTGCCGTGGCCCGGCGTGTTCGCCGGCCTGCTGCTGCTGGCCCTGGCCCTGGCCGGCCTGGCCATCGCCCTGGGCCTGGGGCGGCGCGACTTCCAGGCCGTGGCCGAACTGATCCGCGCCGGTCGCGCCCGTCGGGCCGAACGAATCGTCGCCCCGCGTCCCGCCGCCCGGCCCGCGCGCAAGCCGGCCGCGCGCAAGGCCGCGGCGCCGGTCGACGTCGACGACCCGCCGGCCGCGCCGCCCACGGTCAGCGAACCGAAGGTGGCCGATCCCAAGCCGGCCCGCGCCTCCGGCCGCGAGCACCAGGAAAACCAGGGGGTGTTCGATTTCGCGCGCAAGGGCGGCTTCGCCCTGCCGCCGCTGGGCCTGCTGGCCCGGCCCAAGGCGCGCACCGCCTCGATCGACGAACAGGCCCTGCGCCAGAACGCCCGCATGCTCGAGGAGGTGCTGGCCGAGTTCGGCGTGCGCGGCACGATCGACCAGATCCGCCCCGGCCCGGTGGTCACCCTGTACGAGCTGCTGCCCGCGCCCGGGGTCAAGCACGCCCGGGTGGTCGCCCTGTCGGACGACATCGCCCGCTCGATGTCCGCCCGCGCCTGCCGGGTGTCGGTGGTCACCGGCAAGAACGCCATCGGCATCGAGCTGCCCAACCAGAAGCGCGAAACGGTCTATCTGCGCGACCTGCTGGCCGCCGCCGAATACGAGAAGCCCGGCCACATCCTGCCGCTGGCCCTGGGCGAGACCATCGGCGGCGAACCCTATGTGGCCGATCTGGCGCGCATGCCGCACCTGCTGATCGCCGGCACCACCGGCTCGGGCAAGTCAGTCGGGGTCAACGCCATGATCCTGTCGATCCTGTACCGGCTCAGCCCCGAGCAGTGCCGTTTCATCATGATCGACCCGAAGATGCTGGAGCTGTCGGTCTACGACGGCATTCCGCACCTGCTGGCCCCGGTCGTCACCGACCCCAGGAAGGCGGTCGTGGCGCTCAAGTGGACCGTGCGCGAGATGGAGGACCGCTATCGGCGGATGTCCAAGCTCGGGGTGCGCAATATCGCCTCCTACAACGAGCGGGCGCGCGAGGCGCTGGAGAAGGGCGAGCATTTCGAGCGCACCGTCCAGACCGGCTTCGACGAGCAGGGCCGGCCGGTCTACGAGTCCGAGAAGATCCGCCCCGAGCCCATGCCCT
>CAZQBJ010000170.1:0-4895 GCA_964591465.1 uncultured Brevundimonas sp.
GGCAACGGCGGCTGGGGCAATGTGCGCTTCAAGGGCCCGGTCAACCAGGCCCCGCGCCACGCCAACCCGGGCCAGCCGGGCGAGGAACAGTGGATCTGGCTGCGGCTGAAGCTGATCGCCGACGTCGGCCTGGTCGGCCTGCCCAACGCCGGCAAGTCGACCTTCCTGGCCGCCGCATCGGCCGCCCGGCCCAAGATCGCCAACTATCCGTTCACCACCCTGACGCCGAACCTGGGCATGGTCGACCTGTCGCCGGCCGAGCGGTTCGTCATCGCCGACATCCCCGGTCTGATCGAGGGCGCCTCCGAAGGCGCCGGCCTGGGCACGCGGTTCCTCGGCCATGTCGAGCGGACGGCGGTGCTGATCCATCTGGTCGACGGAACCCAGGAGGACGTGGCCGGCGCCTGGCGCACGGTGCGCGGCGAGCTGGAAGCCTATGGCGCCGGTCTGGCCGAGAAGCCCGAGATCACCGCCCTGAGCAAGATCGACGCCCTGACCCCCGAGCTGCGCGAGGCGCGCGCGGCCGAGCTGGCCGCCGCCGCCGGCCGGCCGCCGATGCTGGTCTCCGGCGTTTCGGGCGAGGGCGTGACCGAACTGCTGCGCGCGGCCTGGGCCGAGGTGCGCAAGGCGCGCGGAGAAGTCGACGAGGACGGCGATCCGGTCGACGACACCGGCGCCTGGCGTCCCTGACGGCGCCGTGTCGCGCTTTTTCCACTCCGGTCCGGCCCCGCGCGCCTTCGGCCTGCCGCGCGCCGGCGGCGGGGTGCTGGCGAACCGGTCCGGCCTGAGCCGCGGCCTGCGCGTCGGCCTGTTCGGCGGCTCGTTCAATCCGGCGCACGAGGGGCACCTGCACGTCGCCCGCACCGCCCGCGTCCGCCTGGGGCTGGACCGCGTGATGTGGCTGGTGTCGCCCGGCAATCCGCTCAAGCCGGCCCGCGACGCCGACTCCTTCGAGGCCCGCCTGGCCTCGGCCCGGACGGTGGCGCGCGGCCCGTCGATGATCGTCTCGGACTTCGAGGGCCGGGCCGGACACAATCGCACGGTCCAGACCCTGCGCGCGCTCAGGCGGCGCTATCCGGGCGTGCGCTTCGTCTGGATCATGGGCTCGGACAACCTGGCGGAGTTCCACCGCTGGCGCGGCTGGACCGAGATCCTGGGGCTGGTTCCGGCGGCGGTGATCGCCCGGCCCGGCTCGCTGCTGAACAGCCGGTTCGCCCCTGCGGCGCGCCGCTTCGCCCGGTATCGCCGGCCCGAGTCCCAGGCCCGCCTGCTGCCGTTCACGGCCCCGCCGGCGTGGGTCTATCTGCGCGCGCCGCTCAATCCTGCGTCATCGACAGCCATTCGCCGGGAAAGGGCCGGTGACCCCGCCGCCGGATCGTGATATGGGGTGGGGCTTGTGTAGTCCTTCCGGAGCAATCCTCTGACCCGCCCGCCCGCGCACGACGCGCAACCTGACGCGGTCTCGAACACCGCGCGCGAGATGGATCCCCTGCCTGCCCGTGACGAAGACCTAGCGCTTGAGGACGTGATCCTCGCGCGGCTCGACGACGACAAGGCCCAGGACGTCGTTCACATTGATCTGCGGGGCAAGAGCCCGATGGCCGACAGCATGATTGTCGCCTCGGGCCGGTCGCACCGCCACGTCGGCGCCATCGCCGACCACCTGCTGCGCGCCCTGAAGGAAGCCGGCTACGGCAAGGCGCGCGTCGAGGGCCTGCCGCACTGCGACTGGGTGCTGATCGACGCCGGGGACGTGATCGTCCACCTGTTCCGGCCCGAGGTGCGCACCTTCTACAACATCGAGAAGATCTGGTCGGTGGACTCGGGCCACCGCACGGCCTCGGCCTGACTCCCTTGAAGATCGGCATCGCCGCCATCGGCCGTCTGGGACGCTCGCCCGAAGCCGGCCTCGTGGCCGACTACGCCGATCGCGCCACCGCCTCTGGCCGCTCGCTGGGCCTCGGCCCGGTGGACGTCGCCGAGTTCGAGGCGCGCAAGCCGGGCAAGGGCCCCGAGGCGGACCTGCTGCTGGCGGCGGCCGAGGGGGCCTACCTGATCGCCTGCGACGAAAGGGGCAAGGCCTGGCCGTCGCGCGCCTTCGCCGACCACGTCGGCGCCTTGCGCGACCGCGGCGAGCGGCGGCTGGTGTTCGTCATCGGCGGGGCCGACGGCCTCGACCGCCGGGTGCTGGACCAGGCGGCCGAGACCCTGGCCTTCGGACCGCAGACCTGGCCGCACGCCCTGGCCCGGGTCATGCTGGCCGAACAGGTCTATCGGGCCGTGACCATTTTGGCCGGCTCGCCCTACCACCGGGACTGATCATGCTCAGCCGCAGCCTCGCCCTGGCCCTGGTCGCGGCGCTGGCCGCCACCCCTGTGCTGGGCCAGCGCGCGCCGGCCGAGCCGGGCGACATGGGCCGCCTGCAGGCCGAACACCACGACGAACAGGTCCGAGCCCGGCGCCTGCGCGCCGACGCCCGCCGGGCCGCCGCCGACGTCGAGCGGCTGCGGCGCGAGCTGGTCACCCTGGCCCGGGCCCAGGGCGCCGACGAGCGCGAGGTGGCCGAGCAGCGCGCCCGCCTGAACCGGCTGAACGCCCGCGAAACCGCCCTGCTGACCGAGCTGAGCGGCGAGCGCGGCCGGCTGGCCCGCCTGCTGTCGGCCCTGCAGCTGCTGCGCCGCGACCCGCCGCCGGCCCTGCTGGTGGCGCCGGACCGGGCCACCGACGCGGTGCGCGCGGCCATCCTGATGCGCGCCGTCACCCCGGACCTGAAGGCCCGCGCCGAGGCGCTGAGCGAGCGGCAGGCCGAAATCGCCCGCCTGCGCCGCGAGGCCGCCCTGTCCAGCGAGGCCCTGTTCACCACCGAAAGCGCCCTGCTGGACCGGCGCGGCCGCATCGAGACCCTGATCGCCCAGAAGACCGCCCTGGAGGCGGTCCTGGACGCCGAGGCCGGCCAGGCCGAGGCCGCCGCCCGCGCCCTGGCCGCCCGCATTCGCGATCTGGGCGGCATGGTCCGGGCCCTGGACGCCGCCGACCCCGGACCGCCGGCCAGCGCCGGCCTGCCAGGCGGCCGCACCCGCCTGACCGCCCCGGTCGCCGGGGTGGTCGAACGGCGCTTTGGCGGCGGGGCCGAGGGCGTCACCTGGCGGGCCGCGCCGAACGCCCTGGTGGTCGCCCCGGCCGACGCGGCGGTCGACTACGCCGGGCCGCTGGACGGCTGGAACCAGGTGGCCATTCTGCGCCTGGGCTCGGGCTGGCGGGTGGTGCTGGCCGGCATGGAGGAAACCGCCGTGACCACCGGCGCCCGGGTGGCCGAGGGCGAGCCGGTCGGACGTCTGCCGGACGACCAGGCCGGCGCCAGCCTGTATTTCGAGCTGCGGCGTGAACAGACGGCGGTGAATCCCGCCCGCTGGCTCGACGCCGGGGCTGTGGACTGATTTTATGGTTTCGAAACGGCCAGCCACGAATTTGCCGGGGCGGCCTCCTATATCGGCGGCAATCCCAGCGGCTTCCGCCCGCAATGAGAGAACGAATGCGTAAATTGCTCCTGATCGGCGCCGCCGCCGTCGCCCTGGGCGGCAGCGCCATGGCCGTGGCCAGCCAGACGCCCCGCAGCGAAACCTTCCGCATGCTGGAGCTGTTCGGCGACGTCCTGGCCGTGGTCGAGCAGGCCTATGTGGTGGAGGTCGACAACACCAAGCTGATCGAGGCCGCCCTCGACGGCATGATGTCGGCCCTGGACCCGCATTCGAACTATCTCAGCCCCGACGATTTCGGCGATCTCACCGAGCGCACCGAGGGCCAGTACTCGGGCGTCGGCCTGACCATCACCAGCGAGGCGGGCTTGGTGAAAGTCATCTCGCCGCTGGACGGCGGCCCGGCCGCCCGCGCCGGCGTCCAGGCCGGCGACGTCATCTCGGCCATCGAGGGCGAGAGCGCCGCGGGCCTGTCCGTCTCGGACGTGTCCGAGAAGCTGCGCGGGGCCATGGGCACCCAGGTGCGCGTCACCTTCCTGCGCGACGGCGAGGAGCCGCGCGAGGTCGTGCTGACCCGCGAGGTGATCCACATCGACTCGGTCACCGGCCGGGTCGAGGGCGACTTCGGCTATCTGCGGGTCGCCGCCTTCAACGAGAAGACCGGCCGCGAGCTGGGCGAGACCATCGCCCGCCTGCAGGCCGAGAACCCCAACATCCGCGGCTATGTGCTGGACCTGCGCAACAATGGCGGCGGGCTGCTGAACGCCGCTATCGCCGTGGCCGACGCCTTCCTCGAGCGGGGCGAGATCGTCAGCCAGCGCGGTCGCACGCCCGAGCAGATCGAGCGCTACGCCGCCACCCCGGGCGATCTGACCGGCGGCCTGCCGGTGGTGGTGCTGATCAACTACGGCTCGGCCTCGGCTTCGGAAATCGTCGCCGGCGCGCTCAAGGACCACGGCCGCGCGACGCTGGTCGGCCTGACCAGCTTCGGCAAGGGCTCGGTGCAGACCGTCCTGCCGCTGCGCGGCGGGCGCGACGGGGCCCTGTCGATCACCACCGCGCGCTACTACACGCCCTCGGGCCGCTCGATCCAGAAGATCGGCATCGAGCCGGACCTCGAGGTGGCCCGCTCGGCGGCCGAGGCGCGCATCGTCTCGCGCTCCAGCTTCATCTATTCGGAAGCGGCCTACACCAACGCCCTGGACGCCTCGATCGGGGCCCAGCGCCGCGCCGCCCACACGCCCTACGAAGCGCCGGGCGAGGACTATCCGGAGGACGAGGACTACCAGCTGCAGCGGGCCCTGGACCTGCTGCGGGTCGGCGGCGAGCTGGATCGCCTGCCCGCCCCCCTGCCGAGCATCCAGATCGCCAGCGCCGAGCCGGCCGACCCGCTGCCCGCGGACGCCGAAGAGGACTAGG
>CAZQBJ010000171.1:0-3633 GCA_964591465.1 uncultured Brevundimonas sp.
GTGTTCTGGCAGACCGGCCCGGCGCCGGAGGGCCTGTGGGTCCCGGACCAGGGCGTGCCGGGCTATCGCGGCCGGGGGTGAGGGGGGTCAGGTCAGTTCGACCTCGCCTGTCGCCCCGTTGTAACTGAGGGCGTACCGCCGCAGGAACGTGCGGCCAAGGATGAGCCGATGCCAGCTTTCGCCCTGGCGAAGCTTCACCCCCGTGAACGGCTGGAACAGCAGCCGGTCCAGGCCAGGCGCCCATACCCGGGCTGTGTAAACATAGCCGTGGTGCTTGCCGCCCACGCCGCTGATCTCGCCTTCGTCGGTGACCGGCAGGTTCAATGAGCGGGCGAACTCGTCATCGATGCATTCACAGCCCGCTTCTGTGTCGATCAGCGCCCGTACGCGCTTCACGGGGAGGTCGGGGTCGCCGCCCTGCAGATTGCGGGGCTTCAGTCCGATGTCGACCAACAGGGTCGGGCCGAGGCGCACCAGCAGGTCCGCCGCGGTTTCCGCGCCACGACCGCTCTTAAATCCGGCTTGAGCCAAGGAAATGCGCGGGGGTGAAGATCATGCCGCCGGGCAGCTGCACCGGCGACGCGCCTACCTGCCGGATGAGGTAGGGGCCCTGGTCAAACCGTTCGACCGCCGCTGCGGCCGCGTCTTCGAATTCCGAATAAGCGCCCTCGAACACGCCTTGGTGGAACACTACCCACTCGTTCGGGTGGCATTGTTCGAGATCGCCCCGCATTCGGTCGAAGGCGACGATATCCTTCTCAAGAACGCTCATGCCTGAACTCCTTTTGCGCCAGGCGGATCGCCGAGCAGGGCCCACAGCCAGCATTCAGGCTGGACCGAGTCGCCCGAATACAGGTTAACCGATTTAGGCGGAGGTGGCGTGATCCGCCTCCAAGGCGGGGCGACGGACCTGCGTCACCCCAGCCGCGTCACCTTGGCGGTCAGGTCGGGCCGGGGCCGCTCCAGCGGGGCGTCGGGGGCCGTGCCGATGTGGATGAAGCCGGCGATCTTCTCGCCTTCGCCAACCCCGAACAGGGCCGTGGTTTCGCCGTGGTAGGCGTACCAGTCGGTGATCCAGTTGGCCGAAAAGCCCAGCGCATCGGCGGCGTGCAGCAGGTTCATGCACACCGCGCCGGCGGACAGCTCCTGCTCCCAGACCGGCACCTTGTGGCCCGGGGTGGGGGTCGAGACGACCATCACGGTCATCGGCGGATTGACCAGCTTGGCCAGCACGGCGCGGGCCTTGGTCGGATCGGGCTGGGCCGCGGCCAGCGGCGCGAAGCGCTCGGCCAGCTCGGCGCGGACTCGCGGCTCGAGCACCACGAAGCGCCAGGGGAACAGCTTGCCGTGGTCCGGGGTGCGCGCCGCGAGAGTCAGCAGGGTATCCAGCTGTTCGGGCGAGGGGCCGGGCGCGGCCAGGGTCTGGGCCGGAGCCGAGCGCCGGCAGGTCAGGCGCTGGAGAGCTTCGGCCGAGGGCGTCGGCCGGGGCAGCGGATCACACAGGGTCGGGGCGGCGGTCATGCGCCCTAGCTAGTGTCCGGGCGCGCGCGGCGCCATACCTAGGGGACTGTGACCGACGATCCCGACGAGGCGCCCGGCTGGGCCGCAGACCTCGTCCTGCCGCCGCCCTGGCGCGACGGCGGGGCGCGCACGGTGTTCGAGACGCCGTGGATGCGAGTGACCGAGCATGACGCAACCGCCCCGACCGGCGCGAGCGCCACCTATGCGGTGATGCGCCCCACGCACCTGGCGGTGGGGGTGCTGCCGATTCACAACGACGGCACGGTGACGCTGGTCGGCCAGCATCGCTTCGCCCTGATGAATTTCTCGTGGGAGATGCCCGAGGGCGGCGCCCGGCCGGGGGAGGACCCGCTGGCGGCGGCCCAGCGCGAACTGGCCGAGGAGGCCGGGCTGCGCGCCAAGGTGTGGCGCGAGGCGTTGAGCCTGGAGCTGTCCAACTCGATCACCGACGAGCGCGGCCTGACCTGGCTGGCTTGGGATCTGGCGCCCACGCGGTCGCCGGGGACCGACGCCACCGAGGCCCTGGTCGGGGCGCGGGCGCCGTTCATGACGCTGATCGACGAGATCGCCCGCGGCCGGGTGCGCGACGCCCTTACGGTGGCGACGGCCTTGCGCGCCTACCATATGGCGCGCGAGAACCTGCTGCCGGGCTGGCTGGGCCACGCCATGCTCAACCGGGCCTGAGCCGAGGGAGGACGCCCATGACCCGCCGACTGGAAGTCGTTCAAGCCGACGCCTCGATGTGGGCCCAGCTGAAGGCCGCCGCGGCCGAGGCGTCGCGGGCCGAGCCTCGGCTGGCCTCGCTGATGAACGCGGCGATCCTGTCGCACGACAGCCTGGCCGGGGCGCTGAGCTTCCAGATCGCCCGCAAGCTGGGCGACGCGGAGCTGGCGGCGATGAGCGTGCGCGAGGTGTGCGAGGACGCCTTCGCCCGCGACCCGGAGATCGTGGCCGCGGCCGAGGCCGACCTGCTGGCGGTGGCCGAGCGCGATCCGGCGACCAAGGGGCCGCTTCAGCCGTTCCTGTACTTCAAGGGGTTCCAGGCCCTGCAGGGGCACCGGGTGTCGCACTGGCTGTGGAAGCAGGGCCGCGAAACCCTGGCCTTTCATTTCCAGAGCCGCATGTCCGAGCTGTTCCAGGTCGACATCCATCCGGCCGCGCGCCTGGGCCGGGGCCTGTTCCTCGACCACGGCACCGGCATCGTGATCGGCGAGACGGCGACCGTCGGCGACGAGGTGTCGATGCTGCACGCGGTCACCCTGGGCGGCACCGGGGCCGAACGCGGCGACCGGCATCCGAAGATCGGCCGCGGCGTGCTGCTGGGGGCCGGGGCCAAGGTGCTGGGCAATATCCAGATCGGCGACTACGCCAAGATCGCCTCGGGCTCGGTGGTGCTGAAGCCGGTGCCGGCGCACTGCACCGCCGCGGGGGTGCCGGCGCGCATCGTCAACTGCCCGGCCGGCGAGGAGCCGGCGCGGACGATGGACCACACCCTGGCCGACATCGTCTACGATTTCGTCATCTGAGCGTTTGAACCGAACGGCGGGGATGGATAGGGTCCGCGCCCTGACTTCCAGACCGAGGCCGACCGTGAACGACACCGACATCAAGCGCATCGAGACCCACCTCAAGCGCACCTTCAACACCGGCGGCATTCACCTGAAGGCGCGGCCCAAGCAGAAGGACTCCGCCGAGGTCTATGTGGGCGACGAGTTCATCGGGGTGGTGTTCCAGGACGAGGACGAGGACGGCTCGTTCATGTTCGAGATGGCCATCCTGGCCGAGGACCTGCCCGAGGCCTGAGGCCTCGCCTGAAACGACGAAGCGCCGCGCGATCCGAAGATCACGCGGCGCTCCGGTCGATCCGGTCCCGCCGGATCAGCGCTTGCCGAAAATGAAGTCGCCGAGACGCTCCAGCAGGCCCTTCTTCGCGGCCGGCTTCGACGCGGGCGCGGCGGTCGCCGGCTTGGCGGCCGGGGCGGGCGACGGGGTCGAGGCGGCGGCGGGGGCCGGTCGCGAAGCCGCGGCCGCCGGACGGGCCGGGGTCGTGCGCTTGGGCGCCGTGGAGCGGGTCGCCGCCTTGCGCGCCGTGGACTTGGCGGCCGGCTTGCG
>CAZQBJ010000171.1:3733-4883 GCA_964591465.1 uncultured Brevundimonas sp.
GGCCGGCTTGGCCGTCGACGTTTTCGGCTTCGCGGCGGACGCCGCGCTCGACTTCGCCGCCGCTTTCGGCTTGGAGGTAGCAGCGGACTTCGACGTGGGACTCTTGGCCATGTTCTCCCCGACCCCTCAGGTTGGTTAGAGCGAGCTAAGGGCGCGCTCGTTGCGGTACCGATTCGTCAGCATAACGGCCTTTGAAAAATGTCCGAGTCCGCACTTCAAATAATTGCACGCGGCCCCCGCGCCGCCGCCGAGGCCGCCGCCGCCGCGATCGACGCCGATCCGCAGCTGGAGGGAGCGACCTATTCGATCCTCGAGGAAGACGAGGACCAGGGCGTCTGGCGCATCGACGCCTATCCGGTCAGCGCCGAGGAGGCGGCCGGCGTCGAGGCGCGGCTGCGCGCCGAGCCGGGGCTGGACGTGACGGTCGAGGAACTGGCCGACGCCGACTGGCTGGCCATGGCGCTGTCGGGCCTGCCGCCGGTGCGGGCCGGACGGTTCTTCGTCTACGGGCTGCACGACAAGGGCAAGGCGCCGGCCGACACGATCAACCTGCGCATCGAGGCGGGGGCCGCCTTCGGCACCGGTCACCACGGGACCACGGTCGGCTGCCTCGAGGCGTTCGACGGGCTGCTGTCCGCCGGCGAGACCTTCGACCGGGTGCTGGACGTCGGCGCCGGCACAGGGGTGCTGGCCATCGCCGCGGCGCGGACCGGATCGACCCGGGTGGTCGGCACCGATATCGACGAGCCGTCGGTGCGCATCGCCGGCGAGAACGCGGCCGAGAACGACGCGGCGGCGCAGTTCGTGCTGGCCGACGGCCTGGGCCATCCGGACGTCGCCGCGCACGCGCCCTACGACCTGGTGTTCGCCAACATCCTGGCCGCCCCACTGGTCGAGCTGGCGCCGCAGATCGCCGCGGTCGTGCGGCCGGGCGGGGCGGTGATCCTGTCGGGCCTGCTGCGCACCCAGGAACAGCGCGTGCTGGACGCCTACCTGCCGCGCGGCATGAAGCTGGAGCGGACGATCCACCACGACGCCTGGAGCGCCCTGCTGCTGCGGCGGGAATAGGAAGGGCCGATGGCGAGGATCGGTCGGCAGGCGCCGGAGCTGGACTGCTCGGCCTGGCTGAACGCGGACTCGCCGCTCGCCC
>CAZQBJ010000172.1:0-2296 GCA_964591465.1 uncultured Brevundimonas sp.
CGCACCGCCCTGATGATGAAGATCCCCTATTACACCACGGCCGCCGGCGCCCTGGCCGCCGCCCAGGCGATCGCCGCCATCCGCGAGGACGCGCTGGAGGTCCGCCCGCTACAGGGGTACACCCTCCAGGGTGAGGCCCGATCGGCCCTGTGAGTTCGATGTCGTCCACTTGCTCTCTCGCGGATGAGGTGCTTGCCTGACGCCTTCATCCGGGGGGATGCGTCATGAGACTTTGGATCTGTATGGCGGCGGCGCTGCTGCTGCCGGTGGCGACGCCCGCCGCGGGTCGGACGGCGCACGACACGGCCGGCATGGAGGCGGCGATCTCCGCTGACGAGATCGCCGCGGCCAGCGCGATTCCGGACGCTTTCTTCACCCGGTTGCGGGCCGGCAATTCGGCGGCCGCCATTGGCGAGGCCTTCGCCGGCACCATGATGGAGTACCAGACCACCCAACTTCAGGGGCTGATCGACTATGTCGACACCCTAACCGACCATTATGGACCGGTCATTGGCTGGGAGCTCGGCTCCCAGGAGATGTTCACCAACCGGCTGGTGCGCCAGACCTATCTGGCCTTCACCGACAATGGCCCGTTCGTCATGACGTTCGACCTGTACCGGCGCCCAACCGGCTGGATGCTGCTTCGGATCAACCTGCACGATCGCACCCACGAGCTTTTCCGGCAGGGCAACCTGCCGGACACCGACAGCGAGTAGGCCTCCGCACAAGGCCAATTGCCTCCGCCGACCATCGGCCTAAGCTCTGCGGCGACAACAGGGGGAGAGCCATCATGACCCGCATCGGGATCATCGCGCTGGCCGCGGCCGGCCTGGTGGCCGGAGCGGCCTCGGCCCAGGACGCGGCCCTGCGCCAGGCGGTGCAGGCGGACTACGAGGCCAACCTCGGCGCCCTGTTCGATCATTTCCACCGCAATCCGGAGCTGTCGGGCCTCGAGGCCATGACCGCCGCCCGAATCGCCGCCGAACTGCGGGCGCTGGGCTACGAAACCACCACCGGGGTGGGCGGCCACGGGGTGGTCGCGGTGCTGCGCAACGGCGAGGGCCCGACGGTCATGCTGCGCGCCGACATGGACGGCCTGCCGCTGGAGGAAGCCTCGGGCCTGGCCAACGCCTCGACGGCCCGGCAGGTGGATCGCGACGGGGTCGAGAAGCCGGTGATGCACGCCTGCGGCCATGACGTGCACATCACCGCCCTGGTGGGGACCGCGCGCCAGATGATGAACCGGCGGGCGCACTGGTCAGGAACCCTGGTGCTGATCGCCCAGCCGGCCGAGGAGACCATCTCGGGGGCCCGGGCGATGATGCAGGACGGCCTGTACGAGCGGTTCCCCAAGCCGGACTTCGCGGTGGCCTTTCACGTCTCGGCCGACACCCCGACCGGGCGCGTCGAGGTGCCCGACACGATCGCCTACTCCAGCTCCGACAGCGTCGACATCCTGGTCCGGGGCGTGGGGGCGCACGGCGCCTCGCCGCACCTGGGCGTCGATCCGGTGCTGGTGGCCAGCCAGATCGTGGTCTCGCTGCAGAGCGTGGTCAGCCGCGACATCGCCCCGCTCAGCCCCGGGGTTATCACCGTCGGCTCGATCCACGGCGGGGTGAAGCACAACATCATCCCGGACCGGGTGGAGCTGCAGCTGACCGTGCGGGCGGACGACCCGACGGTGCGCGAACAGCTGCTGGACGGCATCGACCGGGTGGCCCGCGGCACGGCCCTTGCCCTGGGCGTGCCCGAGGAGTTGGCGCCGATCGTCACCCGCTCGCCGACCCAGACCACCGCCCCGACGATCAATGATCCGGCCACCGCCGCGGTGGTGCGCGCCGCCATCGCGGAGCGGCTGGGGGAGCGGGTGCTGCACCGCCAGCCGCGCGAGGGCATGGGGGCCGAGGATTTTTCCTACTTCATCGCGCCGGAGACCGGCGTGCGCGGGGTCTATTTCGCGGTCGGCGGCACCCCGGCGGACCAGATCGCCGACGCCCCGTCGCACCATTCCCCGTTCTTCCGCATCTCGCCGGAGCCGGCGGTGACCACCGGCGTCGCCGCCATGGTCGCCGCGGCCGAGGCCCTGATGCCGGCCCGATGATGCGGCGCAACCTTTCGCCACCGGTGCGCGTTGAGCGCGCCTGGCGGGGGACAGGCGCCGCGTGCTTGAAGTCCGCAAGGGCGCGACCTATCCTCTTTCGCCGGTCGCAACGCCCCGTCCGGATGTAACCCGCATAAGTCATTGTCTACGGGCGAAAACAGAAAACCAATCGCACATGGAAAAAGTGCCGATGAC
>CAZQBJ010000172.1:2306-4799 GCA_964591465.1 uncultured Brevundimonas sp.
CCTCATTCGGCCGACCGCCGACGCCCGCGGTCGGCCTTTGCTTTTCCCCCTTCCATCTTTCCGTCGGGCGACGAGAAAAACCACGCGACATGGAAAAAGTGCCGATGACGGCCGAGGGCTATCGCGCCCTCGACGATCAGTTGAAGCAACTCAAGTCGGTGGAGCGCCCCAGCGTGATCGCCGCGATCTCCGAGGCGCGCTCGCACGGCGACCTTTCGGAGAACGCTGAGTATCACGCCGCCAAGGAGCGCCAGGGCTGGATCGAAGGCCAGATCGCCGAGATCGAGGACAAGATCAGCCGCGCCCAGGTGATCGACGTCTCCAAGCTGTCCGGCGCCCAGGTGAAGTTCGGGGCCACCGTGACGGTGGTCGACGAGGACACCGAGGAAGAGGGTCGCTACCAGATCGTCGGCGAGCACGAGGCCGATGTGAAGGCGGGCAAGATCTCGGTCACCTCGCCGATCGCGCGGGCCATGATCGGCAAGGAAACCGGCGACGTCGTCGAGGTCAACACGCCCGGCGGCGTGAAGGCCTACGAGATCCTCAAGGTCGAGTGGATCTAGACCAGACCCCGGTCTGGCTGATCACCAACGGCGCGGCGGCGTCCGACGCCCAGGCGCGCGGCGTCGCCATGGCGCTTGGCGCGCCCTTCGCCCTGCATCATGTCGCGCCCCGCGCGCCGTGGCGCTGGCTGGCCCCATGGGGTCCGGTCGCGCCCGGCGAGGTCGGGCCCGGCGGCCGCTTCGCCCCTCCTTGGCCGCGGCTGGCCATCAGCGTCAGCCGCCAGGCCGCGCCCTACGCGCGCGCCATCGCCCGGGCCTCGGGCGGCGCGACCTTCATCGCCGCCCTGCAGCACCCGCGATCCGCCGCCGGGGATTTCGACTTCATCTGGACGCCGACCCATGACCGGGTGCGCGATCCAAAGGTGTTTCAGACCCCGACCTCGCCGCATCTGTTGACCCGCCAATCGCTGGCCGAGGCGGCGAAGACGGTCGAGGCGGACCTGGCCGCCCTGCCCCGCCCCCTGGTGCTGCTGCTGATCGGGGGGCCGAACGGGACCTACCGCTTCGGCGCCGCCGAGCTGAACCGGCTGCTGGGAATGACCGGGGACGCGATCGGCCCGGGCACCGCTTTGGTCACGACCTCGCGGCGCACGCCCGCGGCCCTGATCCCGGCCATCGAGGCCTGGGCCGCCGCCCGCCCATCGCGGCTTTATCTGGGAGCAGGCCCCAACCCATTCCTCGGC
Source organism: uncultured Brevundimonas sp. (assembly GCA_964591465.1). Classification (GTDB taxonomy): domain Bacteria; phylum Pseudomonadota; class Alphaproteobacteria; order Caulobacterales; family Caulobacteraceae; genus Brevundimonas. Next base: position 3,553 of record CAZQBJ010000172.1, read on the forward strand.
TGGATGGCCAGCGCCGACCACATCGTGGTGACGGCTGACTCGGTGAACATGACCGGCGAGGCGGCCTTCACCGGCAAGCCGGTGCACGTGTTCCACCCGCCCGGCGCCGAGGGCTCGAAATTCGCCCGTTTCCATGCGGCGCTGGAGCAGGCCGGCGCGGCGCGGCCGTTCGAGGGACGCCTTGACCGGTGGGCCTACGCCCCGCTGGACGCCACCGCCGAGATCGCCGACGCCTTGCGGGCCGCCATGGCGGCCCGGGGCGTCCGTCTGGACTGAGCGCTCAGTTCCGCTTGCCCCACTCGTCCCAGGCGATCGATAGGGCGATGCCCAGGCCCAGCCCCGCGCCAATGCCCAGCGGGACGTTGTCGAACATCATCCCCATGACCACCCCGATGATCAGGCCCATGATGACGCCCATGCCGAGGAACGTCTTTTGCGGCTTCTTGTCGGGGTCCTGATGGGTCACGGTCGCCTCCTTCGCCGGGGAATCCGTCCCCGCGCCCATGAATAACGCACCGACCGGGGTCGGGCGCCAACAGGTCCCGGCCCCATCCTGTGAATGGTTGCCCGCCGCGCCATCGCCCCGGCGGGAATCAGCGCCTAAATAGGGGCATGAGCACTCCCCGCACCGTCCGCGTCGCCATCATCGGTTCCGGCCCCGCCGGCTGGACCGCCGCCATCTACGCCGCTCGCGCCATGCTCGAGCCGGTGATCATCGCGGGTCTGCAGCCGGGCGGCCAGCTGACCATCACCACCGACGTGGAGAACTATCCCGGCTTCGCCGAGACCATCCAGGGCCCCTGGCTGATGGACCAGATGAAGGCCCAGGCCGAACATGTCGGGGCCGAGGTGGTCCACGACATCGTGGTCGAGGCGGACCTGTCGGCCCGCCCGTTCCGGCTCAAGCTGGACAGCGGGGCCGAACTGCTGGCCGAGACGGTGATCATCTCCACCGGGGCCCAGGCCAAGTGGCTGGGGCTGCCGTCCGAACAGCATTTCCAGGGCTTCGGCGTCTCGGCCTGCGCGACGTGCGACGGGTTCTTCTATCGCGGCAAGAACGTGGTGGTGGTCGGCGGCGGCAACACCGCGGTCGAAGAGGCGCTGTTCCTGACCAATTTCGCCGCCAAGGTCACCGTCGTGCACCGCCGCGACGAGTTCCGGGCCGAGAAAATCCTGCAGGAACGCCTGTTCGCCAATCCCAAGGTCGAGGTCATCTGGGATCACCAGGTGGACGAGGTGCTCGGGGT
>CAZQBJ010000173.1:0-4776 GCA_964591465.1 uncultured Brevundimonas sp.
ACGTCGTCGGCCTTGGCCAGGTCCTGGGCGATGTCGCGGATCGCCTCGTCCTGCTGCAGGGCCTCGGCGATCAGGCGCGGAGCCTCGAACAGCGCCTTGATCAGCCGCGCCTCCTCCTCCGGCCCGATGCGGCCGCGGGCCACCCCGGCGGCCACCGCCAGCGACAGCAGGGCGGCGACCTGGGCGGTGAAGGCCTTGGTCGAGGCGACGCCGATCTCGGGTCCGGCGTAGGTCGGGAACACTGCGTCGGCCTCGCGGGCCATGGACGAGGTGTGGACATTGACCACCGCGGCGGTGGCCAGGCCCTGGGCCTTGCACCAGGTCAGGCAGGCCAGGGTGTCGGCCGTTTCGCCCGACTGCGATACGGCCATGGCCAGGGTGCCCGGGGCCAGGGCCGGCGAGCGGTAGCGGAACTCCGAGGCGATCTCGACGTCGCACGGCAGGCCGGCCAGCTTCTCGAACGCGTAGCGGCCGATCTGCCCGGCGTAGAAGGCGGTGCCGCAGGCCACGATCTGGATGCGCGAGATGGCGGCCAGGTCCACCTCGGCAGGGATCCGGGCCTTCAGGTGGACCATGTCGAGGAAGGCCGCGAGCGTGTGCTGACAGCTGTCGGGCTGCTCGTGGATCTCCTTTTCCATGAAGTGCCGGTAGTTGCCCTTCTCGACCTGGGCGGCCGAGGCCGAGACCTGCACCACCGGCCGCTCGACCGCCCGGCCGGCGGCGTCGAACATCCGCGCGCCGCCGCGGTCGATGGCCACGTAGTCGCCCTCTTCCAAATAGCTGATCTGCTGGGTGAACGGGCCGACCGCCAGGGCGTCGGAGCCCAGGTACATCTCCCCGTCGCCCCAGCCGACGACCAGCGGGCTGCCGCGCCGGGCGCCCAGCACCAGCTCGGTCTCCCCCTCGATCAGCACCGCCAGGGCGTAGGCCCCGCTGAGCCGGTCCAGCACCGCCTTGAGCGCATCGACCGGGGCGTCGCCAGCCTGCAGCCGGGCGTCGATCAGATGGGCCACGACCTCGGTGTCGGTGTCGCTTTCGAAGGTCCGGCCGGCGGCCTCCAGCTCGGTCTTCAGCTCGGCGAAATTCTCGATGATCCCGTTGTGCACCACGGCCACCCGGCCGGCCTGGTGCGGGTGGGCGTTGGCCCCGTTGGGCGCGCCGTGGGTGGCCCAGCGGGTGTGGCCGATGCCGACGACCGAGGACAGCGGCTTGTCGTTCAGCACCGCCTCGAGGTTGCGGATCTTGCCCGGCGCGCGCCGGCGCTCGATGCGGCCGTCGACCAGCGCCGCCACCCCGGCCGAATCATAGCCGCGGTACTCGAGCCGCTTCAGGCTCTCGATCAGGCGGGGAACCGCCGGGCCCGTACCCGTGACGCCGATGATGCCGCACATGAATCGCTGATCTCCTGTCGCCGGTCTCGCGCCGTAGGCTAGCGCCTTTGCGCGACCGGGCCCCGTGGTCTAATGCGCGTGACGCGCCTGACCTCGCCCTTTACGCAGTCGCAGAGGCGGTGGCATCTAAATTGGCGTTTCGCAAGGTTTCGAGGCGACCGCGGCGACATCAGGGAAGCGTATGGCCCACAGATCCTATTTCGGCACCGACGGCATCCGGGGCCTCGCCAACCGCCACCCGATGACCGCCGAGGTCGCCCTGCGGGTGGGCCTGGCCGCCGGCAAGCTGTTCATGTCCGGCGACGAGCGCCGACATCTGGTGGTCATCGGCAAGGACACCCGTCTGTCCGGCTACATGATCGAGCCGGCGCTGGTCGCCGGCTTCGCCAGCGTCGGCATGGACGTGCGCCTGTTCGGCCCCCTGCCGACGCCCGGCGTGGCCATGATGACCCGCTCCATGCGCGCCGACCTCGGCGTGATGATCTCCGCCTCGCACAACGGGTTCCACGACAACGGGATCAAGCTGTTCGGGCCCGACGGCTACAAGCTGTCGGACGAGATGGAGCTGAGGATCGAGGCGCTGATGGACCAGGGTCTCGAACAGGGTCTGGCCGAGCCGGACCGGCTGGGCCGGGTCAAGCGGATCGACGACGCCCAGGCGCGCTACATCGAGATCGCCAAGGCGACCTTTCCGCGCAAGCTGAACCTCAACGGCCTGCGGGTGGTGGTCGATTGCGCCAATGGGGCCGCCTATCGCGTCGCCCCCACGGCCCTGCACGAACTGGGCGCGGAGGTCTGTCCGATCGCGGTCGAGCCCAACGGGTTCAACATCAACGCCGACTGCGGCTCGACCTGCCCCGAAAATCTGGCGCGGGCGGTCAAGCGGCATCGCGCCGACGTCGGCATCGGCCTGGACGGGGACGCCGACCGGGTGGTCATCTGCGACGAGACCGGCCACGTCGTCGATGGCGACCAGATCATGGCGCTGATCGCCGCCGACTGGGCCCGCAAGGGGCGGCTGACCGGCGGCGGGGTGGTGGCCACCGTCATGTCCAACCTCGGGCTGGAGCGGGTGCTGAAGGCGCAGGGCCTGAAGCTGGAGCGCACGGCGGTCGGCGACCGATACGTCATGGAGCGCATGCGCGCCGGCGGCTTCAACCTGGGCGGCGAGCAGTCCGGCCACATCATCCTGCGCGACCACGCGACCACCGGTGACGGCCTGATGGCCGCCCTGCAGGTGTTGGCCGTGATGGTCGAGTCGGGCAAGCCGATGAGCGAATTGGCCAAGCAGTTCGAGCCGGCCCCGCAGCTGCTGGAGAACGTGCGTCACGGCGGCGGCCGGCCGCTGGAGGCCAAGACGGTGCGCGACGCCATCGCCGAGGGCGAGGCCCGGCTGAACGGCTCGGGCCGCATCGTGGTGCGCGCCTCGGGCACCGAGCCGCTGATCCGGATCATGGCCGAAGGCGACGACGAGGCCCTGGTCCGCGAGGTCGTGCGCGACATCGCCTCTGCGGTGAAGTCGGCCGCCTGACGCCGGTTCAGGCCGCCAGCCGCGCGGCCAGCGCCTCGATGCGCTCGCGGATATCCGGCACGGCGGTGCATTCCCACAGCGCCGCCCGGGCCGGCGGACCCAGGGCGAACAGGCGCGTCGACGGGGTCCCGTCCGCGCCGATCAGCGCCCCGTCGACCGTGACGTCCAGCCCCAGACCCAGGGCGTCCGGCCGCGCCAGGCCCTCAGCGGTCAGGCCGGCCAGCAGGCGGTCGGCGGCGGCCGCCTCGCGGTAGCCGGGGCCGGTGCAGTTGACCAGCCGGTCCCCCGTCAGCCGCTCGGTCCGTGCGTCGCCCCGGCGGGTCCAGTGCACCTCGACGCCGGCGGCCGTGGGCTCGATCCGGGCGATCCGGCCGGCGGCGACCACCAGCTGCTGATCCTGCATAAGGCGCTGGATTCGCCCGGCCGGCTCGGGCGCCAGCCGGTGGCGGTGCACGTCCCACATCGGGCGCAGGTGGCGCAGGAAACGGGCCCGCTCGGCGGCGGGCAGGGTCGCCCAGGTTTCGGCGTTGCCATGCCGCAGCCGGTCCATCACCGCGCCCCAGCCCTCGGCTGCGCTGCGCCGACGGACCTCGCGCAGCCGGGCCGACAGCGGCCCGGCGGCCAGCTGCAGGGGTTCGACCGGCGTCTGCGTCGGGTCGTGCGGTCGCGGCAGCAGGCCACGGCGCGACAGGGCCACGGCGCGCCCGACCCAGCCGCGGTCCTCCAGCGCCAGCATGACGTCGATCATGGTCAGGCCGGCGCCCAGCAGCACGATGCTGTCCGACGGCCGAACCGTCTCCAGCGCTTCGGCCGCCCATGGATTGGCGATGATGTTCGGATGATCGCCGGCCCCCAGCGCGGCCGGCTCCGGATTGCCGGTGGCCAGCACCACCGCCTCGGCCTCGATGTTCCGCCCGCGCGGCATGCGCACGCCGGAGTCCGTCACCCCCAGGGCCGGCTCGGCCACCCGGACGATGGCCCCCGGCGCCGTCGCCTCGGCCTCGGCCAGGATCGCCTGCAGATAGTCGCCGTACAGCCGGCGGGGGGCGAAGCCCTGGGGATCGGCCAGGGCCGGGTGATGCGCCGCCAGCCAGCGGACGAAATGATCCGGATCGTCGGCCCGGGCGCTCATCCGGCCCGAGCGCACGTTCAGCACATGGGAGTCGCATCGGGTGCCGTAGGCCGCCCCGCGGGCGAACTCGCCCGACTTCTCGATCAGCACGGCGGTGGCGCCGGATTCGGCCAGCCGGACGGCCAGCATGGCCCCGGAGTAACCGCCGCCGATGATCGCTGTCGTCCGGCCCAAGCGTCAGATTTCCTGGTTGAACGCGCCGATCTGGGGATGCGCCGCCAGGCGAGGCTTCACTTCGCGATGGAACAGCGCACGCATGTCGTCGGCAGATTGCATGCTCTCGACCACCACCACCAGTTCCGGCTTGTTCGACGAGGCGCGCACCAGCACCCACGAGCCGTCCTCAAGGTGCACCCGCACCCCGTTGACGGTGATCGTCTCGACGATGCGCCGGCCCAGGATCTCGCCGCCGCGGGCCGCCAGCGCCTCGTATTCGGCCACGATCTTCTCCAGCACCTCGTACTTCACCTCGTCCGGGCAATGGGGCGACATGGTCAGGGAAGTGAAGGCCGCGGGCAGGGCCGCCTTCAGCTCGGACAGCCGCTTGCCGGGATTGCGGTCCAGCATCTGAAGAATGGCGCCGGCGGCGACCAGGCCGTCGTCGTAGCCGCGGCCGATCGGCGCGTTGAAGAAGAAGTGGCCGGACTTCTCGAACCCGGCCAGGGCGCCCAGTTCGGCGGTCTTGCGCTTGATGTAGCTGTGGCCGGTCTTCCAGTAGACGG
>CAZQBJ010000174.1:0-4764 GCA_964591465.1 uncultured Brevundimonas sp.
GCAGCAGCTGGACCAGGGCGCGGGCCTCGGCCGGGCTGTCGTTGACCCCCTTGAGCATCACATATTCGAACGTCACCCGCCGGGCGTTGCCCAGGCCCGGATAGGCGCGGATGGCGTCCATCAGCTCGGCGATCGGATACTTCTTGTTCAGCGGCACCAGCTCGTTGCGCAGCGGGTCGTTGGTCGCGTGCAGGCTGATGGCCAGCATGGTTCCGGTGCGGGCGCCCAGCTCGGGAATCTGCGGCGCCACGCCCGAGGTCGAGACGGTGATCCGCCGGCGCGAGATGGCGATGCCCTCGTTGTCGGCGATGATGTCGATGGCGTCCGCCACGTGGTCGAGATTGTAGAGCGGCTCGCCCATGCCCATGAACACGATGTTCGACAGGCGCCGGTCCTCCTTGGGCGAGGGCCACTCGCCGAGGTCGTCGCGGGCCACCTGAACCTGGGCCACGATCTCGGCCGCGGTCAGGTTGCGCACCAGCTTCTGCGTGCCGGTGTGGCAGAAGGTGCAGTTGAGCGTGCAGCCGACCTGGGACGAGACGCACAGGGCGCCGGCGCGGCCGACGTCGGGGATGTAGACCGTCTCGATCTCGATGCCCGGGGCGGTGCGGATCAGCCATTTGCGGGTGCCGTCCTTCGACACCTGGCGCTCGACGATCTCGGGCCGGGCCAGGGTGAAGGCCTCGGCCAGCCTGGCCCGCGTCTCCTTGGCCACATCGCTCATCAGGGCGAAGTCGGTGACCCCGTAGTGATGAATCCAGCGCCAGACCTGGCTGGCCCGCATGCGCGCCTTCTCCGGCGGGCACACGCCGGCCTCGACCAAGGCCGCGCGCAGCCCCTCGCGGGTCAGCCCCGAGAGGTTGACGGGCGCGGCGGCGACGGTCGCGCGGGAAAGGTCAAGCGTGGCGCCCAAGGCGTTCTGGTCCGCGAGCAGGGAAAGGGGAGCCGGCGCATATAGCACGAAACGGTCCGGATTTAAGGCCGGCCGCCCCGGGCTCAGCCGAACACGTCCGCCCCGACCTCGCCGCCGGGGCGGACCCAGGCCCGTTTCATGCCCTGGCTGTTGTACGGATCGGCCATCTCGCCCTGTCGGTCGAGGGCGATCAGCCCGCCGTCGCCGCCCAGAGCCCCGATCCCGGCGATGACCGCCGCGGCCGCCTCGGCCAGCGGCTGGCCCGCCGCCGTGCGCCAGGCGGTCTGGGCCGCCGCGGCGGTGCGCATGAAGTACTCGCCCTGGCCGGTGGCCGAGACCGCCGCGTGGCTGTCGGCCCAGGTGCCGGCCGCGATGATCGGGGTGTCGCCGACCCGGCCGGGCATCTTGCCGAACACCCCGGCGGTCGAGGTCGCGGCGGCCAGCCGGCCCTCGCGGTCCAGCACCACGCAACCGACGGTGCCGTGGGCCAGCGTGCCGGGCGGATGGTTGTCCTCGCCGGCCCCCGCGCGGGTGAACCAGGCCTCGGGAGAGTCGATCGGCTCCAGCCCCTGGTCGCGGCAGAACAGGGCGGCGCCTTCGCCGGCCAGCATCACGTGCGGCGTGCGGTCCATCACCGCCCGGGCGGCCAGCACCGGGTTGCGGAACCCTTGCAGGGCCGCGACCGCCCCGGCGCGGCCGGTGGCCCCGTCCATCACGCTGGCGTCCAGCTCATAGGCCCCGGCCAGGTTCGGCGAGGCGCCCCGGCCGGCGACGTAAAGCCCCGAATCCTCCAGCGCCACGACCGTCTCGATCGCCACGTCCAGCGCCGGGGCGCCGGCCGCCAGCCGATCGCGGGCCGCCTCGGCCAGGCCCTGCATGTGCGGGACTTCCCGCGAATAGTCGCGATCGCGTCGCGCCCCCGCGCCGCCGTGCAGCACCAGCGCGTATCGATCAGCCATGGTCGGTCCTTCCCTGAAAGCTCCGCGCTGGTTAGCGTCCCGGACCGAACCCCCGCAAGGAGACGAAGTTGCGCGCCCTGTTGTCGACCCGCCCCGGCGGACCCGAGACCCTGGAGCTGACCGAACTGCCCGATCCCGCGCCCGGCGCCGGCGAGGTGGTCGTGCGGGTTCGCGCCGTGGGCGTGAACTATCCGGACGTGCTGATCATCGAGGACCGCTACCAGTTCCGGCCGGAGCGCCCGTTCGCCCCCGGCGGCGAGGTCGCCGGACAGGTCGAGGCGGTCGGCGCGGGCGTGTCGAACCTCAAGCCTGGCGACCGGGTGCTGGCCATGCCCGGCTGGGGCGGCATGGTCGAGCGGCTGGCGGTGGCCGCCGACCGCTGCCTGAAGATTCCGGACGCCATGCCGTTCGAGGAGGCCGCGGCCTTCGTCATGACCTATGGCACCAGCTACTACGCGCTGAAGGACCGGGCAGGGCTAAAGGCCGGCGAGGCCCTGCTGGTGCTGGGCGCGGCCGGCGGCGTGGGGGCCGCGGCGGTCGAGCTGGGCAAGGCGATGGGCGCGCGGGTGATCGCCGCCGCCTCGTCGGAGGACAAGATCGCCTTCGCCCGCCAGCTGGGAGCCGACGACGGCCTGGTCTATCCGCGCGGCGAGCTGGACAAGGCGGCCAGCAAGGCCCTGGCCGGGGCGTTCAAGACGGCCTGCGCTCCGGACGGGGCCGACGTGGTCTATGACGCGGTCGGCGGCGGCTACGCCGAGCCGGCCTTGCGGGCGATGAACTGGAACGGGCGCTATCTGGTGGTGGGCTTCCCGGCCGGCATCCCGTCCATCCCGCTGAACCTGACCCTGCTGAAATCGGTGCAGATCGTCGGCGTGTTCTGGGGCGCCCACGTAGCCCGCGAACCGGCGCGGCATGCCGCCAACATGGCCGAGCTGTTCAGGCTTTACACCGGGGGCCGCATCCGCCCGAGAGTCACCCGGACCTGGCCGCTGGAGCGGGCCGGCGAGGCGATCGCGGCCCTGGCCGCCCGGCAGGCGTCGGGCAAGCTGGTGGTCACGGTCGACTAGAGTCGTCGCCCAGCCGGTCCAGCGCCTCGCGGGCGGCCTGCTGGTGGCGTGGCTTGAGGTGGGCGCCCAGCAGGGCGACCACGGCCGCGATCACCGCCGCGTCGTCGGTGTAGCCAACCCCGGCCAGCACGTCGGGCACGGCGTCGAACGGCATGACGAAATAGGCCAGGGCGCCCAGCATCATTCCCTTGGCCGCGGTCGGGGTCTCCGGATCGCGGGCGCAGAAATAGACGGCCAGCAGCCGGTCGAGGAACGGCAGGCGCGCGGCGGTGCGCGCCACCTTGGGCCAGAAGCCCCGGCGCACGCGCATTTCGTTGACCCGCTGGACCGACGGGACGAGCGCCCGCGCCGGGTCGATCGCCTCCATCGGGTCGACCCCCGATCCCCGTTTGGCATTCCCGGACATGCCCGCTAAACCCTCGCGGCTTCTCATCGGTTCAACATAGGGTCTGCGGGCATGAAACTCGACGGTTCGATCTCGGCGGTGGTCACGGGCGGCGCCTCGGGTCTGGGCGAGGGCACGGCCCGAGCGCTGGCGGCGCAAGGGGTCAAGGTGGCCCTGTTCGATCTCAACGAAGAGGCCGGCGAGCGCATCGCGGGCGAGATCGGCGGCGTGTTCTGCAAGGTCGACGTCACCGACGACGCCTCGGTCGCCGCCGCCTTCGACAAGGCCCGCGCCGCGCACGGCCAGGAGCGGCTGACCGTCAACTGCGCCGGCATCGCCACAGGCCAGAAGACCGTCTCGCGCAAGAAGGACACGGGCGAGATCCGCGCCCACGACATGGCGCAGTTCGAGCGCACCGTGCGGGTGAACCTGTTCGGCACCTTCCGCGTCCTGTCGCAGTCGGCGGCCGGCATGGTCACGCTGGACCCCATGGAGGACGGCGAGCGCGGCCTGATCGTCAACACCGCCTCGGTCGCGGCCCAGGACGGCCAGATCGGCCAGGCCGCCTATTCAGCCTCCAAGGGCGGGGTCTACGCCATGACCCTGCCGATCGCCCGCGACCTGATGAACGAGGGGGTGCGGGTCAACACCATCCTGCCGGGCATCATGTGGACGCCGATGATGGCGGGCATGGACCAGAAGGTCCAGGACGCCCTGGCCGCCATGATCCCCTTCCCCAAGCGTCTCGGCACGCCGGCCGACTACGCCTCGCTGGTCCTGCATCTGGCCGAGAACGTCTACATCAACGGCGAGTGCATCCGCCTCGACGGGGCAATTCGCCTCGCGCCCCGCTGAGGCGCGAGAGGGCGCCGCCGACCGCGGCGCGGTCGCTGGCGGCCTGAGCGCAGAATTGTGCTCGGGGGGGCTTGCGAGGGTCCGTCGCGGTCCGGTATAGGCCCGCCCTCGACTGAAGCGCGGGCGTAGCTCAGGGGTAGAGCATCACCTTGCCAAGGTGAGGGTCGGGCGTTCGAATCGCCTCGCCCGCTCCAGTCGATCTTCCGCAGAGATGAAGTTCATCAACGACCTCGTTGGGGGGACGATCGCAGGTGGGCGTCAATCCGGACGGATTTTCCCGCGAACGGATGGCGCGCTGTGGAGCGGCCGACTCTTCCCCCGCTGATGAAGGGTGGATGATGCGTGGCGCCCGCGTCGCGGCGATGCTCGTCGCCTGCGCCGGGCTCGTCCTGCTGGCGACTCCCGCCGAGGGGCATCCTGGTCGCACTGACAGCACCGGTTGCCACACCGAGCGGGCCACGGGGCGGCGCCACTGTCACGGCGCCGGCGCGACGTCCACGCGCTCGGGGGGTGAACGCGGACAGCGTCCGGATGCGGCGCGACGGCCCGACGGCAGTTTCGTCAACTGCGCCGCCGCCCGGGCCG
>CAZQBJ010000175.1:0-4760 GCA_964591465.1 uncultured Brevundimonas sp.
AATTTGGCACCATCCAGGTCATCCCTTACGCACCGGCTCACAGCGCCGATCTGGCGAACAACATCGTCGCAGGGTTGTGCGGTCAGGATGAGCGCATCCGCACCCAGGCTGCTGCGGTGATCATGCCGCGTCACGGCATTATTCTCGCCGGCAGGGATCTATACACCACCGTCGACGCACTCGAGCGCATCGACACCAACTGCTGGTGCATCCTGGCGCAGCGCTGGATCGGGGACTGAGCTCATGATCCTGACGGTCAACGCCAACGCGGCCCTGGACCGGGTCATGCTGGACCTGGCCCACCAGCTGGTCCGCGACGGCGAGGGCGCGCGCAAATTCGTCCGCGTCACGGTGGCCGGCGCCCGCTCGCCGGCCTCCGCCCGCAAGCTGGCGAAGACCATCGCCGAAAGCCCGCTGGTCAAGACCGCCATCGCCGGCGAGGACGCCAACTGGGGCCGCATCGTCATGGCCGTCGGCAAGACCGACGAGCCGGTGGACCGCGACCATCTGGCCATCCGCTTCGGCCCTCATCAGGCGGCGATCGACGGCGCCATCGCACCCGGCTACGACGAGGCGAAGATGAGCGCCTACATGAAGAATGCCGAGATCGACATCACCGTGGACGTCGGCGCTGGCCGGGCCTCGGCCACCGTGTGGACCTGCGACCTGACCAAGGGCTACATCGAGATCAACGGCGATTATCGCAGCTGACGGTGGTAAGCTGGACCGATCCACAGGACGACGCGGTCCGGGTCTTGGTCATTCGCCGCCGAGCGGCCATTCAACTCGTCCTGATCGACCACGCGGTTTGCATCCCGAGCGTTGCATATCGGGGGCGCGATCTCTCGAAATTGTCTGCGGAGCGCCGCCCTTGACCCTGCCCACCGTTCTCGTGGTCGCCGCCGCCCTGGTGGATACGGACGGCCGGGTGCTGATCGCCAAGCGGCCCGAGGGCAAGCAGCTCGCCGGGCTATGGGAGTTTCCCGGCGGCAAGGTCGATCCGGGCGAACGGCCCGAGGCGGCCCTGATCCGCGAACTGCGCGAGGAGCTGGGCATCGAGGTCAGCGAGGCCTGCCTGGCGCCGTTCGTGTTCGCCAGCCATGCTTACGAAAGCTTTCACCTGTTGATGCCACTTTATCTGTGCCGACGCTGGTCCGGGACGGTGGTCGCTCGCGAGCACGCCGCCCTGGCGTGGGTGAGACCGAACCGGCTTTCGGACTACCCCATGCCGCCCGCCGACGCGCCGCTGGTCGCGTATCTGCGCGACTTACTCTGATCGCTCCGGCCCGGAGGCGCGAATGAAACGGTTTCTGGATCGCCTGCGCCGCGACGAGTCCGGCGCCACGGCCATCGAATACGGCCTGATCTGCGCCCTGATCTTCATTGTCATCCTGAGCGCCGTGACCGCCTTCGGCCAGGCCGGCACGGGCGTGTTCAAGGCCGCCGCCGCGGCCATCGTCGCGGCCATCGCCGGGGGCGGCTAGTCCGGCTCCTCGCCGGTCCGCTCGGCGACCCCAAGGGCGTCCGCCAGCCGGACCTTGGCCGAGCCGCGCGGCAGCGGGGTCTGCTGGCTGGCGTGCGGCGCCCAGCCGGCCAGGTTGATGATCTCGAAGGTCGCCGGGATACGCCCGTCCGCATCTCCGTACCGCTGGGCGTACAGCTCGGCCGCCCGGGCGGCGATGCCGCGGGTCAGGGGGCGGCCCGTGTCGGCGAAGGCCGCGGTCTCGCCCATGGCCCGCAGATCGGCGATCAGGGCGAACATGTCGGTGTAGGTGACGGTGATACGGTCGACGTCGCTGACCGGCAGGGCGAAGCCGGCCCGCTGCAGCAGCGCCCCGCCGTCGAACCCGTCGGCGAAGGGCGAGACCCGCGGCTGGGCTCCGCCGCGCGCCTCGATCTCGGCCTCGGTCAGGGCCCAGCGCAGCTCCTTCAGGCTGGCCCCGCCGATCAGGGTCCCGAGGAACAGGCCATCGGGGCGCAGGGCGCGCCGGATCTGGGCCATCGCTCCGGGCAGGTCGTTCATCCAGTGCAGCGACAGCAGCGAGACGATCAGGTCCGCCCCCTGCGGCGTCAGCGGCAGGGCCTCGTCCGGGGCGAAGGTCTGCGCCCCCGCCTCGCGCATGGGGCCCAGCCGGGCCTGGGCCGGGCTGCCGGCCAGGGCGCGGGCGAACACCCCCGAATGCACGGATAGGTCGACGACCTCGCGGAACTCGCGCATGATCGCCGACAGGTTCTCGACCGCATCCTCGGCCGCGCGGACGTGCAGGAAGTCGGCTCCGGCGAAGCGGCGCCGGCTGCGCCCCAGCCGGGCCTGGCGACGTCGGCTGTCGAACAGAAGGGGAGGCGCGCTCATGACGCCTCAGGATGGGGCCTGGGCGGCCCGTTGGAAAGGCGGACAAAATGTCCGGGCGGCCGCGCGGCGCGCGCTTCGGGGCCTGGCCGACGTCCTGTTGCCGCCGATCGCCTACGACGGACCGGGCGAGCCGCCGGCCGCCGCCGGCCTGTCGCCGGCCGCCTGGGCCCGGGTGACCTTCCTCGAGGCCCCGGTGTGCGGCGGCTGCGGAGCGGCCTTCGAGTTCGACGGCGGGGCCTTCGCCGCCGACCGGTGCGCCGCCTGCCAGGCCCGGCCCTACAAATTCGAGCGGGCGCGCGCCGCCTGTGTCTACGACGACGCCTCGCGCGATCTGATCCTGCGCTTCAAGCACGGGGATCATCAGGAGTTCGCCGGCCTGTTCGCCCGCTGGATCGGCCGGGCGGCGGCCGACCTGCTGGCCGAGGCGGACGCCGTGGCGCCGGTGCCCCTGCATCGCCTGCGGCTGCTGTCGCGGCGGTTCAACCAGGCGGCCGAGATCGCCCGGCCGCTGGCGCGGACGGCGGGGCTGGAGTTCGTGCCCGATGCGCTGGTGCGGTCGCGGGCCACCGCCAGCCAGGGCGGCAAGAGCGCCCGGGGCCGGCGGCTGAACGTGCGGGCGGCCTTCACCGTGACCGAGGCGGGTCGGCGCAAGGTGCGCGGCCGGCGCATCCTTCTGGTCGACGACGTGTTGACCACCGGCGCCACCGCCGAGGCCTGCGCATCGGCGCTGATCGCGGCCGGCGCCCGCGCCGTGGACCTGGCGGTCATCGCCCGGGTGCGCGCGGCGCGCGAAATGCCTAAATGAGGCGCGTCAGCTGAATTTGAGGAGCCCCCTTGGCCGAGGTCGTCATCTACACCAAGCCGTTCTGTCCCTATTGCGCGCGCGCCGAGGCGCTGCTGCGCAACAAGGGCGTGGAGTACACCGAGATCGTCGCCTCCATGGACATGGAGAAGAAGCGCGAGATGATGGAGCGCTCGGGCCGCACGACCTTTCCGCAGATCTTCATCGGCGGAACCCACGTCGGCGGCTTCGACGACCTGAACGCGCTCGAGCGGGCCGGCAAGCTGGACGCCCTGCTGGCCGGATGAGCGCCACGCTCGACATCGCCCTGGTCCAGCTGCGCACCCCGGCCGAGCCGGCCGCGGCCCTGGCCCATGTGGCCCCGCTGGTGCGCGAGGCGGCCGCGGGCGGCGCGCGGCTGATCGCCACGCCCGAGGGGACCAACCTGCTGGAACAGCGGCGGGACCGTCGCGCCGCGGTGATCACCGATCAGGATCGGGACCCGGCGGTCGCGGGCCTGCGCGCCCTGGCCGAAGAGCTGGGCGTGTGGCTGCTGATCGGCTCGGCCATCGTGCGGTCCGGCCGGGCGGACGACGGGCGGGCCGCCAACCGGTCGCTGCTGGTCGACGATCGGGGCGCGATCGTCGCGGCCTACGACAAGCTGCACGTGTTCGATGTCGACCTGCCGACCGGCGAGCGGCACCGGGAGTCCGAAGCGGTGCGCCCCGGAGACCGGGCGGTCGTGGCTTCGACGCCCTGGGGCGGTCTGGGGCTCAGCGTCTGCTACGACGTGCGCTTTCCCCATCTGTACCGCGCCCTGGCCCGCGCCGGGGCGGCGATGATCGCGGCGCCGGCCGCCTTCACCCGGCCGACCGGCGAGGCGCACTGGGCGACCCTGTTGCGCGCCCGGGCGATCGAGACCGGGGCCTATGTGCTGGCCCCGGCCCAGGGCGGCGATCACGAGGACGGCCGCCGGACCTGGGGGCGCTCCATGGTCGTGGGGCCGTGGGGCGAGGTCGTCGCCGCGGTCGATCACGACGAACCTTGCATTCTTCCGGCAAAGCTGGACTTGAACGCGGTGGACCGCGCCCGCGCGGCCATTCCGCAACTGACCCACGACCGCGAGTTTCAGCTTCCGTGATCCGCTACGCCCTCGTCTGTGACCAGGACCATGGGTTCGAGGCCTGGTTCGGCTCCTCGGACGACTTCGACGTCCAGGCGGCCAAGGGCCAGCTGGAGTGCCCCTGGTGCGCCTCGCGCGCGGTGCGAAAACAGATCATGGCGCCGGCGGTGGCCGGCGTCCGCAGCGCCGAGGCCGAGGCGCCGGCCGAACGGCTGCAAGCGCTGATGATGCAGGCGGCGGCCGCGGCCCGCAGCCATGTGGAGGCCAATTTCGACTATGTCGGCGACGCCTTCGCGCGCGAGGCGCGGGCGATCCACGCGGGCGAGTCCGAGGCGCGTCCGATCTATGGCGAGGCCACGCCGGCCGAGGTCCGCGACCTGAAGGCCGACGGAGTGCCGTGCGCGCCCCTGCCGCCGGCCCTGGCGCCGAAACCGGCGGGCAAGCTGAACTAGGGCATCCGCGGCGGGTCGGGCAGGCGGCTGCGGCAGGCCTCGGCCTGGGCC
>CAZQBJ010000176.1:0-4757 GCA_964591465.1 uncultured Brevundimonas sp.
AGCGTCCATCAGGCGCGGATAGTTGGCCGGGCGGATCAGCCGCGGCTCGCGCACGATGTAGGTCAGGGCCTCGCGCTGGTCCCAGCTGTGGTTGCCCAGGGTCAGCACGTCGGCGCCTGCGGCGAACAGCTCGCGGGCGGTGTTCTCGGTGACGCCGAAGCCGCCGGCCGCGTTCTCGGCGTTGATGACCACGAAATCCAGGGCCAGGTCGCGGCGCAGGCCGGGCAGGTGGTCGGACAGGCCGTCGCGGCCGGACTTGCCGACCACGTCGCCGAAGAACGCAAGACGCATCTACAAACTCCTTCGGGCCGGCGCGTAGCCCGTCTCGGTCAGCACGCCGTCCAGCAACTCATCATGGGGCTCGCGCGGCAGGGCGTCGACCTGCTGGCCCGAGAAGGCCAGGCCGACGAAGGCCGGGCGCGGCGCGCGGCGGCGCAGGTCGGCCAGGGTGCGGTCGTAGTAGCCTCCGCCCTGCCCCAGCCGGCCGCCGGCCGCGTCGAAGGCCACCAGCGGGACGACGATCAGGTCCGGCTCGACCGGCTCGGCCAGGTCCAGCGGCGCGACGCAGCCGGACTCGTCCGGCTCGAGCGGATCGCCGGGCGTCCAGGCGCGAAAGCTGAGCGGGGCCTCCACCTGCTCGACCCGCGGCAGGGCCAGCCGGCAGCCGGCCTCGGCCAGGGCGGCGGCCAGGGGGGCGGCGTCCATCTCGGAGCCCAGCGCCTGGTACAGGGCGACGACCGCGCCGCGCGGGGCGGGCAGGACCGCGGCCAGCAGCTTCGGGGCGTGGGCGGCCGCGGCGGCGGCGGCTTCGGCCCCGGCGTCGCCCAGGGCGCGGCGCCAGGCGCGCATCCGGCTCCGCAATTCGGCCTTGTCAGAAGTCATGGGAAAGCCCGGGTGGCGGCGCCGCGAGAACCGTGAAGGGCGGTTTGATCCTCTCGAGCCTGGATAACCAGGTGGGCGCCGTGTGCCTGGACCCTCGGGCCCTGACAGGGACAGCTCCCTTCGAGTGAATTAAGGCCGCGAGGATATGTTGCCTTCGACGAGAGCCGCAGCATGACCCGCCGCCTTTCAAAATAGGGTGGGGCCGCGGGCCCGGCAAGCGGCGCGGCTAGAGCGACGCGGCGATTTTCTCGATCCGCTCGGCGGCCGCCGACAGGGCCAGGGCGACGGAGTCGTCGGCCTCGACCGGCCCTCCGCCGTCCTTGAGCGCCATGCGCGCCTCGTGCAGCTCGTCGGCCAGCAGCAGGGCGGCCATCAGGAACAGGCGGATGTCGCCGATCTGGCCGACGTCGCCGGCCACCTGGCGGACATAGCCGTCGAACTGCGCGGCCAGGGCGCGCACGCGGTCCTCCTGGCCGTCGGCGCAGCCCACCGGATAGGCGTGGCCGTTGACCTCGACGGTGACGGTGGCCATGGCTCAGTCCTCCGCGTCCAGCAGGGCCCGCACCTCGTCGGCGGCGCGACCCAACGCCGCGGACGCCTCGCGCGCGGCGGTCTCCAGCTCGGCGATGCGGGCCGTGTCGGCCGGGGCGGCGCGGGGGGCGAACAGGTCGTCCTCCACCGGCGCGGACCGGGCCTTCAGGGCCGCCGCCTTCTTCTCCAGGCGGGCCAGGGCGCGCTCCAGACGGGCGCCGGCGGCGTCGACGTCGGGCATGTCGGCAGGGTCGGGCATGGGGCTTTGGGCCTCCTCACTCTCGAATCCGTATAGAACCCGAAGGCTCGCCGGGGTAAAGGCGGCGCGCCCCGAATCTTGTCCATCCCCCCGAAAGGCCCGTTCGCCATGGCCCAGCCCGAAACCGTATCCGCCAAGCCCACGCCGCAGCAGATGGCCGACGCCATCCGGGTGCTGTCGATGGATGCGGTCGAAAAGGCCAACAGCGGCCACCCCGGCATGCCGATGGGCATGGCCGACGTGGCCACGGTGCTGTTCTCGAAATTCCTCAAGTTCGACGCCAGCCGGCCCGACTGGGCCGACCGCGACCGGTTCGTGCTGTCGGCCGGCCATGGCTCGATGCTGATCTACAGCCTGCTGCACCTGACCGGCTACAAGGCGGCCACGCTGGAGCAGCTGTCGAACTTCCGCCAGTGGGGCTCCAGGACCGCCGGCCACCCCGAGTTCGGCCACATGCCGGGGGTCGAGACGACCACCGGCCCGCTGGGCCAGGGCCTGGCCAACGCGGTCGGCATGGCCATGGCAGAGCGCCACCTGGCCGCCCGCTTCGGCGAGGATCTGGTCGACCACCGCACCTGGGTCATCGCCGGCGACGGCTGCCTGATGGAAGGGGTGTCGCAGGAGGCCATCACCCTGGCCGGGCGCTACCGGCTGAACCGCCTGACCGTGCTGTGGGACGACAACGAGATCACCATCGACGGCGCGGTGTCGCTGTCGGACCGGACCGACCAGCTGCTGCGCTTCAAGGCGGCCGGCTGGGCGGTGAAGGCGATCGACGGTCACGACCACGGCGCCATCCGCCGGGCGCTGAGCTGGGCCACGCGGCAGGACAAGCCGACCCTGATCGCCTGTCGCACCCAGATCGGCCGCGGCGCCGCGACCATGGCCGGCAGCCACAAAACGCACGGCGCGGCCCTGGGCGCCGCCGAGATCGCCGCCACCCGCATCGGCCTGAAGTGGGACCACGAGCCGTTCATCATCCCCGAACCGCTGGCCAAGGCCTGGCGCGCGGTCGGCCGGCGCGGCGGCAAGGCCCGCCGGGCGTGGGAGGCGCGGCTGGCGGCGCGGGCCGACGCGGCCGAGTTCACCCGGGCGATCAACGGCGAGCTGCCCGCGGGCGCCTTCGCGCGGCTCGAGGCCGGCATCGCCGAACTGACCGAGACGAAGCTGGCCCAGGCCACCCGCGTGTCCTCGGGCCAGGCGCTGGACGCCCTGTTCAACGCGATCCCGGAATTGGTCGGCGGCTCGGCCGACCTGACCGGCTCGAACAACACCTACGTCAAGGGCACGGCGATCTTCGACGCGCCCGACTACGCCGGCCGGTACGTCAACTGGGGCATCCGCGAGCACGGCATGGCCGCGGCCATGAACGGCATGGCCCTGCACGGCGGTGTCATCCCGTACGGCGGCACCTTCATGGTGTTCTCGGACTATTCGCGGCCGTCGATCCGCCTGGCCGCCCTGATGGGCATCCGGGTGGTGCACGTGCTGACCCACGACTCGATCGGCCTGGGCGAGGACGGCCCGACGCACCAGCCGGTCGAGCACCTGGCCTCGCTGCGGGCCATTCCGAACCTGCTGGTGTTCCGCCCGGCCGATGCGGTCGAGACCTTCGAGTGCTGGAAGGCGGCGCTGGAGCACAAGACCAGCCCCTCGGCCCTGGCCCTGTCGCGGCAGAAGACCGCCGCGGTGCGCACTGAGGCCGGGGACGAGAACCTGTCGGCCCGCGGCGCCTACGAGCTGAAGGCCGCCAGCGGCGAGGCCCGGGTGACCCTGTTCGCCAGCGGCACGGAAGTCCCGCTGGCCCTGAAGGCGCGCGAGACTCTGGAAGCCGACGGCGTTCCGACCCGCGTGGTGTCGGTCCCCTGCTTCGAACTGTTCGAGCAGCAGCCGAAGGCCTACCAGGACGCGGTCATCGGCCGCGGCACGGTGCGGGTGGCGGTCGAGGCCGCGATCAAGCAGGGCTGGGAGCGGTTCATCGGCGAGGACGGCGGTTTCGTCGGCATGTCCAGCTTCGGCGCCAGCGCCCCGTTCGAGAAGCTGTACCAAGGCTTTGGCATCACCGCCGAGGCGGTGGTCGAGGCCGCCCGCCAGCGGCTGTAAGCCCGCCGATGCGCGCCCTCGACCTGCTGCGGGCCGGGATGCTGGCGCTGGCGGTGATCGCCGCGGCGCCGGCGGTCGCGACCGCGCTGGAGACGCAGCCGGTCGGGACGCCGATCGTCATCGGAACGTCCTACGCCCTGCCCTCGGCGATCTATGGCGGGACCCGCGAGATCAACGTCTGGCTGCCGCCCGATTATGACGAGGGCGAGGCGACCTATCCGGTGCTGTACCTGCTGGACGGCGGGGTAGCGTGGCAGGACTTTCACCACATCTCGGGCCTGGCCCAGCTGGGCACGGTGAACGGCACGACGCGGGACGTCATCGTGGTGGGGGTGGCGAGCGTGGACCGGCGCAACGAGCTGGCCCTGCCGACGGAAGACCCGCAGCTGATCGCGCAATATCCGACCCAGGGCCAGTCGGAACGCTTCCGCCGTTTCCTGGCCGAAGAAGTGCAGCCGTTCGTGCAGGGACGGTTTCGCACCAGCGGCGAGACCGCCCTGATGGGCGAGTCGCTGGCCGGACTGTTCGTGGTCGAGACCTTCCTGAAGGCGCCGGAGCTGTTCGACCACTATGTGGCGGTGAGTCCCAGCCTGTGGTGGGACGGCGGCCGGCTGGCGGCCCAGGCCGGGGCCCATCTGCGCGACCATTCTGGCGATCCGCGCACCCTGATCCTGACGCTGGGCGACGAGGGCCCGCAGATGCAGGCGCCGATGGACATCCTGCTCGGTCACCTGCGCGACCACGCCCTGCCTGGCGTCGACTGGTCGTTCACGCCCCGGCCCGACGAGACCCATGCGAGCATCTATCACGGGGCGGCGCTGGACGCCTTTCGCCAGCTGTTCGCCGCCGAGACGCCCTGAACCGGAGCACGCCATGAAACTGGGCACGCCGCTGTCGCCGTCCGCCACCCGGGTGATGCTGCTGGGGGCCGGAGAGCTGGGCAAGGAAGTCGCCATCGAGTTGCAGCGGCTGGGGGTCGAGG
>CAZQBJ010000177.1:0-4702 GCA_964591465.1 uncultured Brevundimonas sp.
GGCAAGGATTGCTCAATCCGTTCAATGCCGTTGTCCAGTTGCTGGACGTAACCCGAGAACTCCTGGCCGAGAGTCAGCGGGGTGGCGTCCTGGGTATGCGTGCGACCGATCTTGACGATGTCCTTCCACGCCTCGGCCTTGTCGTTCAGCGCGTTGCGCAGCTTGTTCAGGGCCGGGATCAGCCGGTGCGCGATCTCCTCGGCGCAGGCGATGTGCATGGCCGTCGGATAGGTGTCGTTGGACGACTGGCTCATGTTGACGTGGTCGTTGGGATGGACCGGCGTCTTGGAGCCCATCTGGCCGCCCAGCATCTCGATGGCGCGGTTCGAGATCACCTCGTTGGCGTTCATGTTCGACTGGGTGCCCGAACCCGTCTGCCACACGACCAGCGGGAAATGGTCGTCCAGCTTGCCCTCGATGACCTCGTTGGCGGCGCGCACGATGGTCTCGCCCAGCTTGGGATCCAGCTTCCCCAGCGCCATGTTGGTCTCGGCCGCGGCCCGCTTGACGATGCCCAGGGCCCGGATCACCGGGGCCGGCTGCCGCTCCCACCCGATGCGGAAATTGCCCAGCGAGCGCTGCGCCTGGGCGCCCCAGTAGCGGTCGGCGGCGACTTCCAGGGGACCAAAGGTGTCGGTTTCGGTGCGGGTGGTCTGGCTCATCGAACAGCTTCTTCCGGTGGCGAGGGGTGCGCCGGGGGTGTAGCACGCAGGCGCGGCCGGACAAGCGGGCCGAGGGGGACGCAATGGCGCAGGACGGCTGGATCGGAACGGGCAAGGTCCGGGCGCGGGCGGTCGACGGCGTGGTCGAGATCATGATCGACGGCCTGACCACCCAGGCGAAATACTACAAGCCGCTGGTCTACGAGTTCATGCGCAAGGAATGGTCCTCGCGTCCGGCCTGGGGCGACTTCGCCGTGGACATCCGCATGGAGCATGTCGGCGAGCCGCCGCATATCGACCTGGACAATCTGGCCAAGGCCCTGCTGGACGCGATCAAGGGGTATCTGTTCCACGACGACGCCCAGGTCGCCCGGCTGGTCGTCGAGCGCTTCGAGGGCGAGCGCGAGCGGATCACCCTGAGGGTGCGGGCCCGCTAGCGGCCGGCGAAGCGCAGGGTGGGGCCCATCAGCTGCATGTCAGCCCCGATGGCCAGCTGCGGCTCTGACGGCGGCGACAGGTTCTCCGCCTGCTCGCGGCGGGCGACGCAGGTTCGCGCGGCGTGGGCCAGGGCGATGAAGTCCGGGGCCGTCGGCAGGGACTGGAGCATGCAGCCGTCAAAATAGGGCCAGGTGGCGTCGGCGGCGCAGCCGAACGAGCTGCGGTCGCGGCGGGCGGCGGTGATCACCACCCGGTTGGGCGCGCCCAGCGCCGGGATGAAGGCCCCCGAGAAACAGGCCGAAACCACGACCACGGTCGGCCGCGACCCGCAGGCCTGGTCGACCAGCTCGGCCATCTGCGGCGGGGTCAGGCGGCCCTCGCCGAACACCATGTGGGTCCGGTTGCCGTGCGAGGTGAAGTAAAGCAGGCAGCCCCTGGGGCCGGCCTGGCCGGCGCGGCGGATGGTCTCCAGCGCCTCGGCGGCGGTCACCGGCGCCGGGACGTCGGGCCGCAGCGACAGGGTGGTCATCAGCGCCGGATCGAACCCGGCCTCGACGAAGGCCCGGGCCAGGTCGCGCCGCGCATTGTCGAACGCCTCGATGGTCTCGCCGCGGCCGTCGCGCCAGTCGGCGGCCACGATCACCGAGGACCAGCCGTCGAACCTCGACTGGGCGTGGACCGGGGCGACCCCCAGACCGATCGCCGCGACGATCCCCGCAAGCCAGGCAAACCGCATGCGCCCCTCCCTTCGCACGAAGGAAAGACTAGCGCCGGCGGCCGATTTGAAAAGCGGTCGCTATTTCTTCCGGAACTTGTCCAGCGACACGACCTTGGGCGTGTCCGGCAGCTCGGGTCCGCCCGCCGGCGCGGCCGGCTCCGGCTCGGGCTCCGGCGTGGCCGGCGGCGCGATCTCGGGGGCCTCGAACTGCAGCAGGAACTGCACGCTGGGATCGTAGAACCGGGTGATCGCCTCGTACGGCACCGACAGCTTCTTCGGCTGGCCGCCGAATTTGAGCATGACCGAGAACAGCGTCTCGCCCGGAGCCAGGTCCCAGTACTGGTGCTGGATGACCACGGTCATCTCGTCCGGGTACTTCTCGGACACGTCCGGCGGCACCAGCACGCCGGGGGCCCGGGTCCTGAAGGTGATGTAGAAATGGTGCGCCCCCGGCAGCCCCTCGGGGCTGGCCGCCCGCCGCAGGGCCGCGCGCACGACGCCGCGCAGGGCGTCCTGGGCCAGGGCCTCGTAGTGCATCTCGTCCTTGGGGGGAGCTTCAGCGGCCATTTCGTCTCCTTCGGAGGCGGGAAAATAGCGAGCCGGAGGCGGCGGCGGAAGCGGTCTTGCTCGGGAAAGTGCCGGGATTCTGTTGCCAGGCTCCCGGCGGCCCCGCCTGAGGATCTGAACCCCCAGGACTTAGGTGAGAAACACCGGACCGCTTACGCGGCCAGGCGAACTTCTCCAGCGAAGTTATCGTTCGCAGTTAGTCAATGGCCCGATACGGCGGTGCCATGCCGAGAGAAAGCAAACCCCTTTACACGTCCGTCGATGCTGATCGGCCCCATGCTCTCCGCCGATAACGCGGGAAGAGATTGGTGGAGCCGCCGGGAATCGCACCCGGGTCCGGTCCGCTTATTGCGAGCGCGTTTATCTCCATAGTCGGGGCGAACCCCGACAGGCCCAATATAGGGGCCCGGGGCCTTGCTTCCAAGTTACGAAGCCGAGATTCCCGCGTGACGGGGCCAGTCCGGCGTCTGGTTCCTGAACCAGGTCAGCTGACGCTTGGCGTAGTTGCGGGTCGCCTGGCGCACCGCCGCGATGGCGGCCTCCAGACTCAGCTCGCCGTCGAGGTGGGCGGCGAATTCCCGCACCCCGACCGCCTTCATCGCCGGCAGCCCCGGGTCCAGATTCCGCGCCCGGAGGCGGCGGACCTCGTCCAGCGCCCCGGCCTCGACCATGGCCGTCACCCGCGCGTCGCAGGCGCCGTACAGCGCCGCCCGGTCCGGCTCGATCACCAGCCCTGTCCACGACCCCGGCGCCAGCAGCGGCGTGGTCTGCGCCGTCCAGTCGCTCAGCGCCCGCCCGGTGTGCGCCGCCACCGCCCACGCCCGCGTCAGCCGCTGACGGTCGCCCGCCTCGATCCGCGCCGCCGCGGCCGCGTCGACCTTGGCCAGACGGGCGCGGAAGGCCGTCTCCCCAAGTTCGTCCAGCAACGCCGCGGCCGCCTTCCGAGCCTCCAGCGGCACCTCCGGAATATCGGCCAAGCCTTTGGTCAGGGCGGTGAAATACAGGCCCGTACCGCCGACGATCAGCACCGGCCGGCCGGCGCCCGCGGCCGCCTCGACGATCGGCAGGGCGGCGCGCAGCCAGCGGCCGGTCGACCAGGCCTCGGCGGCGTCGGCGACGCCGTACAGCCGGTGCTCGGCCCGCGCCTCGTCGGCCGGGGCGGGGCGGGCGCTGAGCACCCGCAGGTCGGCGTACAGCTGCTGGCTGTCGGCGTTGACGATCACGGCCCCGGTGCGCCCGGCCAGGTCCAGGGCCAGGGCCGACTTGCCCGAGGCGGTCGGGCCGGCGATCAGGGTGATCAGGGGCTGGGACAAGCGGCGGTTGGTCACGCTGGCGGCGGGGGATGGCTGTCGATATGACCGAGGGGCCGTTCCCGCAAGCCTTCCGGAGCCAGAGCCTTGGCCGACCGCACCGACGCCCAGATCGCCCTCGACCGCATCATCGACCCGAAGTCGGGCAAGGGGCTGATGAAGGCCGGCCTGGTCAAGGGCCTGATCGTCGAGGGCGACCGGGCGGGCCTGGCGCTGGACGTGGCCGCCGCCGACGCGGCCCTGTACGCCCCGGTGCGCGAGGCGGTCGCGGCGACCCTGCGCGGCCTGCCGGGCGTCGCACGAGTGTCGGTCATCCTGACCAGCGAGGCCCCGCCGGCCGAGCCGCCGGCTAGGCGGCGCGGCGCGACCCTGTCGAAGGAAGCCGTGCAACAGGGCCGGGCCAAGGCGCCGGTCCCGACCGACCGGCCGGCCCATGTGCGGCGGGTGCTGGCCGTCGCCAGCGGCAAGGGCGGGGTCGGCAAGTCCACCGTCTCGGTCAACCTGGCCTGCGCCCTGTCCGCGCGGGGGCTGCGGGTCGGCCTGCTGGACGCGGACGTATACGGCCCCTCGGCCCCGACCATGCTGGGCATCTCCGGCGCCCCGGCCTACGAGAACGGCCAGCTGATCCCGCACGAGGCCTGGGGGCTTAAGGCGATGTCGGTCGGCCTGCTGACCAGGGCCGACGACGCGATGATCTGGCGCGGGCCGATGGCCAGCCAGGCCCTGACCCAGATTCTGACCCAGACCCGCTGGGGGACCGCGGCCGAGCCGCTGGACCTGCTGGTTGTCGACCTGCCGCCGGGCACCGGCGACGTGCAGCTGACCCTGATCCAGAAGACGCCGCTGGACGGGGCGGTGATCGTCTCGACGCCGCAGGAGGTGGCGCTGGCCGACGCGCGGCGGGCCAAGACCCTGTTCGACCGGGTCGAGGTCCCGACCCTGGGCCTGATCGAGAACATGTCAGGCGAGGTGTTCGGCCGCGGCGGGGCGCAGGCCGAGGCGGCCCG
>CAZQBJ010000178.1:0-4677 GCA_964591465.1 uncultured Brevundimonas sp.
AACAACTCGTGAAGCAGCGCACCGAGGCCGTGAACGCGCTGCGGTCGCATCTCTATGAGTTTGGCCATGTCGCCCCCGAAGGTATCGGCTATGTGCCGCGCCTGGAGCGGGTGCTTGAAGATCCTGACACCGACATTCCTGATCTGGCACGCGACATCTGCCGGATGCTCCTCGACCAGATCGCCCACCTGACTGACCGGATCAATGCGCTGAAAGCACGGATCGCGGCCATGTCGAACGAAGCGGAAATGCCGCGCCAGCTGCAGACGATGCCGGGTGTCGGGCCGATCACCGCGCTTGCGGTCGAGACCTTTGCTCCGCCCATGGATCAGTTCCGGCGCGGACGTGACTTTGCCGCCTGGCTTGGGCTCGTGCCGCGGCAGCATTCCACAGGGGGCAAGCAAAAGCTTGGGAAGACCTCGAAGATGGGGCAACGCGACATCCGGCGGTTGCTGGTGATCGGAGCGACCGCGGTGATCCGCTGGGCTTCGCGCCGTGGTGCACCGAAAGGGTCGTGGCTGGCTCGGATGCTGGAGCGCAAGCCGGTACCGGTCGTGGCCGTGGCGTTGGCGAACAAGATGGCGCGTGGCATCTGGGCGATGCTGACGCGTGGTGAAAGCTATCGTGGCCCGGTACTGATCGGCGCCTGATCCGGCGTCGAAAGGGCATAGAGCCACCGAGTTGTGAGGAAGGCATGATCAGCATGGGCACATGATCGAAACGATCCGGGTCGGGCAAACCAGAAACCTTCTCCGAGCCTCGAGCTCGCTGTTGGAGATGTGGCCCCCGATCCGCGCATCACCATCCCGGCCAGCGGCGCCATGTCAGCCGCACGAAACAGGCCTGACAAAAGTACGCACTCGATCACATGTCCAAAAGATCAGAAACTCCTTGCAAACCGAGCGGCATCCACAAAAGAAGGTTGGACCGCAGTCCCTTTCCCTCCGCCACTTGCCCAAAGGTACGGCCCGGAGACATCGGTAACAGTCTGCACCTGAGACATGGGTGACAATCTCGTGCCGAACGGATTGTCGATCGTCTGCAAGGTCCTTTGTTCCAGGTCGATATATCCGAGATCATAGCGCATGAAGCTGACGAGCCAAATGCCGTCGTCCACTTCCTTGATTCCAAGCCTTTGACCGGCGAGCACGGTCGAGATGTTGATTTTCTTCCTTGCCATGCAGATGCGGCCGCAGGACGTGACCAGGATGTCCCTGTCATGGAAGGGATAATCGAGTTCGGGTAGTCCGTCATAGGCTCTTGAAGAAGGTGCGAAGACCTCGGCGGGCGTCTGCATGCCAAGGGCTTCGTGCGGGCGCTCCTCATTGAATTCGTGGACAAATCCATCGAAGCGATCCTGCTGCTGAAGCACATTCATGCCCGGCGGGCGTGCCGTCTCCTGCTTCAAGGTCCGGTGCATGCGCTCGTGGCGGCCGTTCTGTTGCGGATGGCCGGGCTGGATGCGCTCGATGGCAATGCCCAATCTCAGCCAGAAGACCGAGAGCTTTGACAGATTGTAGAGCCCGTTCGGGCTGGCAAAGGGCAAACCATTGTCGGTGCGGATTGCCCCTGGCAGGCCGCGATCCCTGAACAGGCGGACAAAGGTTTCGATGACCGGGAGCTCCCTGGTCGATTCAAGGGCTTCGCACGCAAGAATCATGCGTGAGGCCTGATCGGTAACCGTCAAAGGGTAACAGTAGCGGCCATTGCCGGTCTTGAACTCGCCCTTGAAGTCGGCGCACCACAGATCATTGGGGTGAGACGCCTGCGACAGAAACGTACCCATGGCCTTGTTCGCCGCTCGCCTCTTGCGGGCGCGGCTCACCAGGTCGTGCCGGTCGAGCACGGCATGCACCGTGGATCTGGCCGGAATGCGCACATCGCCGGCAAGCCTGCGCACCAGCAGCTCCCGGATCTTGCGGGCGCCCCAATGCGGTTTGCCCTTCTTGGTCTCAACGATCAGCCGCTCGATCTGATCGGGAAGCTGGTTGGCATATCTGACCGGCCGCCGCGAGCGGTCGCAAAGCGCATCCAGCCCTTCTTGCTTGTAACGATTGAAGATCTTGTAGCCGGTCTTGCGCGAAATGCCGAACTGACGGCATACCTCGCTCATTGTCTCGCCGTCCAGAATACGGCCGACAAATCGAACCCGTTCATCCATCACCGAACACTCCTTCCACGGCATCAACACCTCCCGCCCAAAAGCAAAAAGTGTTACCCATGTGTCCGGTACAAAACGTCACCCATGTCTCGGGTCGTTCATTTTGGCCATTGAGTTAATTGGCTTTTTCGCAATATTCCCCGCATTTGATACCTGGGTGCGGGAATGAGCGTTAAGCTGACGAGCCAAATGCCGTCGTCCACTTCCTTGATTCCAGGCCCTTGACCGGGTTTAGATCATGATGCCGATTCGGCCACGCCACATCATGATCTCGTTGTCCCTGCCATCCGGACTTATGTTTCCGCGGTTGCATCGGCATGCATGGGTGGTATTCCCGTCATCGGACAGATCTTGCCGAATGGGGGTAGCGGGGCTATCTGGCAGCAAGTTCCCGTTTTCTCTTGCAGTCCTGAACGGCACCCGGTTCTTCCTGGGGTTCATGCAGGACCCATCCGAGCGGAGTTGTCATGTCCCTTCATTCTGTCCGCGAATTCTTTCAGCGTCATGCGCCTGACATTGAGGTGATCGAAACCGAAACCAGTTCGGCGACAGTGCCGCTTGCTGCCGAGGCCCATGGAGTCGAGCCGGATCAGATCGCGAAAACCATCTGCCTGCGGTCCGGTGAACAGGTGCTGTTGCTTGTCACCAGCGGTCTGGCGCGCATCGACAACCGCAAGTTCAAGGCGCAGTTCGGGGCAAAGGCGCGGATGCTGCCCGCAGAAGAGGTGCTCGAACTTACCAGCCATCCCGTCGGCGGCGTCTGTCCGTTTGGTGTGAAAGAATCTCTGCCCGTCTATTGCGATCTCTCCCTGCGGGACCATGCCGAGGTGATCCCTGCTGCGGGCGCTGGAAACGCCGCGGTTCGCATCTCCCCGGAACGCATGGCAGCACTGGTTCGGGCGGAATGGGTCGATGTCTGTACGAGCGTGAGTCAACCGGCTGCAGCCGAGGCGGGGAGTTAATCCGGCAGGACGCATTCGCGCCAGCCGCTTGTGAAGCGCTGTTGTCTCCGCCTGGCGGAACCTTCGACTGCGCATGACGTTCCCATGCCGGCAGAGCTGCTGCCAGCAGGGGAGACGTGAATCGTGGAAGAACCTGAATCCGGCCCTGCCATCCACCGGCTTGCAGGCATCGAACGGGCTCTTTGGGTCATTGTCGGCTTTCTGACCGTCGGCCTTCTCTATGTCGCGCGGCTGGTGCTGCTTCCCCTGGTGCTGGCGGTGCTGTTCGCGTTGACGCTGAGTCCGCTGGTGCGCTTCGGCAAGCGGCACGGCGTTTCCAGCGTCGTCACTGCTTCCATCCTGGTCTTCTCGCTGTCGCTGGTAACGGTAACCGGCGCCTATCTGCTGAGCGGCCCGGTATCGCATTTCATCGACCGCATTCCCTTCATCATGCATGATGTGAACCGCAAGATGACCGTGCTGCGCGGACCGCTGGAGCGGATGTCGGAAGCAGGCGAGACGCTGAGCAAGCTGGGGGAGGGGCCGGAGGATGGCGCGCCGGAGGTGCGCGTTCGTGACGGAAGCTTTGTGTTCAATCTGGCGGACAGTTTCATGGCCATTGGCGGCATTGCGCTGGTCACGGTCCTGCTGACGCTGTTCATTCTGGTCTATCATACGCTGATCATGGAAAAGATCGTGCAGGCCATTCCGCGCCTGTCCGGCAAGAAGGTCGCAGTACAGACCATCCGCACGATCGAGAACGAGATCTCCCGCTATCTACTTGCCATTTCACTGATCAATGCCGGGCTGGGTGTTGCTGTAGCAGCAGCCCTCTGGCTGCTTGGCATGCCCACACCCTATCTCTGGGGGTTGCTCGCGGCCGGCCTCAATTTCATTCCTTATCTAGGAGCGATCTTCGGCGCGGGAATCCTCGCCCTTGTCGCACTGGTGTCATATGAACATATTGGCGAGGCCATGCTGGTTCCGGGGGTATATCTGGTACTCACCGCCATTGAAGGCCAGGTGGTCACTCCAGCCATTGTCGGCAACCGGCTCTCGCTCAATCCGCTGGTAATTATCATCGCCATCACCTTCTGGGCATGGATCTGGGGTATTGCGGGCGTGCTGGTTGCAGTGCCCCTCCTGATCGTGGTGCGCATCCTGTCGGAGTATTTCCCGGCCTTCTCCGGCGTCGGCCATGCCATTTCGACTTCTGGCCCGCCTCCGGGCACAGCCGAGCCGGATACGCAAAGCTGAGGCCCCTCATCACGTTATGTTTCCGGCGGAACAGCAGCCACCATTGCGGGTTCGAGTTGTGCCGGTACCTACAAGCCGGCGAACCCAGGAGAACGAGCATGCCAAATCGAGGCGGAACACACGAGCAACACGGCAAGGCCGGTCAGCAGAGCCACAAGAATGATGGCAACCGGCAGACCGAACAGCGCGCGGCTGGACGTAACGAGGACCAGCATCGCGGCGGAAAAGGCAATTTCGCTGAAGATCGCGAACGCGCGGCAGAAGCAGGAAGAAAGGGCGGCCAGAAATAGGCGCGCCATTTACGCGGTTTATCGGGAA
>CAZQBJ010000179.1:0-4621 GCA_964591465.1 uncultured Brevundimonas sp.
GCCGGTGAACCGTTCATAGTGGCCCAGGTCGAGGTCCGTCTCGGCCCCGTCGTCGGTCACGAAGACCTCGCCGTGCTGATAGGGGCTCATCGTCCCCGGGTCGACGTTCAGATAGGGGTCGAGCTTCCTCAGTCGGACCTTGTAGCCGCGCGCCTGCAGCAGCGCGCCGAGCGCAGCGGAGGCGAGACCTTTTCCCAATGAGGAAACCACGCCGCCGGTGATGAAGACGTACCGGGCCATGGGACTTCACCTTACCTCCGATTCGAGCCGGAGGCGTAAGAGACTTTGAGGGCGGAGGCGGCGGCGGGGTGGGTCCGCCGGCCGCATCGGTTACTGGGCGGGGGCCGGCGCCGGGGCCGGCTGGGCGGGCGCGGTCTGCAGCGCCCCCAGGTCGTCGAGCGACGGCGCGCGCTCGGTCGGCGGCGGGGCCAGGCCCGGCGTGGTCGGGGCCGGCTGGGCCGGCGCCTGCGGCTGGGCCGAGTTGACGTCGATCGAGCCGACCGCGCCGGCGTCGATGATCGACTGGCTGCCGCGTTCGATGTTGCCGACGATGGTCAGGGCCAGGGCGCAGGCGAAGAACAGCACGCCAAGGATGGCCGTCGAGCGGGTCAGCAGGTTGCCGGCGCCGCGGGCGGTCATGAACCCCGAAGGCCCGCCGCCCATGCCCAGGGCGCCCCCTTCGGAGCGCTGCAGCAGGATCACGCCGGTCAGGGCCAGCGAGATCAGGATCATTGCGGTGAGGAGGATGGCCTGGAGCATGACTTGCCGGATATGTGACGCAAAGGCGCGCCGATCAAGCGCGCGGCTGTATCATCGCGCGGCCGCCGCCGCAACGCGGGCGATCAGGCCGCCCGGATGATTCCGAGGAAATCCGCGGCCTTCAGCGAGGCGCCGCCGACCAGGGCCCCGCCGACCTCGGCCACGGCCAGGATTTCGGCCGCGTTGCCCGGCTTGACCGAGCCGCCGTACAGGATCGGCGCGGTGCGGCCGTGCTCGCCCAGCCGCTCGACCAGGGCCGCGCGCACCGCCGCGTGCACCTCGCCGATCTGCTCAAGGGTCGGGGTCAGGCCGGTGCCGATGGCCCACACCGGCTCGTAGGCCACCGCGAACGGGCGGCCCTTCAGCGTTTCCGGAAGCGAGGCCAGCACCTGGCCGCGCACCACCTCGACCGCCTGGCCGGCCTCGCGCTGGGCCAGGGTCTCGCCGACGCAGACGATCGGCTCCAGCCCGGCGCGCAGGGCCGCCTCGACCTTGGCCGCCACGTCCGCGTCGGTCTCGCCGTGGCCGGCGCGCCGTTCGGAGTGGCCCAGGATGACCAGCCCGGCGCCGGCGTCGGCCAGCATCGGGGCCGCCACGTCGCCGGTGTAGGCGCCCGAATCGTGCGGCGCGCAGTCCTGGCCGCCGATCTCCACGACGGTCCCGTCCAGGGCCCGGGCCATGCGCTCGATCAGGGTCGCCGGCGGGCACAGGGCGACGCGCGCGGCCGCCGCCTCCCGTCCGAGGTCCGCGGCCAGCGCCCGGGCCTCGTCGAGAGCCCCGGCCAGGCCGTTCATCTTCCAGTTTCCGGCGATCAGTTTGCGTGCTTGGGTCATGGCCGCGCTGTTTAGGCGCCCCGTGCGGCCAAGCCAAGCCCGCGGCGCCTGTGGCTCGGGCCTTCGGGCGCGCTTGCCGGACGTGGGGCCCCTCCCCTATACGGCCAGGACGCAATCTTTCCGGCGCGCCGCGCCGACCACGGAGCCTCCATGGCCATCACCGCCGTCCGCAACTTCGCCAAGTCCTGGATCGCCGCGATCATCATCGGCCTGCTGGTCATCAGCTTCGCCGTGTTCGGGATCAACGACGTGTTCAGCGGCGGCTTCTCGAACAATGTGATCGAGGCCGGCGACCGCCAGGTCTCGGCCGGCGCCTTCAGGGCGAAGTTCGACACGGTCAAGCGGAACCTCGAGCAGCAGGCCGGCCAGCCGATCCCGATGGAGGACCTGGTCGCCCGCGGCATGCACACCCAGTTCCTCGACTCCGTGGCCCAGCAGGAAGGCTTCTACGCCTGGGCCTGGCGCGCGGGCCTGCGTCCGGGCGTCGAGCTGGTGGTCGAGCAGATCCGCCAGGTGCCGGCGTTCTTCAACCAGGTCACCGGCGCCTTCGACGAGACCCAGTACGCCTCGCTGCTGGCCCGCGAGGGGCTGGACCGGGCCGCCTTCGAGCAGGACCTGCGCGACGAATACGCCCGCAACCACTTCGCCGCCGCCATGTACGCCGGCCTGCGCGCCCCGCGCGTCTACGGCGCCCTGATCGCCGGCCAGGGGCTGCAGACCCGCGACGGCCGCTGGTTCGCCGTCACCCAGGACATGGCCGGCCGCGCCCCGGCCCCGACCGAGGAACAGCTGACCGCCTTCATGGCCGAGAACGCCGACCGCCTGCGCCGCCCCGAGCTGCGCCAGGTGTCGATGGTCCGCTTCACCCCGGCCCAGGTCGCCCAGCGGGTCGAGGTCACCGAACAGCAGATCGTCGACCGCTTCGAGTTCCGCCGCGAGGCCCTGTCGCAGGCCGAGACCCGCAGCTTCGTCACCCTCTCGGCGCCCAACCAGGAAACGGCCGCCCGCATCAGCGCCGCCCTGCGCGAGGGCCAGGACATCGCCGCCGTGGCCCGGGCCAACAATCTCGAGCCGGTCGAATACGAGAACCGGCCGCAGTCCGCCGTGGTCGACCAGCGCGTCGGCGCCGCGATCTTCGGCCTGACCGCCGGCGAGACCTCCGAGCCGATCCAGGGCGCCCTCGGCTGGACCGTGGCCCAGGTGCGCTCGGTCAATCCGGGCCGCGCCGTGACCCTCGAGGAGGTGCGCGACGCCATCGTGCAGGAGCTGCGCGAGGAAGGCGCCCGCGAGCAGGTCTTCCTGCTGGTCGAGCGCTACGACGAGGCGCGTCAGAACGGCGCCGACATGGCCGCCGCCGCCGCCGCGGCCGGGGTCGAGGTCGTCGAACTGCCGCCGCTGACCGCGGACGGCCGCATGGTCACCGGCCAGCAGGTGCCCGAACAGGTGGCCAACAC
Source organism: uncultured Brevundimonas sp. (assembly GCA_964591465.1). Taxonomy (GTDB): domain Bacteria; phylum Pseudomonadota; class Alphaproteobacteria; order Caulobacterales; family Caulobacteraceae; genus Brevundimonas. The sequence continues at coordinate 3,047 of CAZQBJ010000179.1, forward strand.
CGCCTTCTCGCTGGACCGCGGCGGTGAAAGCGACGTGGTCGACGCCGGCGGCAGCCAGTATTTCGCCCTGCGCCTGAACGAGATCACCCCCGCCTCGATGCCCCAGCTGGACGAGGTGCGCGACTTCCTGACCGCCCAGTGGACCGCGCGCGAAAACGCTCGCCTGCTGGCGGCCAAGGCCGACGAACTGGCCGGCCGCGTGCGCGGCGGCGAGGACATCGCCGAAGTGGCCGCCTCGGCCGGCGCCTCGCTGGTCGTGCGGACCAACGTCCGTCAGGACGGCGAGAGCGCGAGCCAGATCGGCGAGGGCGTCCTGTCCGGCCTGTTCGGCCAGGGTCCCGGCCAGGTGTTCTCCGGTCCGCAGGACCAGGCCAGCTTCATCATCGGCCGCGTGGACGCCGTCCGCGCTCCGGTCCCCGCCCTGGCCGCCGCCACCGGCGAAGGCATCCGCCCGCAGCTGTCGATGCAGATGGTGCAGGAGCTGCTCCAGACCGCCAGCGCGGCGGCCGCCGAGGCGATCGGGGTCAAGGTGCGCGCCGACCTCGCCCGGACCGCCCTCGGCCTGCCCGCCGAGGAGCCGGCCCAGCGTCCGCGATGACCGACAGCCCGGCGTTCGCGGCCTTCGCCGGGGCGTGGGACGCGGGCAAGCCGCAGGTGGTCGTCCGCCGTCTGGTCGATGACCTGGAGACGCCCGTCTCGGCCTGGCTCAAGCTGGGCGCCGGCCGGCCCTACGCCTTTCTGCTGGAATCGGTCGAGGGCGGCGCCTGGCGCGGGCGCTACTCGATCCTGACCCTCGAGCCGGACCTGATCTGGCGCTGTCGCGGCGGCGTGGCCGAGGTGTCGACCGACGGCGTCGCCTTCAGCCGGGATCCGCGACCGGCCCTGGAGTCCCTGCGGGCCCTGGTCGACGACGCGCGTATCGACCTGCCCGCCGGCGTGCCGCCGATGGCCGCCGGGGTGTTCGGCGTGTTCGGCTACGATCTGGTGCGGCTGGTCGAGCCGCTGGGGCCGCCCAACCCCGATCCGCTGGACCTGCCCGACGCGGTGCTGGCCCGCCCCTCCGTGGTCGCGGTGTTCGACGGCGTCGCCCAAGAGATCATCCTGGCCGCGCCCGCCCGGCCCGACGGTCGTTCGGCCCTGGCCGCCTGGGCGGCCGTCCAGGCCCGGCTGGACGCCGTGGCCGAGGGGCTGGCCGCGCCGACCCCGCGCACCGCGCCGGGGGCGCCGTCACGGGTCGCCTTCACCGGGTCGGCCACCGAGGCCGACTACGCCGACATCGTCGCCCGGGCCAAGGCCTACATCGCCGCCGGCGACATCTTCCAGGTGGTCCCCAGCCAGCGGTTCAGCGCCCCCTTCGCCAGCGACCCGTTCGCCTTCTACCGGTCGCTGCGCCGGACCAACCCGTCGCCGTTCCTGTTCCACATGGACTTCGGCGATTTCCAGCTGTCCGGCTCGAGCCCCGAGATCCTCGTCCGGCTGCGCGACGGCGAGCTGACCATCCGGCCGATCGCCGGCACCCGCCCGCGCGGCGCGACGCCCGACGAGGACCGGGCCACCGAGCGGAGCCTGCTGGCC
>CAZQBJ010000180.1:0-4608 GCA_964591465.1 uncultured Brevundimonas sp.
CATCTCGATCAAGCCGGCCGAGGGCATGGACGAGATGAAGTGGGACATGGGCGGCGCGGCGGCGGTGGCCGGCCTGATGCACGCCCTGGCCGGCCGCAAGGCCAAGGTGAACGCCGTCGGCGTTCTGGGCCTGGTCGAGAACATGCCCGACGGCGCCGCCCAGCGCCCGGGCGACATCGTCATCTCCATGTCCGGACAGTCGGTCGAGGTGATCAACACCGACGCCGAGGGCCGGCTCGTGCTGGCCGACGCCCTCTGGTACACCCAGGAGCGGTTCAAGCCGAAGTGCATGATCGACCTGGCCACCCTGACCGGGGCCATGATCATCTCGCTGGGGCTGGACTACGCCGGGGTGTTCTCGAACGACGACACGGTGGCCGAGGCGATCCTGGCGGCCAGTCCGAAGACCGGCGAGAACGTGTGGCGCATGCCGCTGCCGGCCCAGTACGACCGCATGATCGACAGCGCCGCCGCCGACGTGAAGAACGCCTCGGGCCGGGCCGCCGGCTCGATCACCGCGGCCCTGTTCCTGCAGCGCTTCGTCAACGGCACGCCGTGGGCGCACATCGACATCGCGCCGACCGCCTGGGTCAAGGATTCGAAGCGGCCGACCGTGCCGGACGGCGGCGTCGGTTTCGGCGTGCGGCTGCTCGACCAGATGGTCGCCGACCGTTACGAAAGCTGAGCGCTGGCGCCGATATGACGACGCCCGGCCAACCGGGCGTCGTCATGTCCGCCGGCTACTGGCTTTCCAGCTCGGAGATGTGCAGCCGGGCCGGCTGCAGGGCGCCGCTGCTGTAGGTGCCGATCCAGATATCGTACTGGCCGCTCGGCGGGCTGCCGAAACGCAGCGCCGGATTGAGGCCGTTCACCCCGCCGTCGTCGTCGCAGTACCAGCTGCCGTCGGGGCCGTTGACGACCAGGGTGGTGTCCGTGGCGGCGCTGACCGACAGGTACAACGGGAAATCGCCCGCCCGGTAGTTCAGCCGCACGTCCGGGGCCTGGGCGATCCAGCCGCGGCACGAGGACGAGACGCTGCTTTGGGCCGAGATGGAGCCGCCGGCGTCCAGCGACACCACGTAGGGATCAGGGGTGAAGCCGGCGTTGAGATTGACCGTCCCGTAGGCCGGGCGGAGCGAATAGTTCGGTCCGGCGCCGTAGGACTGGGCGGCGGCCGTGGGAATGTCGGCGCAGGCCGTCATCCCGGCCGCGGCGACCGCGGCGGCGGCGCAGATCAGCTTTTTCATGGGTCTCCCTCCCTTGGTGGCCGGCGGACCGTCGCATAGTCTTCGGCCGGCCCGGAACTGGCGGAATCTGACGAAGTGGACCCCATGCCCGGAACGGGTTGTGAAATCTGGTTCTATCACCTGGAGCGCTCGTCGCTGGAGCAGGTCCTGCCGGGCCTGCTGGAGAAGTGCCGCGAGCGGGGCTGGCGGGCGCTGGTGCGGGTGGCCGACGAGGGCCGGCTGGACCAGCTGGACGAGCTGCTGTGGACCTTCCGCGACGACTCGTTCCTCGCCCACGGCCGCGAGTCCGAGCCGCACGCGGCGCGCCAGCCGGTGCTGCTGACCCAGGACCTGGGCAACCCCAACGGCGCTCAGGCCCTGTTCATCGTCGACGGCGCCGAATTGGGCGAACCGGACGGGCTCGAGCGGTGTTTCGTGGTCTTCGACGGGCAGGACGATGAGGCGCTGAACCGGGCGCGCGGCCTGTGGAAGCAGCTGAAGGACGCGGGCCGGACGCTGGCCTACTGGAAACAGACGGAGACGGGACGATGGGAAAAGGCGGGTTGATCGGTCTGGGGGCGGCTGCGCTGACGGCGTTGGCGGCCTGTTCGACCCCGCCGCCGGCGACCCCGCGCGCGCCGGACCAGCCGGTCGCCGCCGATCCCGGCGCGCCGGCGCAAGGCGCCGCCCGCGACGACGGCCTGCCGGTCGGCTCGCGCCTGCCGCCGCCGGACGCCGACGCCTGCGGCGCGCAGGACCTGCAGTGGCTGGTCGGGCAACCGCGGACGGCGATACCCGTTCCGGTCAATGTGGTGAGTCGCCGGGTCGCGTGCACGACCTGTCCGGTCACCGAGGACTACTCGCCGTATCGGCTCAACATTTTCTACGACCAGACCACCGGGATCATCGAGCAGGTCCGCTGCGGCTGACCCCGGACAGGAGCAACCGATGAGACTTGCGTTCTTCGTCCTCGCGCCGGCCGCCGCCGTGCTGGCCGCCTGCGCGCCGACGTCCACGGGGCCCGCGAACCCCGGGCCGGATCAGTGCCGCGCCGCGGACTATCAGCACCTGATCGGCCAGAACCGCTCGGCCATTCCGTCGACCCCGGCCGGGGCGACCTGGCGGGTCACCTGCACCAGCTGCCCGGTGACCATGGATTACAATCCGACGCGGCTGAACATCTTCTACGACGAGGCCAGCGGCACGGTGCGGGAGGTCAAATGCGGGTGATTCTGGCGGCCCTGACGGGCCTGGCGGTGGTCGGCTGCGCCGGCGGACCCGCCCCCGACAACGGCGCCGGCGAGCCGGTGCGCTGCGACGCCGAGGCGACCCGGCCCGATCTCGTCGGCTCGCACGTGGGGGCGGTGCTGTTTCCGCCCGAGGCCGAGGTGCGGCTGGTGTGCACCACCTGCCCGATGACCCGCGACTATCGGCCGAACCGGCTGAACCTGATCTACGACGAGGCGACCGGGATCATCCAGGACGTCACCTGCGGCTGATCAGGCGACCGCGGCGAGGGCTTCCTCTGCCTCCATCCACGCCTGCTCGGCGGCGTCGAGGTCGGCCTGCGTCCTGGCGCGGGCGCGGGTCAGGCCTTCCAGCTTCCGCGGGTCGCTGACCGCCGCCTCGGCGAGGTCGGCGTCGATCCGGGCCAGCTCGGCCGTCAGCGCGGCCATGCGCGCCTCGGCCTTCTTCGCGGCATGTCGCAAGGTCGAGGGGGAGGGGCCGGATTTCTTTGTCTTTTCACCCGCTGCGCTCGCCGCCTGAGGGGCGGGCGCTGGCGCGGCCTCTTCCGTCCGCGTCTGGGCGGGACGGACGGCGCCGGCCTGTTTGGCGCGCTCCAGCACGAAGCGGGCATAGTCGTCCATGTCGCCGTCGAACGGCTTCACCGTGCCGTCGGCGGCCAGCCACAGGCGGTCGGCGACCAGCTCCATCAGGGAGCGGTCGTGGGTGATCAGGATGACCGCGCCGGTGTACTGGTTCAGCGCGTCGAGCAGGGCGCGGCGGCTGTCGATGTCGAGGTGGTTGGTCGGCTCGTCGAGGATCAGGACGTGCGGCGCGTCCATGGCCACGAGGTTGAGCAGCAGGCGGGCGCGCTCTCCGCCGGACAGGCTGGCGACAGTGGTCTCCTGCTTCTCGAACGGCAGGCCGAATTGGGCGAGGCGGCTGCGCCGGCTGGACTCCGAGGCGTCCGGCATGGCCCGGCGGATGATCTCCAGCGGGGTGTCGGTCGGGTCCATGGCCTCGATCTGGTGCTGGTGGAACCAGCCGACCCGCATCTTGCCGTCGCGGTGGAATTCGCCGGCCTCGATGGTAAGGGCCTTGGCGATCAGCTTGGCGAAGGTCGACTTGCCGGCCCCGTTGACGCCCAGCAGGCCGATGCGGTCGTCGAGGTCCATGCGCAGGTTGAGATTGCGCAGAATCGGCTTGCCCGGCTCGTAGCCGACCGAGGCCTTCTCCAGCCGGATCAGCGGCGGCGGCAGGGGGCGCTCGGGCGAGGGCAGGATGAAGGGGGCGACGCGCTCTTCGGGAGGCAGCTCGACAGTCTGCATCTTCTGCAGCTTCTTGACCCGGGACTGAGCCTGGGCGGCCTTGGAGGCCTTGGCCTTGAAGCGGTCGACGAAGGCCTGCAGGTGGGCGCGCTCGGCTTCCTGCTTGGCCCGGGTGGCCGACAGCAGGCGCAGCTTCTCGGCCCGCATCTTCTCGAAGGCGTCGTAGTTGCCGGTGTAGAGCTCCAGCTTGCGGTTCGCGAGGTGCAGGATGTGGGTGCAGACCTCGTTCAGCATCTCGCGGTCGTGCGAAATGATCAGGGCCGTCGCGGGGTATTTCTTCAGCCGCGCCTCGAGCCACAGGGCGCCCTCGAGGTCGAGGTAGTTGGTCGGCTCGTCGAGCAGCAGCATGTCCGGCTGGGCGAACAGGGCCGCGGCCAGGGCCACGCGCATGCGCCAGCCGCCGGAGAACTCGGCCATCGGGCGGTGCATGTCCTGCTGGCTGAAGCCGAGCCCCGCGAGAATCTCGGAGGCGCGCGCCGGGGCGCTGTCGGCGTCGATTTCGATCAACCGGGCCCAGATCTCGCCCATCTCCTCGGGCTCGGCCGTCTCCAGCCGGGTCATCAGCCGGTGACGCTCGACGTCGGCCTCGAGAATGGTGTCCAGCACGCTGACGGGGGTAGCCGGATGCTCCTGGTCGACCGAGCCGATGCGGGCGGTCTTTGGCAGGGAGACTTCGTCGCCGTTGGCGGCCAGCTCGCCGAGGATGATCTTGAACAGGGTCGACTTGCCGACGCCGTTGCGGCCGACGAGGCCGACCTTGGCCCCCGGGGGCAGGCTGACCGAAGCGTCGTCGAGGAACTGGCGGCCCCAGGCGTTGAAGGTCAGGTTGG
>CAZQBJ010000181.1:0-4528 GCA_964591465.1 uncultured Brevundimonas sp.
GGGCGGTGACATTGCCCAGGGCGGCGACGTTCAGCTTGTCCACCGGACGGCCCAGACGCTCGCCCAGCCGCCGCACCACGGCGCCGGCGCGGATCACCTCGTCCATCAGAACGGCCCGCTGGTCGGACGACAGGTCCTCCAGCTCGACCGCCCCGGCCACGCGCGGGATCAGGATCAGCCACGCAAACCGCCTGTCGTCCTGCAACCGCACATGGCACAGGGCCCACTCGGCGGCCGGCAGCGAGCCGGCGGCGAAGGCGGGATCGGGGACGAACGGCGGCGGCGCGGACATGCCGCTACAGTCGCCCGCCGAAGGCCCCGGTCAAGAGCGCCGAAGCGACTCAGTCCTCGCCGTGCCCGTGGCCATGGCTGTGGCTCGCCGCGGCGCCGACGCCGGCGGCCTCGCCGTCGGCGCTCTCGAACCAGAAGGGAGCCCGCGGGTTGTCGCGCACCACCTCGTCCATGTTCTGGTCGTACACCCGGCCGTTGGCGATGGTGTAGCGGATCGAGGTCGAGTTGCGGATGTTCTCCAGCGGGTTGGCCTCCAGCACGATCAGGTCGGCCAGCTTGCCCGGCTCCAGCGAGCCGAGGTCGCGGTCCATGCCCAGCGCCCGGGCCCCGTTCAGGGTGCCGGCGCGCAGGACCTCCAGCGGGCTCATGCCGCCCTGCTCGAGCATCCACAGCTCCCAGTGGGCGGCCAGGCCCTCGCGCTGGCCGTGGGCGCCGATCTGCACATTGACGCCCAGCTCGCTGAGCTCGGCCGCCTCGCGGGCCACCGAGATGTGGTTCAGCTCCTCCTCGGGCACCTGCACGGGGCGGCGGGCGCGGGCGTCGAGGATGCGCCGCGGAACGAAGGTGCTCAGGCGCGGGTCGTCCCACACCGGCGTCGCCTGGTACCAGTAATTTTCGCCCCAGTTGCCGCCGTAGGCGACGACCAGGGTCGGGTTGTAGGCGACCTCGGTCTGGGTCCACAGCTGGCGGACGTCGTCGTACAGCCTGGCCAGCGGGATCGAGTGCTCGATCGTGGTGTGGCCGTCGACGATCATCGACATGTTGTGCTGGTACAGCGAGCCGCCCTCGGGCACGACCATCATGCCCAGCTGGCGGGCCGCGGCGAGGATCTGCTGGCGCTGGTCGCGGCGCGGCTGGTTGTAGCTCTTGACGCTCCACGCCCCGACCGCCTGCATCCGGCGCAGGTTGGACAGGGCGTCGTCGAGGCTGTCGACCTGGGCGGTGAACGGGGTCGAGGCGCCGTACAGGATCGTGCCGGTCGAGAAGATGCGCGGCGCCACCACCCGGCCAGCGCGGGCCAGCTCGCTGTGGGCGAAGATCTCCGAGGAGTCGTTCGACGGGTCGTGGATGGTCGTCACCCCAAAGGCCAGCGAGGCGTAGTTCACCCAGCTCTGCTCGGGGATGATCTCGTCCGAACCCATAGCCCCATGCCAGTGGGTGTCGATCAGCCCCGGCATGATGGTGTTGCCGGTCGCGTCGATCACCGTGGCGTCGCCCGGCACCTCGACCGCGCCCGCCGGGCCGACGGCCTCGATGCGATTGCCGTTCAGCACCACCACGCCGTTCTCGATCACCTCGTCGTCGCGCATGGTGATCAGCCGCGCGCCGGTCAGGGCGATGCGCCCCCGCGGCGCGGCGGTCGGGTGGCTGAAGCCGATGTCGATGCCGTGCTCGGCCGCTTCGGGCAGGGTCTCGGGCGCGCCCTCGACGAAGCTGAAGGTCTCGTTCAGCGGGCGCGAGAACAGCTCGCGGCCCAGCGACCAGTGCAGCCGGCTGGAATCGCCGGACCAGTGCAGCCACTCGCCGGCGTCGCGGGTCACCCGGGTCTGCGGCAGGGCGCCGCCGCTGGCCGACACGGTGATCGGGCGGCCGGTGCGCACGAACGGCGCGACATGGGCGTTGAACCGCTCGGTCCAGGCGATCCAGCGCTCATCCGGCGACAGGGCGAACTCGGCCGCGTGCTCGGAGACCAGGTGGACCCGCTCGTCGTGGCCGTCGAGATCGACCGACTTGAACGCCCGGTTCGACCCGTCGCGGCCGGTGAAGAAGATGCGGTCGCCCTCGGCGCCCCACTGCGGGGTCACGCCCTCATCGGTGACGAAGCGCGGCGCGCCGCCGCGGGCCGGGATCACATAGATGCCCGGCTCGCGACTCCACAGGGCGGTGCGCAGATAGCCGTCCGAGGCCGTGCGGTAGGCGATGGTGCGGCCGTCCGGCGAGAAGGTCGGCTCCAGGTAGTGGCCCGGCCGGTCGGTGATCACCCGGCCCTCGCCGCCCGAGGCGGAGACCACCCGGATCGAGCCCAGCGCCTCGTCGTCCCAGGTCGTGTAGACGATCGAGCGGCCGTCGCGCGACCAGGACGGATACAGTTCGAAATGGTCGTTCTGGCGCGTCAGGCGGCGGGCCGCGCCGGTCGGCAGGTCGCGGATCCACAGGTGGCCCAGCGCCTCGAACACCACCTTCGAGCCGTCCGGCGAGGTCTCGGCCCAGCGCAGCATGCGCACGTCGAACCGATCGGGCGCCACCTCGACCGGGAAACGCACCGCCTCCTGCACCCGGCGGGTGTCGGCGACGTGGAACGGGATGGTCGAGACCTCGCCCGAGGCGACGTCGACCCGGCGGATCTCGCCGCCGGCCCAGAACACGATCGAACGGTTGTCCGGCGTCCAGCTGATGCCCGGATAGACGCCGTGGATCGCCCAGGTTTCCTGCAGGTCGCGGTCCAGGCCGTCATAGATCGGCGTCTCGCGCCCGGACTCGATGTCCATGACGTACAGCACCGACTGGTAGCGGACGCGCCGGATGAAGGCGATCGACCGTCCGTCCGGCGACGGCGTCGGGCGAATCGAGCCGCCCGGCCCGGTGATGTAGCGCTCGATCTCGCCGGTCTCGCGGTCCAGCCGCTGGATCGCGTAGATCTCGCCGTTGGGATCCTTGGAATATTCGAACACCCCGCCGGGGGTGACGTCGTCGCTGAAGTACAGGTAGCGGCCGTCCGGCGAGAAGGCCGGTTCGCCGGTGTCCTTCTGCTGGGTGCGGCGCTCGGTCAGCTGCACGCCGCCGCCGCCCGAGCGGTGGTACAGCCACATCTCGCCCGCGCCCAGCGAGCGGGACGAGGTGAAATGCACGCCCGCCCCGGTCCCGGAGCGGTGATAGAGCCACATCTCGCCCGCCCCCAGCGAGCGGCGCGAGGTGAAGTGCTTGCGGGCCACGATGAACTCGCCGTCGGGCGTCCAGTCCGGCTGGCTGAGCAGGCGGAAGCTCTCGTCGGTCACCTGGCGGGGGTTCGAGCCGTCGCGGTCGATGATCCAGATGTTGTCGCCGCCCCCCCGGTCGGAGGTAAAGGCGATGTGCCGGCCGTCGGGCGAATAGCGCGGCTGCATGTCCCACTGCACGCCGCTGGCGATCGGCCGGGCCTCGCCGCCGGTGATCGGCATGACGTACAGGTCGCCCAGCAGGTCGAAGACGATCTCGCGGCCGTCGGGGCTGACGTCCAGCGACATCCAGGTGCCGCGGGTCACGTCGATGGTCACGTCGCGCGACGGGCCCGGCGGGTTCATCACGTCCCAGTCGGGGGCCTCGGCCGCCTCCGTCGCCTCGGGCGGCGCCGCCGGCGTCGGCTCGGGCTGCAGCTCCGGCGGCGTCTGCGCCAGGGCGGGGCAGGCGACGGCGAAGGCCGCGACGGTGGTCAGCAGGATGCGCTTCATGAACTGGGGTCCCCGACGGACGGCCCCATCGCCGCCCGGGCGGCAACCTAGCCAGCCGCCGGCGGCTTGACGACCCCCGGCCGTGTCGCCCGGTCGCGCCCGCGGTCGCTTGCGGCGGACGGCGCGCGGGTCTAGATCGCGCCCAGCATTCAACCCTCCCCCACAAACACATTCGGAGACCTCGGCATGGCGCGCGCGAAGATCGCACTCATCGGATCGGGCATGATCGGCGGCACCCTGGCCCACATCGCCGCGCGCGAGGCGCTGGGCGACGTCGTCCTGTTCGACATCGCCGAGGGCACGCCGCAGGGCAAGGCGCTGGACATCGCCGAGGCCACCGCCGTGATCGGGACCGACGTGGCCCTGAAGGGGGCCAACGACTACGCCGACATCGCCGGCGCCGACGTCTGCATCGTCACCGCCGGCGTGCCGCGCAAGCCGGGCATGAGCCGCGACGACCTCCTAGGCATCAACCTCAAGGTCATGGAGCAGGTCGGCGCCGGCATCGCGAAGTACGCGCCCGACGCCTTCGTCATCTGCATCACCAACCCGCTCGACGCCATGGTCTGGGCGCTGCAGAAGTTCTCCGGCCTGCCGAAGAACAAGGTGGTCGGCATGGCCGGCGTGCTCGATTCGGCCCGCTTCCGCTACTTCCTCGCCGACGAGTTCAAGGTGTCGGTCGAGGACGTCACCGCCTTCGTGCTCGGCGGCCACGGCGACACCATGGTGCCGCTGACGCGCTATGCGACCGTCGCCGGCATCCCGCTGCCCGACCTCGTCAAGATGGGCTGGACCTCGCAGGAGAAGCT
>CAZQBJ010000182.1:0-4512 GCA_964591465.1 uncultured Brevundimonas sp.
GTCACCTTGCGCCTGTATCGGCTGCTCAAGCCGCGGCTGGCCCAGCGGCGGCTGACCACCGTTTACGAGACTTTGGAGCGGCCGATGCCGGCGGTTCTGGCGGCCATGGAGATCGCCGGGGTGCGGGTCGATCCGGACCGGCTGCGGCGGCTGTCCAACGAGTTCGGCGTGCGCATGGCCGAGCTGGAGGCGCGGGCCCACGAGCTGGCCGGGCGGCCGTTCAACCTGGGCTCGCCGCGGCAGATCGGCGAGATCCTGTTCGGCGAGATGGACCTGCCGGGCGGCAAGAAGACCGCCAGCGGCCAGTGGGGCACCGACGCCTCGGTGCTGGAGGAGCTGGCCCTGAGCCACGAGCTGCCGCGCACGCTGCTGGACTGGCGCCAGCTGGCCAAGCTGAAGGGCACCTACACCGACGCCCTGGTCGCGGCGGCCGATCCGGCCACCCACCGGGTGCACACCAGCTATCAGCTGGCCGCCGCCTCGACCGGGCGGCTGGCCTCGACCGATCCGAACCTGCAGAACATCCCGATCCGCACCTCGACCGGCCGGCAGATCCGCCAGGCCTTCATCGCCGCCCCGGGCCATGTGCTGATCAGCGCCGACTATTCGCAGATCGAGCTGCGCCTGCTGGCCCACATCGGCGACATCCCCGAGCTGAAACGCGCCTTCGCCGCCGGGCTGGACATTCACGCGGCCACCGCCTCGGAGATGTTCGGCGTGCCGCTGGAGCAGATGGACGCCGAGACCCGCCGGCGGGCCAAGGCGATCAATTTCGGCATCATCTACGGCATTTCGGCCTTCGGCCTGGCGGCCCAGCTGAACATCCCGCAGTCCGAGGCCGGGGCCTACATCAAGACCTATTTCGAGCGCTTTCCCGGCATCCGCGACTACATGGACGGGGCCCGGGCGATGGTGCGCGAGCAGGGCTTCGTCAGCACCCTGTTCGGGCGGGTGATCCACATCCCGGCCATCGCCAGCAAGTCGGCCGCCGAGCGCCAGTTCGCCGAGCGGGCGGCGATCAACGCCCCGATCCAGGGCGCCGCCGCCGACATCATCCGGCGGGCCATGATGCGGATGGGGCCGGCTTTGGCGGAGGCGGGGCTGGCCACCCGCATGCTGCTGCAGGTGCACGACGAACTGGTGTTCGAGGCCCCGGAAGGCGAGGCCGAGGCGGCCATGGCCGTGATCCGCCGGACCATGGAGACCGCACCCGAACCGGCCGCGGCCCTGTCCGTGCCGCTGGTGGTCGAGGCCAAGGCCGCCGCCAACTGGGACGAGGCGCATTGACGTGAGGCGGGCGCTAACGCTCCGACGCGGTCGCTCGCTGCTTGAGCGCGGCGGCGCGACCCTTCGCCCTGAGGCTTGCCGCTAGCGGGCGTGTATGGTGCCGCTTTATTTCTCTGGAGACCCCCATGAGCGACGAGACCCGGGACGCCAACGGCAATGTGCTGGCCGACGGCGATAGCGTGATCCTGGTCAAGGATCTGAAGGTGAAGGGCTCCGGCGGGGTGACGCTGAAGCGGGGCACGGTGGTCAAGGCGATCCGCCTGACCGGCGACCCGGACGAGATCGAGGGCCGCCACCCCCAGGTGAAGGGCCTGGTGCTGCGGACGGAGTTCGTGAAGAAGGCGTGAGGTTAGTGTCGAGTGTCGAGTGACGAGTGGCGAGGATGGCCCCTGTCGCCGCGACCGCGCGCTTCGGCCCGCTAGTCACTACTCACCACTCGCCACTCGCCACTGGCGTCAACGCGCTTTCCACTGCGCCTTCGTCTGACCCCAGGCCTCGACGGGGAAGTCCTGCAGGGGGGCGGGCAGCTTGACCGGGCCGCGGCGGACGGAGCCGAGGCGCTCGGCCAGGCGGATGGACGGGGCGTTGTCCGGGTCGATGCAGTGGATGACCTCGTCCCAGCCGAGTACGTCGAAGGCGTAGTCGATGGCCGCGGCCGCGCCCTCGGCGGCGTAGCCCCGGCCCTGGGCGTCCGGGTGCAGACCCCAGCCGACCTCCGTGCCCGGCCAGCCCTCGGGCGTCCATGGGCCCAGCCGGCCCAGCCAGCGGCCGGTGGCGGTCTCGATCACCGAGAACATCGACACCCCGGTCAGGGCCCAGGCCCCGGCCATGGTCATCATGCCGCGCCAGGCGGCGGCGGCCGGCTGGGGCCCGCCGAGGAAGCGGGCGGCCTCCGGATCGGCCATCATTTCGGCCCAGCGGGGGAAGTCCTCCGCCGCGGTGGGGCGCAAGGTCAGGCGGGCGGTGCGCAGCACGGGGCCGGGGGCGGCGGTCACAGCGGATACTCCCTCTGCAGCTGATAGGTCGAACCGTCGGCCCCCAGCCAGCTGGAATACAGGCCGAAGCGATCGACGCGGAAGGGCGGCGACTGCAGCAGGTTGTGCCCGGCGATCCAGGCGCCGACGCGGGCCGGATCGGGGCGGCGCAGATAGGCCAGGGTGACGTGCGGTCGGTACGGGCGGCCCTCGGCCGGCAGGCCGACCCGGCGGGCGGCGGCCTCGCAGCGGCCGGCCAGGATGTTCAGCGGCTCGCTGTCGGCCACCCCGGCCCACACGGCGCGCAGCTGATGGCCCTCGCCGAAGGCCCCGACCCCCTCGAGGCTCAGCTCGAACGGCGGCACGTGGGCGCGGACCAGTTCGCCGGCCAGGTCCTCGGCCACCGGTTCGTCCAGCTCGCCGAAGAACCGCAGGGTGATGTGCAGGGCCTCGGACGGGCGCCAGCGGGCGCCGGGCAGGCCCTGCTGGCGGCGGGCCAGGGGCTCGCCGATGTGGTCGGGCACGGCGATGGCGGCGAACAGGCGGATCACGCCTGCGACCCTAACGGCGCCGGGCGCGGCCCGATAGCCCGCTTTCCCTTGCACGAACGGCCGGTCGCCCCGATATTCCAGGGCAAGAACGCCGGGACGCTCCCGGCCCGACAGGAGACCAACCTCGCGATGAGCGATTTCAATAACGGCTTCTCGAGACCGGCCGCCGCCCGGGCCGACATGGCGGTGGACGCCGGCCTGCGCAGCTTCATGCTGGGCGTCTACAACAAGCTGGGTCTAGGCCTGGCGATCGCCGGCGCCCTGGCCTGGGTGACCGGCAACGTCCCGGCGGTCAGCAGCCTGCTGTTCGCGGTGACGCCGCAGGGCCAGCTGACCCACACCGGGCTGGGCCTGATCGTGCAGTTCTCGCCGCTGGCCATGCTGTTCGGGGCCATGTTCTTCATGAAGAACCCCAGCCCGCGCGGGGCCAACCTGCTGTACTGGGCGGTGGTGGCCACCATCGGCGCCGGCCTGGGCGTGCTGTTCATGATCTACACCGGCGCCTCGATCGCCACGACCTTCTTCGTCACGGCGGCCGCCTTCGGCGCGCTGAGCCTGTTCGGCTACACGACCAAGAAGGACATGACCGGCTGTGGCAGCTTCCTGATCATGGGCGTGATCGGCCTGATCATCGCCATGGTGGTCAACATGTTCCTGCAAAGCCCGATGATGTATTTCGTGATCAACGCCATCGGGGTGCTGCTGTTCTCGGCCCTGATCGCCTACGACACCCAGCGGCTGAAGCTGACCTACTACGCTCTGGGCGGCCAGCAGGCGGCGATGAGCGTGGCCACCAGCTATGGCGCGCTGGCGCTGTTCATCAACTTCATCAACCTGTTCCAGTTCCTGCTCGCCTTCATGGGCGGCCGCGAATAGGTCCGGCGAAAGCCGAAAGGACATAAGGCCCCGGAGGCGACTCCGGGGCCTTTTTCGTGGGCGGCCGGGGCGGCGGCTGCGGCGGCCCTCATCTTCCGCGCGAGGACCTTCGCTTCGCTCCGGTGCGCGGCGCCGTCTTCTCCCGCCGGGCGGGAGAAGAGATCTCGTCCGGGCGGGGACCTCTACTCCACCACCGTGAATTTGCGGCTGTCGAACACCCGCAGGACCTGGGCCAGGTCGCGGCCGCGGCGCAGGATGACGCCGCCCTGGCCGATCACCGCCCAGGCGCCCTGGCGGCGGGCCAGGGCGGGGCGCTTCTCGATGGTGTAGGCGGGGGCGTCGCCCGAGCGGCGCATGACGGCGAAGGCGGCCATGTCGGGCCCGGCCGACAGGGCGTAGTCGCGCCACTGGCCGGTCGCCACCATGCGCCCGTAGACGCGCAGGATGAGGCCCAGCTCGCCGCGAGTGAAGAACACCGGACCCGGCTGCGTCGGCTCGGAGGCGGTGAGGAATTCCACGCTCATCCGGGGGAGCCTAGCGCGCAAGTCGCGGCCAAGGCCAGCCCGCCCGCTGGCGGCCGACCCGCGGCGGCGCGACGGGACACGAAATGGTCTTATTTCGGTCCTTGCGCCGCCCGTTTGGCTTCCGATCTTCACATCGTCGGCCGGTCGGGAATCCCCTGAGGTCCCGGATCCTGAACAGCCCCCCCAGCCCCCCTGGATTTCAGGCCCGGCTGGCCGACGCTCCTCCAAGCGAGACGCCCGCGCCGCCCTCCCCTCCCCCCTCCGGCGGCGCGGGCGTTTTGCCGTCCGGCCTCCGGGGCG
>CAZQBJ010000183.1:0-4461 GCA_964591465.1 uncultured Brevundimonas sp.
TACCTGCTGGGCACCTCGATCGCCCGGCCGCTGATCGCCAAGCGCCAGATCGAGATCGCCCGTCAGGTCGGGGCCGACGCCGTCTGTCACGGCGCCACCGGCAAGGGCAACGACCAGGTCCGCTTCGAGCTGGGCTACTATGCGCTGGAGCCCGACATCCGGGTGATCGCGCCGTGGCGCGAATGGGATTTCCGCTCGCGCGAGGCGCTGCTGGCCTTCGCCGAACAGCACCAGATTCCGATTTCCAAGGACAAGCGGGGCGAGGCGCCGTTCAGCGTCGACGCCAACCTTCTGCACAGCTCCTCGGAGGGCAAGGTGCTGGAGGACCCGGCCGTCGAGGCGCCGGAGTTCGTGCATCAGCGGACGATCTCGCCCGAAGAGGCGCCGGATCGTCCCACGGTGATCACCGTCGGCTTCGAGCAGGGCGATCCGGTGTCGATCGACGGCGAGGCCCTGTCGCCGGCGGCCCTGCTGGCCCGTCTGAACCAGCTGGGCCACGACAACGGCATCGGCCGGCTGGACCTCGTCGAGAGCCGCTTTGTCGGCATGAAGAGCCGCGGCGTCTACGAGACCCCCGGCGGGACCATCCTGCTGGCCGCGCGCCGGGGCATGGAGTCCATCACCCTGGACGGCGGCGCCCTGCATCTGAAGGACGAGCTGGCGGTGAAATACGCCCAGCTGATCTACAACGGCTTCTGGTTCTCGCCCGAGCGCGAGATGCTGCAGGCGGCCATCGACCATTCGCAGGCCAAGGTCACCGGCCAGGTCCGGGTCAAGCTGTACAAGGGCGCCGCCACCGTCGTCGGCCGCGAAAGCCCGCACAGCCTCTACGACCAGGACCTGGTGACCTTCGAAGAGGGCGTGCAGGCCTACGATCACCGCGACGCCGAAGGGTTCATCCGGCTGAACGCCCTGCGCCTGCGCGTGCTCGCCCGCCGCGACCGCCGCGGTTGATGAGGGCGATTTAAGCTGCATCGCCGGGGTGGCGGGTCAGTTTGCCCGCCGCGGCCCCTGTCGGCGTCGCCGCCGAATGACCGCTTGACGGCCCGGGCGCGGCGGCGGAAAGGCCGCGCGTGACCCTGCCCGTCGATCCCCAGCTTTACGCCGCCTTTCTCGGCGTCATGGCCGTCATGGCCGTGACCCCGGGGCCCGCCAACCTGTTCGCGGTCGCCACGGGCATCCAGAAGGGCAAGGCCGCGGCCCTGATGGGCGTGGTCGGCATGAACGCCGCCACCCTGGTGTGGTTCGGGGCCGCCGCCCTGGGCCTGGGGGCGCTGGTGGCCGCCTTCCCGCAGCTGTTCCGCCTGGTGGCCATCGCCGGCGGGCTCTATGTCGCCTGGCTGGGCCTTCGCTCGATCCTCGGCGCCGTGCGCGGCGGGGGCGGGCCGACCCACGCGGTCATCCGGCCGGGGCGCAGCGCCGTCGCCGACGGCTTCGCGGTCCAGCTGGCCAATCCGAAGGCGGTGCTGTTCTTCACCGCGGTGCTGCCGCCGTTCCTCGATCCGGCCCGGCCGCTGGTCCCGCAGCTGCTGCTGTTCGCGGTCGCCACCATCGGCATGGATGTGCTGAGCATGAGCGCCTACGGCCTGGGCGGGTCGGCCCTGGCCGCGCGCATGACCCGCCCGACCTTCCGCCGCGGATTCGGCCTGGTCGTCGGCGCGCTGCTGCTGGCCGCGGCGGCCTTGATCCTGACGCGCTGACCGGCGCAGGCTGCGGATCGGGAACGCCGTGCGTTCAGTGCGGGTTCATGCCGGGTGTGGCAGCCCCGCCGCAAAGGAGACATGCCAGATGAAACGCCTGACGATATCGGCGGTCGCCGCCCTGGCCCTGGCCGCCTGCGCCACCGCCACCCCGTACCAGCCGCTGGGCTATGGCAGCGATCGCGGCGGCTACGCCGAACAGCGCCTGGAATCGAACCGCTACATGGTCACCTTCGCCGGCAATTCGGTGACCTCCCGCGACACGGTCGAGATGTACATGCTGTACCGCGCGGCCGAACTGACGGTGCGCGACGGCTATGACTGGTTCGCCACGGTGAACCGGGCGACCGACCGCGACAGCCGCTATGTCGGCACGCCGGACCCGGCCTTCCGCTCGCGCTACGGCCCGTACTGGAACCCCTACTGGCGCTTCTACAGCGGCGGCTACTGGAGCCCGTGGGATCCGTTCTGGGGCCGCGACATGGATGTGCGCGAGATCACCCGATACGAGGCCACGGCGGAGATCGTCATGGGTCGGGGGCCCAAGCCGGCGTCGGATCCGAACGCCTTCGACGCGCGCGAGGTGCTGGAGAATCTGGGGCCCCGGGTGTCGCGGCCGCTGCCCTGAGGTCCTAGCGGGTCGCCCCGGGCCGCCACAGCACGTCCTCGGCCCCGTTGGCGTTGGCCCGACGGGCGGCGACGAAAAACAGGTCCGACAGGCGGTTCAGGTACTGGACCGCCTCGGGCGTCACCGCCACGCCGGCCTCGAGCAGCCGCACCGTCTGGCGCTCGGCGCGCCGGGCCACCGTGCGGCACAGGTGCAGGGCCGCGGCCAGCGGCGAGCCGCCGGGCAGGACGAAGGAGTTCAGCTCCGACAGCGGCCCGTTGATCTCGTCGATCTCGGCCTCCAGCCGGGCCACCTGCGCCGCGACCATGCGCAGCGCCTCCCACTTCGGCGGCGGGTCCAGCGGCGTCGACAGGTCGGCGCCGAGATCGAACAGTTCGTTCTGGATGCGGCCGAGCATGGCGTCCAGCGCCGGATCCGCGGCGCACTGCAGCCGCGCCAGGCCGACGCAGGCGTTCAGCTCGTCCACCGCGCCATAGGCCTCGACCCGCGGGTCCGCCTTGGACGCCGGCTGGCCGTTGGCCAGGCGGGTGCCGCCCTTGTCGCCGGCCCGGGTGTAGATGCGGTTCAGGGTGACCATCAGCCGGCCCCGTTGTGCGCCTTCCACCAGATGCCCGCGACCAGCAGCACGATGGCCACCGCCTGCAGCACCACCCGCAGGCGCATCAGCTTGTTGGAGTACGAGCGCCCGAAATCGCCGCCGCGATACAGCGCATAGATGCCGAAGCCGAGGGTGACGGCCACGGCGCCGACGGCCGCGATGATCAGGATGTCGAACAGGGTCATGGCCGCCAGTCTAGGCCCGCGGCCCCGCCGGCGCCAGAGACTCCCCACACAGCCGAGGATGGAAATGCAACACGTTGTCACTCTAGGGACGGGCCATTGCCCACCAGCCAACGGCCCCTGTTTGACAACATGATGCAATCAGCCCAGCGTGCCGGCATGGTTCCATCCGCCGCAGCCGATGCGCTCTCCTCCCTGGTGCTGGAGGTGTTCCGGGCCGAGGCGGCCCTGGCCGCCGCCGGCGACGCCCTGGTCGCCGATCTGGGCCTGACCGGGGCTCGCTGGAAGCTGCTGGCCGCGGTGCGCCTGGCCCCGGAGCCGCCGACCGCGCCTCAGATCGCCGCCCGCATGGGCCTCAGCCGCCAGGGGGTGCAGCGGCTGGTCAACGCGATGGCCGCCGAGGGGCTGGTCGAGCTGCGACCCAACCCGCGCCATCGCCGCTCTCCGAAGATCGCGGTCACCCCCGCCGGGGCCGCCGCCTTCGCCCAGGCCGACGCCCGCCGCCAGGTCTGGGCCCAGGGCCTGGCCGAAGGTCTGGACGCGGCCGAGCTGAAGGCCGCCGCCGCCCTGATGGTCCGCCTGCGCCGCCGGCTGGGCTGAGGCTCAGCGCACCGCCAGCCAGTCCAGCGCCCCGCGCGCCGCCGCCGCCCCGGTGGCGAAGCACATCTGCAGCAGATAGCCGCCGGTCGGCGCCTCCCAGTCCAGCATCTCGCCGGCCACGAACACCCCTGGCGCCGCGCGCAGCATCAGCCGGTCGTCGACCTGATCCAGCCGCACCCCGCCGGCCGAGGAGATCGCCCGCTCCAGCCCCTGGTGGCCGGTCACGGCCAGCCGCACCCCCTTGATCCGTCGGGCCAGCTTGTCCGCCCCCTCGGGCACCGGCCCGGGGATCTCGCGCAGCAGCATGGCCGCCGCCGGCGACAGGCCGCCGGCCTTGCGCAGCCAATTGGCCACGCTGTCCTTGCCGCGCGGCCGGGCCAGCCGCGCCGCCAGCTGCTCGACCGACAGGTCCGGCCGCAGGTCCAGGGACAGCACCGCCGGCGACCCGTCGTTCAGCGCTTCGCGCACCGCCGCGCCCAGGGCGTAGATCGCCCCGCCCTCCAGTCCATAGGCGGTGATCATGGCCTCGCCGCGCACCGTCCGGCGGCCGAACGCGGCGGCGATGGTCTTCAGCGGCGTGCCGGCGAAGCGGTCGCGGAACGGCGCGCTCCAGCCGATGTCGACCCCGGCGTTGGCCGGCTGGAACGGCGCCAGGGCGACGCCGCGCGCCTGGAGCCAGGGGGCCCAGTCGCCGCTTGAGCCCAGCCGCGGCCAGCTGGCCCCGCCCAGGGCCAGCACCACCGCGTCCGGCCG
>CAZQBJ010000184.1:0-4298 GCA_964591465.1 uncultured Brevundimonas sp.
GACCATCGCCACCAACATGGCCGGCCGCGGCACCGACATCCAGCTGGGCGGCAACCTCGAGATGCGCATGACCCGCTGGCGCCAGGAGCAGCGCGCCATGGGCGTCGAGGTCACCCCGCAGATGGAGGCCGACGAGGAGGCCCGGCTGAAAGCCGACATCGAGGAGAAGCGCCAGCAGGCGCTGGCCGCCGGCGGCCTGTTCGTGCTGGGCACCGAGCGGCACGAAAGCCGCCGCATCGACAACCAGCTGCGGGGGCGCACCGGCCGCCAGGGCGACCCGGGCCGGTCCAAATTCTTCCTGTCCTGCGAGGACGACCTGCTACGCATCTTCGCCGGCGACCGGCTGGACGCGATCATGCGCACCTTCGGCGTCCAGGAAGGCGAGGCGATCACCCACAAGTGGCTGAACAGCGCCATCGCCACCGCCCAGAAGCGCGTCGAGCAGCGCAACTACGACATCCGCAAGAACCTGCTGAAGTACGACGACGTCGTGAACGACCAGCGCAAGGCGGTGTTCGAGCAGCGCCAGGAGTTCATGGACTCCGAGGATCTGTCCGAGCTGATCGCCGAGTTCCGCCGCGACACCATCTCGGACTTCGTCGAGCGCTACATGCCGCCCAAGGCCTACGCCGAGCAGTGGGACATCGACGGGCTGGAGGAAAAGGTCCGCACGGTCCTGGGCCTGGAGGTTCCGGTCCGTGACTGGGCGGCCGAGGAAGGCGTGGACAACGAGGTGATCGAGGCCCGCCTGCAAGAGGCCGCCGCGGCCCGCGCGGCCGAGCGCCAGGCGATGCTGGGCGCCGAGCAGTCCCGGTCGATCGAGCGGCAGTTCCTGCTGCAGATCATCGACATGCAGTGGCGCGAGCACCTGATGCACCTGGACCACCTGCGCGGCGTGATCGGCCTGCGTGGCTATGGCCAGCGCGACCCGCTGAACGAGTACAAGACCGAGGCCTTCTCGCTCTTCGAGACCCTGCTGACCGACCTGCGGCACAATGTGACCCGCTGGCTGATGACGGTCGAGTTCCGCTTCGAGCCGCCGCCCCCGCCGCTGGGCGAGGTCGAGGAGATCCACCTGAACCCGCTGACCGGCGAGAACCAGATGGAGGATCCGGCCGCGCAGAACCCCGAGGGCGGGCTGTCGGGCGACGAACGGGCCCGGATGCCGGCCTCGATGCTGCCCGAAGGCTGGGAGCGCACGCCGCGCAACGCCGGCTGTCCGTGCGGCTCGGGCCGCAAGTTCAAGCACTGCCACGGGGCGCTGGTCTAGGGCCGCTCCGGCGCGGCGCGGGAGGCGTGTCGATGAGCTACAAGCCGCTTTTCGCCCGCGCCCTGGCGTCCGATCCGCAGCGGCTGCACTTCGCCGCCCACAGCCACCACCTGTGGCCTGACGCCAGCTACGACGGGCATCTGCGGGCCTGGGCCGACGCGGCCCGGTTGGCCGACCGAAAGTGGGACGTGATCTTCGGCGAAGTCGTGCCCGAGGCCCAGAGCCACGTGGCGGCCGAGCTTGGCCTGCCCTCGCCCGCTTCGGTGGTCTTCGCGCCCAACACCCACGAGCTGCTGGTCCGCCTGCGCTCAGCCCTCGCGCGCCGGCCGGTCCGAGTCCTGTCGAGCGACGGGGAATTCCATTCGTTCCGCCGCCAGGCGGCGCGCTGGGAGGAAGCCGGGGAGATCATCCTGGAGCGGGTGCCGCTGGCCCCGTTCGACAGCTTCGCCGAGCGGTTCGTCGCGGCGGCCCGCCGCGGCGGCCATGACCTGATCCTGGTCAGCCAGGTGTTTTTCCGCACCGGGCAGGTGTTCGACAAGCTGGCCGAGCTGGCGGCCCTGGCCGATCCGGACGGCCCCTGGGTGGTGATCGACGCCTACCACGGCTTCATGGCGGTGCAGACGGACCTGTCGCCGTTCGCCGACCGCCTGTTCTACGTGGCCGGGGGCTACAAATACGCCATGGCCGGCGAGGGCGCGGCCTTCCTGCACGCGCCGCCCGGCTTCGGCCCGCGCCCGACCGTCACCGGCTGGTTCGCCGAGTTCGGCGATCTGCAGGGGCCGCCCGGCGGAGTCGGCTACGCGACCGACGGCGGCCGCTTCTGGGGCGCCACCTTTGACGCCTCGGGCCTGTACCGGTTCAACGCCGTGCGCCGGATGCTGGCCGACCAGGGCCTGGACACGGCCCGGGCGACGGCCCACGCGCGGGCGCTGCAGCACCGGTTCGCCGGGGCGGTGGCGGCCGGATCGGCGGGCGCGCAGCTGGCCGGGGCCGAACTGCTGAACCCGCTGGAGGGCGACGCGCCCCACGCCCGCTTCCTGGCCTATCGGCGGCCGGACGCGCCGCGCTGGAAGGCGGCGCTGCAGGCGGCGCAGGTGATGACCGACGTGCGCGACGACGTCATCCGTTTCGGATTCGGCCTGTACCAGGACCCCGAGGACGTCGATCGCCTGATCGAGGTCTGCGCCGAGACCCTGGGCTGAGCCCTCGCCTCAGAAAAAGACGGCTTCTTCTTCCCGGCTCGGCTGCGGCGCCTCGCGCGGCTGCGGCGGGCGCGACGGCGTGGCGCGCGGCGGCGCGCTCGCGGTCGGGGCCGGATCGATCGGCGAGGGCGTGGGCACGGGCTGCTCGACCTCGGCCGCGCCCGGATCGCCCGGATAGGGCGCCCCGGCGGCGGCGTCCGGCAGCGGCGCGCCCGGCTCGGGGTCGCGCAGCCGGTCCGGCGCGTCCAGATCGTCGCGGATGAAGGCCCAGGACCGCTCGGACGAGCAGGCGCACGCCTTCAGGAAACCCTCGCGGTCGCGCCAGATGACCAGCGGATAGGTCACCCCCATGCCGGCGCCGCGCAGCAGGCCGCTCAGCTCCTCGACGAACTCGCGGCCGGCGCCGACCACCGCGGTGCGCGCCAGATTGCCGTCGGCGGGCGGAATCCCGGCCGCCGACCAGTCGCGCGACGGGGTGGCGGTCCACCGCTGGTACAGCGACCAGTCGCGGGTCAGCCACAGCTCGGCGACCGTGGCCCGTTCGGCCGCCGTCGACTGGGCCAGGCCCTCCCGATCGGGCCGGGCGAAGACGATGACCCGCACCTCGACCCCGGCCGCGCGCAGCTTGGGCGCCTCGGACTCCTCATAGGCGAGACAGCTGGCGCAATCGCGGTAGCCGACGATGTACAGCGCCTCGCCGCCGCCGCCGGCCGACAGCCAGCTGGCCTCGTCCAGCAGCCGCTGGATCTCGGCCTGGTTGCGAGTGATCGTGACCGGCTGGTACCGCGCGTGGAAATTCCAGTAAGCCCAGTATCCGCCTGCCGCGATGGCCAGGCCGACGACCACGGCCAGCGCGCTCCAGATCAAAAACCGACGCATCGAGGCGGACTCTCCAGCTTCAGCATATCGTCGTGATACCGCTTATCATCGAGAATCGCCCCTCCGAACACCCGCGAGGGGAAACGGCGGTTACTGCATGGTCGGGATGACGAAGCTGGAATCCACGTGCTCCAGCGCCGAATCCGGCCAGCGGGCGGTGACGGTCTTGGTCTTGGTCCAGAAGCGGACGCCTTCCATGCCGTGCTGGTTGATGTCGCCAAAGGCCGAGCGCTTCCAGCCGCCGAAGGTGTGGTAGGCGACCGGCACCGGGATCGGCACATTGATCCCGACCATGCCGACATTGACCCGGTCGGCGAAGTCGCGGGCGGCGCGGCCGTTCTGGGTGAAGATGGCGACGCCGTTGCCGTACTGGTGGTTGGACGGCAGGGCCAGCGCTTCCTCGAAGCTGGCGGCGCGCACGATCTGCAGCACCGGGCCGAAGATCTCCTCGCGATAGCTCTCCATGCCGGCGGTGACGTTGTCGAACAGCGACGGGCCGATGAAATAACCCTTCTCGTGGCCCTGCAGGGTGAAGTCGCGGCCGTCGACGACCAGCTCGGCGCCTTCCTGCACGCCCTTCTCGATCCAGGCGGCGATGCGTTCGCGGTGGGCGGCGGTGACCACCGGGCCGTAGTGGGCGTCCTTGTCGGTCGAGACGCCGACGCGCAGGCGGGGGATCTCGTCGACCAGCCGCTCGCGCAGCTCGTCGGCGGTCTTCTGGCCCACGGGCACCACCACCGGCAGAGCCATGCAGCGCTCGCCCGCGCTGCCGAAGGCGGCGCCCGTCAGATCCTTGATCACCTGGTCCATGTCGGCGTCGGGCAGGACGATGCCGTGGTTCTTGGCCCCGCCCATGGCCTGGACGCGCTTCCCGTTGGCCGCGCCGGTCCGGTAGACGTAGTGAGCAATATCGGAACTGCCGACGAAGCTGATGGCGTGCACCTGCG
>CAZQBJ010000185.1:0-4280 GCA_964591465.1 uncultured Brevundimonas sp.
TGCCCACCTTCACCGCGTCGGCCCCCGCGTCGATCAGGGCCCGGGTTGCGTCATAGGTCGCCACATTGCCGGCGATGATCTGCACCCGGTTGTTCTCGCGCTTGATCCGCTCGACGGCCCGGGCGACCTGCGCCGAGTGGCCGTGGGCGGTGTCGATCACCACCACGTCCGCGCCGGCCTCGGCCAGGGCCATCGACCGTTCGTAGCCGGCGTCGCCGACGGTCGAGGCGGCCCCGACCCGCAGCCGGCCGTGGTCGTCCTTGGCCGAGTTGGGGAAGGCCTGGGCCTTCTCGATATCCTTCATGGTGATCAGGCCGACGGCGCGGTCGGACTCGTCGACCACGATGACCCGCTCGATCTTGCGCTCGCGCAGCAGGTTCCAGGCCTCCTGCCGCCCGGCGCCCTCGCGCACGGTGATCAGGTCGCCGGTGGTCATCAGGGCCGAGGCCCTGATCGACGGATCGCTCTCGAACCGCATGTCCCGGTTGGTCAGCATGCCGACCAGCCGGCCGCTCGCCGGGTCGACCACCGGGAAGCCGGTGATCTTCTTGCGCGCGACGATCTCGCGCACCTCGCCCAGGGTGGTGTCGGGGGTCACCGTCACCGGATCGACCACCATGCCGCTTTCGTAGCGCTTGACCTGGCGGACCTGCTCGGCCTGCTCCTCGACCGTCAGATTGCGGTGCAGCACGCCCATGCCGCCGGCCTGGGCCATGGCGATGGCCAGCCGCGCCTCGGTCACCGTGTCCATGGCGGACGACAGCAGCGGGATGTTCAGCTTGATGTCGCGGGTCAGGCGCGTCGAGACGTCCGCGTCGGCGGGCATGATCTCGGACGGACCGGGTTCGAGCAAAACATCGTCGAAGGTGAGCCCTTCGCGTATCTCCATAGGGAGTCTCCGTTTTGCGGGCCGCGTATAGCGGGGTGCGCTGCAAAACGGAAGGGGCGCCCGACGCATTGTCGCGCATAGACCGAACCTATCGGCGCCATAAGAATTTTCGTGTTGCATCGCGGCGACCGGCGCCTATCTACTTGCGAACAGTTCGCAAGAGTGACGCCATGACCCGCATCGCGCTGAAGTCCGCCACCTACGCCGCCATGCACCTGACCGTCGCCGTGGCGGTGGCCTACGCCCTGACCCGCGACTGGCGGGTGGCCATGGCCGTCGGCCTGGTCGAGCCGCTGGTCCAGACGGTGTTCTTCACCCTGCACGACCGCCTGTGGGCCCGGGCCGACGCCCGCGCCGCCCGCGGTTCAGCCGCGCCAGTCCAGCCAGGCGCCGTGGGGCTGGCCCTCGGCGAGCACCCTCTGCTCCCCGCCGCCCGGCCATGAGCGCAGGACAAGCTGCGGCCGCCGCTCCTGCCCCGGCCCCGCCTCATAGGCCAGCCAGGCGACCGGCGAGTCGGCGCCGGCCCGCGCCCCCGCCGCCGCGATCCGGGCCGCGATGCGCGCCTGCCCTTCCGGCGGAAAATACTGGAACGCGATGGTGTGCATCACCACCCGGCAGACGCCCGGCTCGGGCTCGGGCGACAGCTGCGCCTCCAGCCAGTCGGCCGCGTCGGCCTCGTCGACAGGGGCCGGGTCGGCCGCCGCCAGCTCCAGGGCCGCGCCCAGCCGGGCCAGCCGCTCGCGCTGCTCGGCCCAGACATAGGCCTGCAGCCGCTCGCGGGTGATCGCCGAGCGCGGGTCCAGCGGCTGCCGGTCGACCCCGCGGCGGCGGACCACCCTGACCTCGGCCGCCGGCGGGGACCCGCCGCGCCATTCGGGGGCCAGCCGCACCGGCGAATCCGCCGCCCCGGCCCGTGTCCGCCCCAGCTGGAAGCCGTAGCGATCCAGGATGGTGTTCAGCCCGGCGCTGGCCCCCAGCTCGTACAGGGCGAACGGCAGGCCGAACCGGTCGGCCAGCACCAGCAGGCCGGCCATCAGGGCCGACGACCGGCCGACCTCGTTGGTCTGCGGCGGCCCGTCCAGCCAGCCGTCCAGGGTTTCGGCGTCGCGCAGCAGGGCCGCGTGGATCGCCCGCCACAACACCGCGTCGTCGCGCGGCGGCGTATTGGGCGGATAGAAGGCGGCCAGGTCGCCCTGGCGGCTGCGGGCCAGGGCGTGCAGACCGCCGGCCAGCCTCAGCGCCAGGGCGTCGCCGTCGTGGGTCGGAACCCCCGGCCAGTCCAGCACCCGCCGCCCGATCGCCGTGTGTCGATCCAGCTTCTCGCCCAGCATCCGGCACACCCGGCCGGTGAACGGCGCCCCGGCCGCCGTGCAGATCGCCCCCTGCAGGGCGAAGGCCTCGCGAACCGCCGCTTCGCTCACAGCTTGCCCGTGGCCACCAGATAGACCTCCGAACTCCCCTTCCGGCTGGCCGCCGGCTTGACGAATTTGACCTCGGCGAACTCCGCCCGCAGCCGGGCCAGCACCCCGCCGGCGTCGCCGCCCTGGAAATTCTTGGTCACGAAGGCCCCGCCGGGCTTCAGCGTGCGGATGGCGAAGTCGGCGGCGATCTCGATCAGGGCGATGATCTTCAGGTGGTCGGTCTTGCGGTGGCCGATCGTGTTGTGGGCCATGTCCGACAGCACCACGTCCGGCCGGCCGCCCAGGGCCTCGATCAGCTGGTCGTCGACCCCCGGGTCGGTGAAGTCGGCCTGGATCAGCACGGCCCCCTCGATCGGCTCGATCGGCAGCAGGTCGACCCCGACCACCGCCGCAGCGCCGCGCTTCAGCGCCACCTGCACCCAGCCGCCGGGCGCCGCGCCCAGGTCGACGACCCGGACGCCCGGCCTGATCAGCTGATGCCGGTCGTCGATCTCGGCCAGCTTGAACG
Source organism: uncultured Brevundimonas sp. (assembly GCA_964591465.1). Taxonomy (GTDB): domain Bacteria; phylum Pseudomonadota; class Alphaproteobacteria; order Caulobacterales; family Caulobacteraceae; genus Brevundimonas. The sequence goes on from CAZQBJ010000185.1 coordinate 2,819, forward strand.
CCGCGCGCGAGCGCCAGCCCTCGGCCCGGGCCCGCTCGGACCACGGGTCGGCCAACTGCCGCTTGATCCATTGCTGGCTCGAGATGGTCTTCTTGTCGGCCGTGCGGATCTTCTGGCCCAGGCCGCGGCCGGCGGCCGAGCCGCCCGTGGGCGGACGGACCATGCGGCGGCGTTCGGGGGCGGGCGCGTCGTCGGACATGGGCCGGTTATGTCACCGGCCGGCGGTCGACGGAAGCGGCCGCCTGGGGCACCTTCGGGTCATGTGCAGCCAGTACCAGATGAAATTGCCCCTGCATGTGGTCGAGGCTTCGTTCAGCCACACCCGGTTTCCTCTGCGCTTTCCCGAGGGCCGGCCCAATTTCGCCCCGGCCGAGGTGATCACCATCCGCGACCCGGCGCCGGTCGTCCTGGCCGACGAGACGGGGCCGCAGCTGCGCACCCTGCCGTTCGGCTGGACCGGGCCGAACGGTCGGCCGGTGTTCAATTTCCGTTCCGAGGGCCGCCGGTTCGGCGGGGTCCGGCGGTGCCTGGTCCCGGCCTCGGGCTTCTATGAGTTCACCGACCCCCGGCCGGGCCAGAAGAAAAAGACCCGCTGGCGCTTCACCCTCCGGGACCAGCCTTGGTTCTGGCTGGCCGGCCTGGTGCGCGACGGCGGCTTCGCCCTGCTGACCACCGCCCCGGGGCCGGACCTGGCCCCCTATCACGACCGCCAGGTGGTGGTGTTGCCGCCGGACCGGGGGCCGGACTGGCTGGACCTGACCGGGCCCGAGGCCGAACTGCTGCGGCCGCCCGCCGCCGGCGACCTGGGGGTCGAGCGGGTGTTCCCGCCGACGAGCCCGTGATCGCGCGCGGGCTTTCGTCCCCGCCGCGCCGCCTGTAAGAGCGGCGCGACCCGAAACAGGAGCGCGCCGATGGCCGAGACCCTCACCTTCACCCTGGACACCGGCGACGGCCAAGGCGGCGACGTCGTCATCAAGCTGCGCCCCGACCTGGCCCCCGGCCACGTTGCGCGGATCACCGAACTGGCCGGCGAAGGCTTCTACGACGGCGTCATCTTCCACCGGGTGATCCCCGGCTTCATGGCCCAGGGCGGCGACCCGACCGGCACCGGCATGTCCGGCTCGGACAAGCCGAACCTCAAGGCCGAGTTCAGCCGCGAACCGCATGTGCGCGGCGTCTGCTCGATGGCCCGGACCAGCGATCCGAACAGCGCCAACAGCCAGTTCTTCATCTGCTTCGACGACGCCACCTTCCTCGACGGCCAGTACACCGTCTGGGGCCAGGTCATCGAAGGCATGGAGCACGTCGACGCCCTGCCCAAGGGCGAACCGCCCCGCCAGCCCGGCAAGATCGTCAAGGCCGTCGCCGCCTGATCCCGAAAGCAGCCTCGCCTCTCTTCTCCCCCGCGGAGAAGGGGGAACCCGCGCACCGGAGCGCAGCGAAGGTCCTCGCGCGGGGGATG
>CAZQBJ010000186.1:0-4280 GCA_964591465.1 uncultured Brevundimonas sp.
TCGGCGGAGACCTCGCCCCATTCGCTGTGCATGCGGTGATCGGCCACGTCCTCGGCCTTGACCGGCAGGAAGGTGCCGGCGCCGACGTGCAGGGTGACGGCGTGGGTCGAGACGCCGCGGGCCTCGAGCGCCTCCAGCAGGGCGGGGGTGAAATGCAGGCCCGCGGTGGGCGCCGCCACCGAGCCGTCCTGGTGGGCGAAGATCGTCTGGTAGTCGGTGCGGTCGCGCTCGTCCTCGGGCCGCCTGGCGGCGATGTAGGGCGGCAGGGGCATGACGCCGACGTCGCGGATGGCCTCGTCCAGGAAGGGGCCGGACAGGTCGAAGCGCAGGGTCACGAGGCCGTCCTCGCCCTTGGCCTCGACCGTCGCGTCGAGCCGGCCCAGTTCGCAGGCCGCATCGCCGTGCGCGCCGAAGCGGATGCGGTCGCCCGGCTTGATCCGCTTGCCCGGCTTCATGAAGGCCGACCAGACGTCCGGGGCGTCGCGGTGGTGCAGGGTGGCCTCGACCTCGACGGTCAGGGTCTCGCCTTCCGGGCCGGGGCGGTGGCGCACGCCGGACAGGCGGGCGGGGATCACCCGGGTGTCGTTGAACACCAGGGCGTCGCCGGGGCGCAGGAAGTCGGGCAGGTCCCGGACGATCCGGTCCTCCAGCCCGCCGTCTGGACGCACGACCAGCAGGCGCGCGCAGTCGCGCGGTTCGGCCGGGCGCAGGGCGATCCGGTCTTCCGGCAGGTCGAAGTCGAAATCCGCGGTCTTCATGGGCGCGCGGCAATGGGCACGGGCGGGCGGAGGGGTCAAGACCGCCGCAGGGTGCGGCCGGTGGTCAGCACGTCGGGCCCGAAGCGGTCGCGCAGCCGGTCGACGGCCCGTTCGGTCTTCAGCGCCCGCGCCTCGCCGCCGCCGAACAGATCGGTCGGCGCGTCGGACGGCTCGCCCAGATCGGCCATGCCGATACCGATCAGGCGGAAGGGCCGGCCGGTGGCTTCGCGGGCCAGCAGCTCGCGCCCGTGGGCGAACAGGGCGCGGGCGGTCTGGGCCGGCTCGGGCAGGGTGCGGCGGCGGGTCAGGATGCGGAAATCCTGGCCGCGCAGCTTGAGCACCACCACGCGACCGGCCACCCCGTCGCGTCGGGCCTTGGCCGCCAGCTTGTCGCACAGCGGCCACAGCTGGTCCTCGAGGTCGCGCAGGTCCGACAGGTCCTCGTTGAAGGTGGTCTCGGCGCTCATCCCCTTGCGATCGGAGTCCGGGTCGACCGGCCGGGCGTCGCGGGCGTGGGCCAGGTCATGCAGCCGCAGGCCGTGCTCGCCATAGCGGCGGACCAGATCCCTGGGTTCGGCGCGGGCCAGATCGCCGACCGTGGCGAAGCCGTCGCTGCGCAAGGCCCTGGCGAACACCGGGCCCACGCCCGGCAGGATCGAGACCGGCTTGTCGGCCAGGAAAGCCACGGCCTCGGCCGCGCCGATGACCGAGAAGCCGCGCGGCTTGTCGAGGTCCGAGGCGATCTTGGCCAGGAAGCGGTTGGGGGCCAGGCCGATGGAGACGGTCAGGCCGGTCTCGGTCTCGATGCGGCGCTGCAGCCGGACCAGCTGCAGGGCCGGCGGGCCGCCGTTCAGCCGCTCGGTGCCCGACAGGTCCGCCCACGCCTCGTCCAGCGACAGCGGCTGGATCAGCGGCGTCAGCTCGCCCAGGGCGCCCAGGATGCGCCGGCTCTCGGCCTTGTACCGGGCGAAGTCCGGCTTGAGCACCACCGCGTCGGGACAGGCCTTGAGCGCCTTGAACATGGGCATGGCCGAGCGCACGCCGTATTGCCGGGCGATGTAGCAGCAGGTCGCCGCGACCCCGCGCTTGCCGCCGCCGACGATCACAGGCTTGTCGCGGAGCTCGGGCCGGTCGCGCTTCTCCACCGAGGCGTAGAAGGCGTCGCAGTCCAGGTGGGCGATGGACAGCTCGGTCAGCTCGTCGTGCGTCACCAGCCTCGGCGAACCGCAGCCGGGACATCGCTGAACACGATTCGGTCCTGTCCAATCACAGTCGCGACAGATCGCCTTCACCGGTTCGCCTCAAGCTTCACGCCAGTTTAAGGATGTTTCGCGGATAGTCGTCCCAAGACGGCGACAAAAGCCGTGGGGCGGGGCGCCCCGTCCGGAAAGAACGGTTCGGGTGATGATGTCGAAGACGGTCCTCATCGTCGAGGATAACGAGCTGAACATGAAGCTTTTTCATGATCTGCTCGACTCGCAGGGCTACCAGACCCTGCAGACCCGCGAGGGCCTGCAGGCGCTCGCCATGGCCCGCGAGCATCGTCCCGACCTGATCCTGATGGATATCCAGCTGCCCGAAATCTCCGGCCTCGAGGTCACCAAGTGGCTGAAGGAGGACGACGACCTGTCGCACATTCCGGTGGTGGCGGTGACCGCCTTCGCCATGAAGGGCGACGAGGAGCGCATCCGCGAGGGCGGCTGCGAAGCCTATATCTCCAAGCCGATTTCGGTCGTCCACTTCCTCGACACGGTGCGTCGGCACCTTGCCTGACGGAGGTCGGACATGACCGCGCGCATCCTGGTGGTCGACGACGTCGAGGCCAACGTCCGCCTGCTCGAGGCCAAGCTGACCGCCGAATATTACGAGGTGATCTCCTGCGCCGACGGGGCCACGGCCCTGCAGATGGCGGCCGAGGAGCAGCCCGACATCATCCTGCTGGACGTGATGATGCCCGGCATGGACGGGTTCGAGACCTGTCGCCGGTTGAAGGAAGACCCTGTCACCCGGCACATCCCGGTGGTCCTGGTCACCGCCCTGGACGGCCGACAGGACCGCATCAGCGGGCTGGAGGCGGGGGCCGACGACTTCCTGACCAAGCCGCTGGACGATCTGGTGCTGTTCGCCCGCGTGCGGTCGCTGAGCCGGCTCAAGCTGGTCATCGACGAGCTGCGCGAACGCGAGGAATCTGGCCGCAAGCTGGGCCTGAACGAGGGCGAGGCGCGGCTGCGCGACAGCGGCGGCCGGGTGCTCATCGTCGACGACAACGAACGCCAGGCCGCCCGCATCCGCGACCAGCTGGCGGGCGAGCACCGGCCGGTGGTCGAGACCGATCTGGACAAGGCGGGCCTGACCGCGCGGGGGCCGGTCGACCTGCTGATCGTCAACGCCGCGGCCCGCGCCTTCGACGGCCTGCGGTTCGCCGCCCAGATCCGCTCGGCCGAGGCGACCCGTCACCTGCCGATCGTGGCGGTGGTTGATCCGGAGGACCGCCAGCGACTGATCAAGGCGCTGGAGCTGGGGGTCAACGACGTGCTGGCCCGGCCGGTGGACCCGCAGGAGCTGTCGGCCCGGGCGCGGACCCAGATTCGTCGCAAGCGCTATTCGGATTTTCTGCGCGAGAAGCTGGACCACAGCCTCGAGATGGCGGTGACCGATCCGCTGACCGGGCTGCACAACCGGCGGTACATGACCGGCCAGCTGCAGGCCCTGGTGCGTCGCGCCGCCCGCGGCGGCGATCCGGTCGCCGCGCTGGTGCTCGACATGGATCACTTCAAGTCGATCAACGACGGCTTCGGCCACGACGCCGGCGACGAGGTGCTGCGCGAGTTCGGCGTGCGTCTGGCGACCAATGTGCGGGCCGTGGACCTGCCGTGTCGCTACGGCGGCGAGGAGTTCGTGGTCATCATGCCCGGCACCGGGCTGGAGGACGCCCGCCGGATCGCCGACCGAATCCGCCTGCATATCGGCGGCAGCCCGTTCCGGGTGCTGGGCGGCAAGGAGCAGCTGAACGTCACGGTGTCGGTCGGGGTGGCCGTCAGCGGCGGCGAGCACGACACGCCCGAGGCGCTGCTCAAGCGGGCCGACGAGGCGCTGTACGAGGCCAAGGCCTCGGGCCGCAACCGGGTGGTCGGCAAGGCCGCCTGAACCGGACGAATTGAAAACGCCCGACCCTTGGCGGGCCGGGCGCGAAAGCCGTCAGGCAGGCGCGTACGCCTTACTTGATCTTGCCTTCCTTGAACTCGACGTGCTTGCGCACGACCGGATCGTACTTCTTGAGCACCATCTTCTCGGTCTTGGTCCGGGCGTTCTTCTTGGTCACGTAGAAGAAGCCGGTGTCCGCCGTCGAGTTCAGGCGGATCTTGATGGAAGCCGGTTTGGCCATCGCAAAATTACCTCAGCGCGGCCGGAGGGCCGTTAAATTCGGAGCGCGGAACATACTCGGGGGCGCGCCGAAGTCAACGGCGCGCTTGACGCTTGTTAGCGACGCCCGAACGGCTAGGCTGGCGGGATGAAAAAAGC